>JBFYZW010000035.1:0-19583 GCA_041309305.1 Deltaproteobacteria bacterium | reverse complement strand
GTTGGTTCCCCTCGGCGAGCAGGTAGGCCTCCATGAAGCCGTCCAGGTCGCCGTCGAGCACCGCGTCGGCATTGCCGACCTCGTGGCCGGTGCGGTGATCCTTGACCAGGCGGTACGGGGCGAGGACGTAGGAGCGGATCTGGGAACCCCACTCGATCTTCTTCTTCTCGCCGGCCAGCTTGGCGCTCGCCTCCTCCTTCTTACGCAGCTCGAGCTCGAACAGCTTGGCGCGGAGCATCTTCATCGCCTTGGCCCGATTCTTGTGCTGGCTGCGCTCCGCCTGACAGGCGACCACCGTCCCGGTGGGCAGGTGGGTGAACCGCACCGCCGACTCGGTCTTGTTGACGTGCTGTCCGCCGGCGCCCCCCGAGCGGTAGGTGTCGACGCGCAGATCCTCGTCGCGGATCTCGATCACGATCGAGTCGTCGATCTCCGGCGCGACCGACACCGAGGCGAACGAGGTGTGACGGCGCTTCGCCGCGTCGAACGGGCTGATGCGCACCAGGCGATGGACGCCCTGCTCCGCCTTGAGGTAGCCGTAGGCGTAGGGGCCGCGCACCGCGAAGGCGGCGCTCTTGATCCCCGCCTCCTCTCCGAATTGGGTGTCGAGCATCTCGAGTTCGAACTCACGTCGCTCGGCCCAACGGGCGAGCATGCGCAGCAGCATCTGCGCCCAGTCCTGGCTCTCGGTGCCGCCGGCGCCGGCGTTGATCGAGACCAGCGCGTCGTTGCGGTCATACTCCCCGCCGAGCATTCGGTTGAGCTCGAGCTTCGCGACCGTGGTCGAGACGCGCGCCAGCGACGTCTCGAGCTCACGGGCGATCTCCGCGTCCTGCTCGGCCAGCTCGTCGAGCTCACGGGCGTCGCTCAGCGCCTTGGCCAGGTCGCGGAACTCGCGCACCTGACGCTCGACCCGGGTGCGTTGGCGCTGCAGCTCCGCCGCGGCGTCGGCGTCCTGCCACAGACCCGGGTCCGCGGCGCGCGCCTCGAGGTCGACGAGCTTCAACTCGAGCGTCGGGAGGTCAAAGGTGCCTCCGCAGCTCGCCGATGCGTTGCTGGAGGTCGTCGATCGTCTGCTGGCGGTTGCTCATCGGGCCCTTCAATGCAGCGCCCCAGAAGGTGGCGTGTGGTCGTCCGACTCTATTTGGTCGACCGCTGTCGGGTTGTCAACAGGGGGACGGCGACGCAGCCGGGCGGCGATGCGCTCGAGGAGAGCGGCCAGGCACGCGCCGAGGGCTAACGCCACCGGCCAGTCACCGAGCCGGACGTAGGCGGTGACCGTCTCTCTCGGCCAGACCTGGCCGGCGGTGACCGTGCGGGTCGCGAGCCTGGTGCCGCCGTGGACGCGGCCATCGGGGCCGATGAAGCTCGAGCGACCGGTGTTGGCGGCGCGGATCAACCAGCGATCGGTCTCGATCGCGCGCAGGACGTAGAAGTCGTGGTGCTGATACGCGGCGCTCGACCGACCGTACCAACCGTCGTTGGTCAAGTTGGCCAGCAACACCGCCCCCGCCGCGACGCTCTGCCGCGCCAGCCGGGGGAAGATCCCGTCGTAGCAGATCAGCACCCCGATGGGCGGGGAGCCGATCGGGGCAGCCGACGAGCCGGGTTGATAGTCGATGCTGCCCGGGACGAAGCGCTCGACCGGCAGGAGTCGGCGGAGCGGAACGTACTCGCCGAAGGGGACCAGGTGGCGCTTGTCGTAGCGGGCGACGACGCGCCGTTCGACCGCCCAGAAGGCCGAGTTGGCGGCGCGCCCGGGCTCGCGCGTCGTGTCGATCGTCGCCACGCCGAGCAGCCAGCGTGTGGTCGGGCCGCGCGGCAGGCGGCGCAGATCGGCCGGCAGGTGCTCGGGCCAGGCCGCCTCGGGCCAGACGACGAGCTCCGCGCCGTCGGCGACCGCGCTGGCGCTCAGCTCCTCGTAGGCGCGCAGGATGCTCTCACGGTGCTCCTGCCCGCGGTTCTTGATTCGCTGCTCGACGTTCCCCTGGATGATCGCCGCGCGCAGGCCGAGCTCTCGATCCGGAGCTCGGCCACAGAGGAGGACCGCTCCGACGGCGTGGGCCGTGACCAACGAGCCAACCAGCCACCGCGCCACCCGCCCCCGCGCGGCGCGATCCGACCACCGGTCGATCACCTGCGCGACGCCGCCAGCCCACAGCGCGATGAGGAAGCTGAGGCCGAAGACGCCGCCGATGCTGGCCAGCTGGACCAGCGCCAGGTTGCGGGCCTGGGAGTAACCCCACAGCCCCCAGGGGAAGCCGGTGAGCAGCTCGCTGCGCAGCCACTCGCTGGTCACCAGCGCGCAGGCGAAGACGACCGGCGGAGGCAGCGCCAGCCGCCGCACGAGGTGGGTCAGCGCGGGGACCAGCGCCCAGTAGGCGGCGCAGTAGCTGGCCAGAAGGAGCAGGACCGGCACCGCCTGCCACAGCGGCAGTCCGCCGTAGCGGCGCATCGCGATGTCGAGCCAGTAGAGGAGCACGAGGAAGAAGGCCAGCCCACCGGAGAAGGCGGCGCGCATCTTCTGCGCCAACGGCGCCGCGCTGGCGCAGACGCGCGCCAGCCAGACGGCGGCGATGACCAGCAGAAGCTCGCGCGGCGGCACCCAGGCGCGGTCGAGCAGCGGGGTGTCGCCGAGCGGCGCGACGACCAGCGGGAAGCCGAGGGCGCCGACGATCCCGAACAGCCACGGACCCAGCCGTCGTGGGTGCCAGCGTCGGGTCACCGCGCTCGTCCCCGGCCGCGAGGGGGGCGAGCGGCCAGCAGGCGCTCGAGTCGGAGCTCGGCCCGGCGCATGCGCCGCGCGGCGGCGCCGCCCTGTTCGTGCTCGTGGCCGAGCAGGTGGAGGACGCCGTGGATGAGCAGGCGCTCCATCTCGCGCCGCAACGAGTGCCCGTGCGCCCTGGCCTGGCGGGCGGCGGTGTCAGCGGAGATGACCACGTCGCCCAGAAGCGGGGTCACCGGCCCCTCCCCCTCCCGCTGGCTGAACGACAGGACGTCGGTCGGGCGGTCCTTGCCCCGCCAGACCCGGTTCAACGCCCGCATCCGCCGATCCCCGACCACCAGGACCGACAGGTCGGTCTCAGTCGAGCCCAAGGCGGTGCAGATCCTCCGGGCGATCCGTCGCAGGGTCGAGGTCGCCAGGGTCGGGCCGCCGCGCCGGTTTCGAATCGAGATCGCCATCGCTCTTCTTTCCGCTCAGCTCGCCCAGCGTGCCGGGGTACTCGGGGCGCTCGTGGTAGATGGAGGCGAGCACGCGCGCGAACGCCCGGGCGATGAGGTGGAGATCGCGCAGCGTCAGGTCGCACTCGTCCAGTTGGCCGTCGGTGAACTTGAGGTTGATCACGCGGTGGACCAGGCCCTGCAGGCGCGCCGGGGACGGCTCGGCGAGCGAACGGGCCGCCGCCTCGACCGCGTCGCCGAGCATCACCAGCGCCGCCTCTCGGCTCTGCGGCTTCGGACCGGTGTAGCGGAAGTCGACCTCGGTGACCGGCTGCCCCTCCTCCTCGGCCTCCTTCGCCTTCTGGAAGAAGAAGCTGATCAACGTCGTGCCGTGGTGCTCGGCGATGCCGGCCTGGATCTGATCGCCGAGGTGGTGTCGCCGGGCGAGCTCGAGCCCGTCGCTGACGTGTCGGCGGAGGATGCGCGCGCTCATGTTTGGCTTCAGCTTGTTGTGCGGATTCGCGCCGCCGCGCTGGTTCTCGCTGAAGTAGCCCGGGTTCTGCACCTTGCCGATGTCGTGGTAGTAGGCCATCACCCGGGCGAGCAGCGCCTTGGCGCCGATCTCCTCCGCCGCCGCCTCGACCAGAGAGCCGACGATGATGCTGTGGTGGTAGGAGCCCGGGGCCTGGACGATCAACTCCTTGAGCGCCGGGTGATTGAGGTTGGCCAGCTCGAGCAGCTTGAGGTCGGTGGTGTAGCCGAACAGCGCTTCGATGACCGCGGTGAAGGCGAGCGCGATGACCGCGGCGATCGGCCCGGAGACGAGGGCCGCCCCGATGACCGCCAGGCTCGCCGGCAACGTGCTGTGCTCGCCGCCGAGCAGCACGACGACGGCCATCACCGCCTGGCCGAGGCCGATCAGGCCGCCGGCGCGCAACAGATCGGAGCGCCGGGCCAGGGTGCGCAACGTCAGGGCGCCGAGCACCGCACCGACCACCGCATAGCCGAGGAACCAGGGGGGGAGATCGGCGAACAGGCCGATGGTCAACCCCTGGACCAGCGCGAAGGCCAGCGCGACGTCGAGGCGCATGACCATGCGCGCGATCAGGCTGCCGGCCGCGACCGGGGCGAGCGCGAGCAGCGCCGCGAGGGACAGCTCGTCGCTCGAGGTGTGGATCAACCCGGCGACCGAGCTCCAGGCGCGCAAGAGCAGGAGCATGCCGATGAACAGTCCGGCGGCGAAGGTGAGATCGCGCGGGCCGAGCGGCGCGGTCACCGGTGTCGTCGCCTGGCGGGTGAAGACCACGCCGACGGCGAGCAGCACCCAGAGCGCGACGGCGAGCGCGGCGGCGAGGCGCGGTTTTTCGCCGGTGCGGCGGTTCAGCTCGGTGAACACGGCCAGGTGCCGCGCGCTCAGGCGGTCCCCGTCACGGACCAGCGTCTCGCCCTCCTTGAACGAGATGTTGACCGGGTTCACCGAGACGCGGGCCAGCTCCCGGGCGATCTCGGTGGCCCTCAGGTTGACGGTCAGGTTGCCGTCGAGCAGGCGCGCGAGCAGGCCGGCGAGCGTGGCCCGTTGCTCCGTGGTCAACAACGGCAGGCGGTCCTCGAGCAACCCGGGGAGGCGGTCGACGAGCGCGTCTCGATCGGGGATCTGAGTCACGTCGTTGATCACCAGGTCCGGGGCTCCGTCGTCGGGGACGCGCTGGACGGTGATGCCGGTGGCCGCATCGTCGCGCAGGGCCTCCCGCTCGGCGATCACCGGCGCGGCGAGGAGCTCGCCGGCCAGGGCCGACATCGCCCGCCCGATCTCGGGCTCGAACCCGGCGTCGCGCAGCACGGCGAGCTCGGCGGCCTCGAGCGGGGTGCCGAGCAGCCGCTCGAACTCGGGGCGTACCTCCTCCAGCGCTGCGCCGAGCGCCTCGTCCAGGCGGGCCAGCGCCGCGCGCGAGAGCCGCTCCGGTTGGTTGAGCTCGGGGTGGGCATCGCGGAAGGTGGCGCGCCGTTCACTGACCGCGGCGAACGCCGCGTCGATGCGCTTCGCGGTCGCGGGCGCTAGCCGGGTATCGAAGTCGTAGGCTCGCCGCGCCGCCGCCGCCGCCTCGGCGCGCAGCCGATCGGTCGCCTCCTCGTCGACCACCTCGAAGTCGAACGGGGCCTTGATCTTCTCCGGCGCCGGCGAGCCGAGGAGCCGTGGATCGGTCGGCAGGTTCCTCTGCGTCGAGGCCGGCGCGAGCAGCAACGCCGCGCTCGCCGCGACCAACACGGCGAGCGTCGGGCGAAGGCCGGCCCAGGCGCGCCAACGAGCCGCTGGCGACGCCGGCGGCGGCGCTGCTCCGGCCGGTCGGAGTGACTCCCTGGCGCGCGCGACGGGTTCGCCGTGGCCGCCTTCTTCGCCGCTCATCTACTTGCGCTCGATGTACTCCGCCTCCCAGTACTTGCCCTTGTTGGTGCCGAGGCGGACCGCGACCTTGTCGCCCTTCTTGAGGTAGAAGGCCCCGGCGTTGAGCTGCGTCGCCGGATCCTCCATCGCCACCTTCTTGTCGGTGACCTTGAGCAGCGGCACGACCACCAGCGTGGCGTTCTTCGCCTGGTCCTTGCCGGCGCCCTGCTTGGCCGGTTGGGTGACCTTCAAGGTGACGGCGACGAGCGGAAAGCCCTTGGTGCTCACCGCCTCGACCTTGCCCTCGAGGTTGTTCGGATCCTTCAGCCGTTGGGAGGCGGTCAGGTCGGCGTCCTTCTTGGCCCGGATCGAACCGCCGCCCTCCGGTCCGGTCGCCACCGCGCCTTCGCCGAGCGCGGCCAGCTCGGCCAGCGGGTCGATGTCCTGAGCCTCGACGCTGGCGGCCACGAGCAAGACTCCGAGAGCGAGTGCCATGACGATGCGCATCTGTCTTCCTCCATCGCTGTCGCCCCGTCCCCGGGGCGAGGTGAGTGATCGGCGGTCCACCGTGGTCGCGGCCCGTCGTTCAGGGCTGGACCGCCTTCGGCGGTGGGTCGCGTAGGATCCCGTACTTGAGCACCTTGAGCTCGCCGCTGAGCAGGCGGTTGCCGTGCACCCACAGCTTGGCGCCGGCCTTGTCGCTCAACCGCTCGCGCGAGCGGGGCGGCAGGCTCAAGGGGATGTCGGTGCCGGTGCCGTCGCGAAGGCCGAACCCGCTCGGCAGCTCGACCAACGTCCCGACCAGCGGGCGGGCGCCGCCGCCGACGTCGAGGATCTGGTAGGCCTTCACCTCGAAGCCGTCGTCGCGGCGGTGACCGATGACCTCGACGCTGATTGACTGCAGCCGCTCGACCTCGACGACCAGCGCGCCGTGCAGGCGGAGGGCGCCCTCCGGCGTCGCGAGCGAGACCGCGCGTGGATCGCCGAGGCCCCCGCCTTTGGTGACCCGCACGGTCCCAGCCACGGTCTCCTCGCCGGGGGCCGCGCCGATGGTCAGGGCCAAGAGCAGCGGCAGCATCACCACACCCGTTGGGCGCGGAGGTGGAAATCGGTGAACGCGTCACCCCGGCCGGTGAGCACCAGCTCCCCGTCGATGCCGTTGACCAGGTAGTAGACCGCGCTCGAGACCTCGATCTCGGAGCTGAACGGCTCACTGAAGTCGGTCAGCTCGTCGGTGCTGCCGTCGCCGAGGCCGGGGCCCTGCATCGTGATGCTCAGGCCGCGCGCGTCGCTGAAGATGCCGAACGGGTCGAAGCCGGTGCGCTGACCGGTCTGTGGCACGGTCACCGGCGGGAGGTAGGGGGAGGTCTGGGCGGCGGTTTCGGTCACCTCGGCGTTGTTGGTCGCGAAGGTCGCGAGCATCCACTGCCAGATCCCATCGGCGCCGCGGCTCTGGAACGGCGTGTGCAAAAAGCCCCGCGCGCTCTCGTCGGCGAGCAGGCCGTGGATCTTGTACGCGCCGTTGGCCGCCAGCGCGTTCGCCGCGCCGCTCGCCGCGCCCTGGCGGTCGACGATGTGGCGGAGCAGCAGGTAGGCCATGCCACGTTGTTCGACCGAGTCCTCGGGGCCGGCGAAGGTCGCATTTGGCCACTGGTCGAGCGCGTAGGCGGCGGCGCCGACGTTGGAGGCGCCAAAGCCACAGACGTCCTCCATCAGATGAGCCATCGCCTCGTCGAGCCAGAGCGTCTCGTTCTCCTCGGCCGCGGCGCCCGCGCCGTAGACCCGGACCGCGAAGTTCACCAGGTGGGTGTACTCGTGCACCATCGTGCCGATGGCCAGCTCCTGCGTGATTCCGCTGCAGCCAGTCGGTGGGCAGGTGGCCATCGTCTGGGCGGTGGGCACGCGCGCCCACATCAGGTCGGCCTCGTTGCCCGAGGCCTCGCTGTCGGTCGCGGGCAAGAAGTCCTTGAAGCTGAAGCCGCCGACATAGGCCGGATCGACGTTGGTCAGCTTCTCGGTGAAGACCACGGTCATCCGGCCGTCGTTGTCGCGGTCGAGGCTGCCGGCGTGCCCGCTGTTCTGACCGATGAAGTCCAGCGCCCGGCCGACCGCCTGCGCGAAGGCGGTCGCCGCGCTGGTCGCCGCGCTCCTGGCGCCGCCGGTGTCGTCATCGTCGTCGAGCAGGACGTTCACCTTGATGTCCCCGGAGCTGACGACGCCGACCAGCGTGCACGGCAGGTCGTTCCCGTCGACCGCCGAGGTGAGCACCGGCGCGCTGGTGCAGCTGCCCTGCCAGCACATCTCGGTGGTGCTGGCTGCGCAGGCCGAACAGTCACCGGCCTGGCGCAGCGCCGCTGGGGTCACGCTTCGCCGGCCGGCCCGCAGATCGCCGACCAACCGGTCGATCGCCGCCCGCCGCTCTTTTTCGACACGGAGCCGCGCGGTCCAGTAGGCCTGGTCGAGCTCCACGGCCGGTCGCGCCGGCCGGGCCAGGCGCAACGCCCCCCCTGCCCCGCCTCCGGCGCTGAGCGTGAACGTCACCGGGTTCTCGTCGGCCGCCGCCTCGCCGGTCGGCAGCGCGAAGAGCCCCAACAGGTAGGTCTCGTCGCCGGCGAAGGAGAGCGCGACCCGCCCGAAGTCGCGCTCGGCGCCCGGGCTCGCCGCGGTGCAGCTCCCCTTCGCGTCAGCGGTCGCGCCGTTGCACACCTCGCCCACCGGACAGTCGAAGTCCTCGCTGCAGCTCCCGTTGCTTTCCTCTTCGCCGTTGCAGGCGAAGAGCGCCGTGCCAGCTACCGCCCCAACCATCCAGCCGATGCGCCGTTTCATCGTCGTACTCCTCACCAGGGTTGGCCGAACCGTCCAGACGTGGACGCGATCGACGGGCCAAAATTCATACCATGGTGCTCCGGCGAAGGGAACGCCACCCCCGCGCTCAGGACGGCGGTCGCAACGTCGCCAAGCGTCAGAAGATCGGGCGCAGGAGCTGGTAGCGGTCGTTCTCCGGCACGTAGACGTAGGGCTGACGCCAGGGGAAGCGCAGGTCGTCGGCCTCGAGCAGCCGCTCCTCGACCAGGGTGGTCAACGTCGGCGGGTAGCCGCCCTTCTCGGCCCGGTAGACCTCGAGGGCTCGACGGAGCTTGGCCAGCTGCCCCTTGCTGATCGCGCTCTGCAGCTCGACGTCGGTGTAGCCGGTCAACGCGCGCAGCGACTGCAGCCAGTCGCGCTGGGTCGCCAGCCCCCAATAACCGATCGCCCACAGGCCGCCGGCGACCAGCGTCAGGTAGAGCACGACCCGGGTCAGCGCCGGCAACCAGGCGAACCGGCTCGGGGCGAGGATGCCGCCGACCGCCGGCTCGGCGCTGGGCTTGCGGTGCCCCTCGGCCAGCGCGGTGATGATCTGCGCCTCGATCAAGGTGACCAGCGCCTTGCAGGTCTCGAACTCCCCGAGGCGCGACAGGTCGATGATCTTCTGCACGTCGCGGTCCTGGCCGACCAGGTGGTAGACGATCCGCTCGTTCTGGCCGATGTTCTTCAGCCGCGGATCGCGGCTGGTCGAGCCGCCCTCCAGGTCGCCGAACGCATCGTCCAGGTTCAGATCGTCGTCGCCGGCGGGCTTGGCGCCCTCGGCCGCGGCGGTGAGCTGGTCGAGGTCCTCGAGCCGCTCGAAGACCATGCCGTAGCCGGTGATCCGCCGGCGGATCATCGGCCACTCGTCGACCTGGCGAAAGCCCTCCATCAGCACGTTCTCGCTGCGCAGCAGATCGACGTCGGGGTCCTTGTGCACCTCGGTCTGGTTGAACTCGTAGCTGCCGCCGTCCCACAAGAAGAGCCGGTAGATCGTCTCGGTGGTCTGGAGGCGCGCGAACTCGCGCAGGGTCTTCGCGTCGAGCGCCGCGCTCTCGATCAAGATGTCGCCCAGCCGCTTGAGCGTCTTCTGCTGGCTGTCGAGCGCCTCCTTGAGCTGTGTGTCGGTGATCACCTCGGCGCGGACCAGCATCGCTCCGAGCAGCTCGCGCTTCTGGCGGGTCGAGGACTCGGCGCGCACCACGCCGCCGTCCTTGAAGTAGATCTGCACCTCCTGGTCGCGGTTGCGCACCACCAGGACGCCGGTCTTCCCCTGATGCCCGATCAGCTGGAAGATGTCGGCGATGCCGAAGTCCTTGAGGGTGCCGCGCAGCGCCATCGTTCAACGCCTCTCCGTACGCTGCGCGTGCCAGGTCCCGACCACGTAGGTCGCGAGCCCCAGCAGGCTGGCGAGGACCAGCGAGACGACCCAGGTGTGCTGCAGATCGAGCGCTGGACAGGGCAACACGTCGATGGCGCAGAGCACGCCGATCAACGCGCTGGTGTAGAGCAGCAACAACCCCATGCCGACCAGCGGCTGACCGGCGAGGATCGGGCCGGTGCCGACGAGCAGCAACGACAGCACCCGTCGGACCTGCGCCGTGCGCGCCTGGTAGCGGTGGACCTCGATCTCTTTCTTGACCCGCGCCTGGGGGTCGACGCCGTCCTGAGCGACGAAGGCGTGGTGGCACTGGCCGCAGACCGCCTGGTCGCTCATCTCCGGGTTGCAGCGCCGGCAGGCGGCGGCGCCGCAGCGCCCGCAGCCGGCGGAGGGGCGCAACGCCCGCCGGGCGAGCGCCAGGAGCACGATGAGCACGATGCCGCCGAGCGCGGCGGCAGCGAAGTGCACGCGGTCGAGGACCCGCCCGCCGATCCAGCGCCAGACCTGACGGGCGGCCCGCTCCGCCTCGGGGCTGCCGCTCAAGCCCTGGCGCACCACTGCGTCCGGCAGCTCGGCCGGGACGACGTAGCCTTGGCCCATGCGCTTGGCCAGCCGGTCCATGCGCTCGACCCGGTCGTAGTCGATGTCGAAGGCCCGCCGGTGTGCTTCTCCGCCCTTCTTCCCTTCGGTCAGCTGGTGGTAGATGCGCGACATGTTGAAGTAGGCGACCGCCGCGTCCGAATCGACCGCGACGGCCTTCTCGTAGAAGTCGATGGCCTCGCGGGCACGGCCGAGCCGGTACTCGAGGTTGCCGAGGCTCGTCAACAGCGCCGCGTCGGCGTAGCCGAGCTCCTGTGCCCGTCTCAACCAGGCGACCGCGCGCTCGAGCTCTCCGGTCCAGTTGGCGCGCATGCCCAGGATCAGCATCTCGTCCCCATCGAGGTCGTTCAGCCCGGCGAGCCGTTCGGCCGCCGCCTCGCTGTCCAGATCCCGCGCGGCCAGGTAGGCCGCCTCCTCCCGAGAGCCCGGGTAGGCGAAGTAGCTCAACGCCGGCGGCAACAGCAGCGCGATCGCAGCCAGGACCGCGAGCGCCACCGTCGCGCCGATGCGCTCACGGCGCTCGTAGTACAGGCCGAGCAAGAGGATCCAGACCAGCAGGGTCCAGGTCACGCCCAGTCGGAAGAAGACCGGGGCGAGCAGCGCGGCGACGCCGAACAGCGCTCCCTGCACGCGGGTCGCGCCGCGGGGCAGCAGGTGGTGGAGATCGTGCACCAAGAGCCGCCCGTGCCGGTAGACCACCAACGCGGCGAAGCAGGCACAGGCGAACAGCGCCGCGATCATCATCGCCAACCAGATGGTCGTCATCCGACCCCAGAACAGCGGCGGCTCTGTCCAGGTCAACAGGTAGGCGCGGACGTAGCTGCCGATCGCTGCGGTGAACGCGTGCTTGCGCCAGGCGGCGCGCGCCAACGCGATGTGGGTCGCCGGCAGGTGCGGGGCCAGAGCGACCGCCGCCTCGCCCAGCCGCTCCGCCTCGCCGATGTTCCCCTGCGCCGCGGCGCGGGTGCTCTCCCGAGCGAGGGCCTGGCCGAGGACGAAGATGTTGGGCCAACCGGCCTGCTCGCGCGCCTCGATGATCTCCTGCAGCAACCGCTGGGCCTCGCCCTGGTTCTGTTGCGTGAGCGCCGCGCGGCGCTTGTGCCACAGACCGTAGACGTGGCTCGGGCTGACTCCACCGCTCGGCCCGGCGGCGGTCGCCATCGGCTCGGCGGCAGCCGGGGCCTCCGGGGTTGCGGCGGGTGCAGGGGGCGGCGTGGGCTTCGCCGCGGCCGGCGCCGGCGCGGCGGGCTCCTTCCAGCTGTCGTCGTCCGGCTCCGCCAGGTAGGGCAGGCCCATCTGGGCGTGGCCGACCGCCGGCCAGAGGACGCCCAGGCACGCGCCCGCCAGGATGCTGCGACCGAGGCAGGTTGAGCTCAGCTTCGCGTAGGCCACCAGCGCTCCATCTCCACCGCCGTCGCTTAACACAGAGCCGAACACGCCAGCAAGAAGCCCGGCCACCCGTGGGCGCGCTGACCCGCCGTCGAGCCTCCGCGCACACCGCCGTTCTCTTCGGCCCACGCCTGTGCTACATCCGCCGCCCAGATGGACGCTCACCGCGCCGCAGGAGAAGCCGTCGCCGAGCTGTGTCGGATCATGGCCCGGCTGCGCGCGCCCGACGGCTGCCCCTGGGATCGCGAGCAGGACCTGGCCTCGCTGCGCTCCTATCTGCTCGAGGAGACCTACGAGCTGCTCGAGGCGATGGATCGGGGCGATCCCGCGGCCCACGCCGAGGAGCTCGGCGATCTCCTGCTGCAGATCGTCTTTCAGGCCCAGGTCGGCGCCGAGCGAGGCACGCTCGATCTCGCCGCGGTCGCGCGCGCGATCGCCGACAAGCTGGTGCGTCGCCACCCGCACGTCTTCGCCCGCGAGCGGACGGACGACTCGCCGGGGGCGTTGCGCCACTGGGAGCGGGTGAAGGCGGCCGAGCGCGGGGCCGAGCGCAGCCGCCTGGACGGGGTGCCGAAGACACTGCCAGCGCTCTTGCGCGCCACGCGGACGGCCGAGAAGGCGGCGGCCATCGGCTTCGACTGGACCGACGCGGCGCACGTGGCCGACAAGGTCGACGAGGAGTGGCGCGAGCTGCGCGACGCGATCGCCGGGGAGCCGCGGGCGCGGGTCGCCGAGGAGCTGGGTGACCTGCTCTTCGCGCTGACCTCGCTCGGCCGGCACCTCGGGGTCGACGCCGAGTCGGCGCTGCGCGGCGCGACCGAGAAGTTCGCCGGTCGGTTCCGGCGCGTCGAGGCGATCCTGCGCGAGCGGGGGTTGGATCCCGCCCGGATGACGCCCGAGGAGCTGGACCGGCTCTGGCGAGAGGCCAAGGCGGTCGAGGGCGCCCGATAACGCCCCCTCCGGCGCCGGCTCGGGCCTCCGAGCCCTGTGGACGGGCCTGTGGAGAACTCGCCCACCGCTGTCGGAATCGGATCCGGCCCGCGATCGGTCCGGGGTAAGCCGGATCTAAAATCCGTCATAATTTCAATCTGTTGCGAGTGAATGTTGAGCTTCCGTTTAGAATGATCTGCGGTATATTTCCAAAATTCCGTTCATCCACAGCTGCCCGTGAAGCTCGCCCCTTCCGGCGCCTCGCTCCGGACCGCGACGGTGCTCGGTCATGCTTCGGGCGCAGGGCTGTGCGGTGTTGGGAGGGCGCATAGGCTTGTGCCGCAAGCGCGCGCGCCTCGCTGATCTCGCCCGGCCCACGCGGCGTGAGTTGCCGCAGCGGCCTCTTTCACCGGCGGCCGTTCGGCCGGGCCGCGACGCCGGGGGGCGTAGACGGCCGTTGGTTGCAGGGCGGTCGAGTTCTCGGCAGGTGGCGGGGGCGGCTGACCCATAGCGCGCCGCGCCGCGAGAGCTTTGGGCCGCTCGCAACCGCGGCGCACTATGGGCCAGCCGCCCCGCAGTGCTTGTCTCGGCTCTCTGAGCGCATAACCGCTTCGGTCCCGACCACGGTTCGTCGGCGCGACACCTCGGTGACGCGGCGCGGGGCGAGCGCCAACAGCTCTCGCCGTGCGCCGCGGCGGCGAGGCGTCGCGCCAGCCGACGTCCGCTGGCTCCGAATGACCGACAATAATATCTACCCCTAATCAAGTTCGACTGCGTGCTCGCCCAGCGGGGCGCGCCGGCGGCTGCGTGCTGGCCGCCGTGAGCAACTTGATGAGGTACGAACGGTCCCACCCCGCACGCTTGCGACAGGTGGCGATGCCGACCTTTCGTTCACCGTCCTGCTTGACGACGTTGAGCGCGAAGTGGCGCAGCGTGGTCATGTTCTCTGCCGTGTTTCGGGCGCGGTGACGCGCTTCGTCCTCGCGAAACGCCATGTCGAGCACCCAGTGCAGCTCGCTTTCGATGCCCCAGTGGCGGCGGATGGTGCGCGCGGCCGTCGCAACGGATGCCTTCCCATCGCTGCCGATGTAATGCACGGTCTCCACCGACGTCTTTTGCGTCGACATGACGGTTCTCTCGCGCGTCACCTCCGCCAAAAACGCCAGACCCGACCACCGCTCCGGTGCCGTCAACCAACGCAGGTCGCGGCAGAGTTTCACGTTGCGCCGTTCGAGTCGGCCGTGTTCTTTGTCTGTCTCCTCGAACATCTCGAGGGAGGGTCGCTCGAGCTCATCCCGGGAACGCCGTCGTTCATCTGCGGCCTGGGCGAAGGTCGTCGCAATGTCCTGGCGCAGGGTGGGCTGGTTCTCCTTCACGGAGAGCACGTAGTTCCCGCCGCCGGCAATGATGGTCGATGCGATTTCGGTCTGGCAGCCCATCGCGTCGATGGTGATGGTGGCGCCTTTGATGTCGAGCGTTCGAAGCAGCTCCGGTATGGCGGTGATCTCGTTCGACTTGTCTTCGGTCTTCCGTTGCCCCAGCACCAGCCCGGCTTCGGCCAACCATGCGCTCACGGTGTGAATCGCCGGTCGACCGGCGGCAGCGTCGAAGCTCCGACGGCTGGTCTTGCCATCGATGGCGATGTGGCGAGACTCCGGCTCGAGACGCAGCGTCAACAGCTCAGCCCACGCACGAAAGACGGCGCGGAACGCCTCCGGATCAAGCGCACCGAATACGGCGAGGAACACATCTTGCGTGGGCGCGCCGTGGGGCAGCTCGAGGAATCCCTTCAACCATTCGGAATTGGTCTCGCCCCAGAGTTCCATGGCTTCGGCATCGTCACAACCGCAGATCATCGCCATGAGCGCGGTGACGACAACGGTGCGCAGAGGATACCGAATCCCTTCCGGTCGTCGTGGGTCAGGAAGTGCACCGAGAGTCCGTTCGAAGAAGGCGAGGGCTCGGAGCTCGTTGTCGTTCTGGATCTGTAGGGCCTGGGTCACACGCGCCACGGCAGCCGACCTCCCACAGCCGAGCGACACGCCCGGCGGGAGGTTTCGATCAATCAACGGACCGGTTGTCCAGCGGAATCGACCGCCTCAGGAGAACTCGATCACCCTGTAGGCGGCCCGGCCGCGCTTGACAGTCCGGGACCCGCAGCATAATTAGCCGGCCATCCACGACGGCACCTCCACCACGCCGGAGGTGTTCGCGACTGACGCACGAGGTGAACCATGGCGTTGGCTACCGCGACCAAAGCGAGCTTGATCGACAAATTCCGCACCCACGGCACTGACACCGGGTCCCCCGAGGTGCAGGTGGCCCTGCTCACCGAGCGGATCAACGGGCTGACCGAGCACTTCAAGATCCACAAGAAGGACCACCACTCGCGCCGTGGGCTGTTGATGCTGGTCAGTCAGCGCAAGCGACTGATCGAGTATCTGAAGCGAAAGGATGCCAATCGGTACAAGAACCTGATCAAGGCTCTCGGCCTGCGCAAGTAGCGCGGCCAGCGCGTCACGGTTGGCGCGCGTACCACAACTTCTTTTTGGCGCCCCGGCGCCCACGAACGCCCGCTCGGATAGCGCGGCCACGGTTATCACCTATGCCCATCGTCGAGAGAACAGTCACCGTCGGCAACGACACCATCACTTTCCAGACCGGCAAGGTCGCCAAGCAGGCCGGCGGCGCGACCTGGGTCCGCTCGGGCGACACGGTGCTCCTGGTCACCGCGCAGTCGGCGCCGACCACGCGCACCGGCATCGACTTTCTGCCCCTGACGGTCGACTACCAGGAGAAGCTCTCCGCCGCCGGGCGCATCCCGGGCGGCTACTTCCGCCGCGAGACCAAGGCGCGCGACGACGAGACGCTGGTCTCGCGCATGATCGACCGCTCGATCCGGCCGCTGTTCTCCGAGGGCTGGACGTTCGAATCGCAGGTGATCGCCAACGTCTTCTCGTTCGACCCGAACCACCCGTCGGACACGCTGGCGATGTGCGGCGCCTCGCTGGCGCTGATGCTCTCCGACATGCCGTTCCTCGGCCCGATCGCCGGCGTGCGCGTCTGCCGCGTCAACGGTCAGTTCGTCGCCAACCCGACCCACGAGCAGAAGGGCGAGGCCGACCTCAACCTGTTCGTCTCGAGCAGCAAGAGCGCGATCGTCATGGTCGAGGGCGGCGGGGAGCAGATCCCCGAGGCGGTGATGATCGACGCGCTGCTGTTCGCCTACGAGTCGGCGCAGCCGATCATCAAGGCGCAGGAGGAGATCCTCGCCGAGGCCGGTGGCCGGGCGAAGCGCGCCTTCACCCCGCCGAAGCGCGACGAGGCGTTGGTGGCGCTGGTGCGTGAGTTTGTCTACGCCAAGCTCGAGGCGGCCTACGCCATCGCCGAGAAGCAGCCGCGCTACGCGGCGCTCGACAAGGCACACGAGGAGCTGCTGGCGCAGCTGGCGGCCAAGGACCCGGCGCTGAGCGAGCGGCGCGGCGAGGTCGAGGGGATCCTCGAGGACCTCAAGTACAACCTCGTGCGTCAGATGATCATCAAGACCAAGAAGCGGATCGACAAGCGCGGCCTCACCGACGTGCGGCCGATCACCACCGAGGTCAGCTACCTGCCGCGCACCCACGGCTCGGCGCTGTTCACCCGCGGTGAGACGCAGGCGCTGGTCGTCGCGACGCTCGGCACCCGCCAGGACGAGCAGAAGCTCGAGGAGCTGACCGGCGACCGCTACGCCAACTTCCTGCTCCACTACAGCTTCCCGCCCTTCAGCGTCGGCGAGGTCAAGATGCTGCGCGGCCCGGGTCGGCGCGAGGTCGGCCACGGCGCGCTGGCGCGCCGGGCGCTCGAGGCGCTGATCGAGCTCGACGAGGACTTCCCCTACACCGTGCGCGTCACCAGCGAGATCCTCGAGTCGAACGGCTCGTCGTCGATGGCCACCGTCTGCGGCGGCTCGCTGGCGCTGATGGACGCCGGCGTGCCGATGAAGGGGCCGTGCGCTGGCATCGCGATGGGCCTGATCAAGGAGGGGGACGACGTCGCGGTGCTCACCGATATCCTCGGCGACGAGGACCACCTCGGCGACATGGACTTCAAGGTGGCCGGCACCGCCGAGGGGATCACCGCCATCCAGATGGACATCAAGGTCACCGGCGTCGACCGCAAGATCCTCGAGACGGCGCTCGAGCAGGCGCGCCAGGGCCGGTTGCACATCCTGAGCAGAATGGCCGAGAGCATCGACAAGACCCGGCCGGAGCTGTCGCTGTTCGCGCCGCGCATCACCAGCTTCAAGATCAAGGTCGACCGGATCCGCGACGTCATCGGGCCGGGCGGCAAGGTGATCAAGGACATCGTCGCGCGCACCGGCTGCCAGGTGAACGTCGAGGACGACGGCACGGTGCGGGTCGCCAGCGCCGACGGCGAGGCGGCGCAGCGGGCGATCAAGATGATCAAGGACCTGACGCAGGAAGCCGAGATCGGCAAGCTCTACCTCGGCAACGTGCGCAAGATCACCGACTTCGGCGCCTTCGTCGAGATCTTCCCCGGCACCGACGGCCTGGTGCACATCTCCGAGCTCGCCCCGAAGCGGGTGAAGCGGGTCGAGGACGTGCTGCAGGAGGGGGACGAGGTGCTGGTCAAGTGCATCGGCATCGACGGCGGCAAGGTCAAGCTGTCGCGCAAGCAGGCGCTCGAGGACGAGCAGCGCCAGCGCGAGAAGGCGCAGAGCGAGCCGCAGCCGAGCTGAGAGGTGTGTCGGACACGGCTTTTGGGGTAGGGTCAGGCGATGACGACCACCCCCGAGCCGTACGTCGTCCTGGTCGTCGATGACAACCCGTTGATCCGCGACAGCTTCACCGCCGCGGTGCAGCGCCTCAACGAGCGCCCCGCCGGTCCGCGCCTCCGTCTGCTCGAGGCCGACGACGGCGCCACCGCCTGGGAGCGGCTCGAGGAGCACCCGGTCGACCTGTTGGTTGTCGATCTCTACATCCCGGTGCTCGACGGGTTGAGCATCATCACCCGGGTGCGCGAGCACCCGACGCTGGCCTCGACCAAGATCCTGGCCGTCAGCGCCAGCATCGAGGACGCGCGCGTCCGCTCGCTCGGCGCCGGCGCCGACCGCTTTTTGCAGAAGCCGCTGCGCCTGGTCGACATCACCGACGCGCTGGCGACGATGCTGCGCCTGGAGCTGCCGTGAAGCTCGAGCCGTCAGGCGGTCCACGCGCCTGCCGAATCGCCCACCGCGTGCTCCTGCGCGTCGCGCAGGACGACGCCTACGCCGACCGGGCGCTCAACGTCGCGCTCGAGCGCGCCGGGCTCACCGGCCGCGACCGGGGCCTGGCCACCGAGCTGGTCTACGGCACGCTGCGCCACCTCGTGCACCTCGACTTCATCATCGCCCAGCTCTCCGACCGGCCGATGCGCAACCTCCAACCCCCGGTGCTCGCCGCGCTGCGCCTGGGCGTCTACCAGCTGCTGCACACCCGCGTCCCACCGCCGGTGGCCGTCAACGACTCCGTCAACCTGATCGCCGAGGATTACCGGCACGCCTCCGGCTACGTCAACGCGGTGCTGCGGAAGGTTGCAACCCTCAACGACCATCGGCAGCTGCCTGAGCCGCACGACGACGTCGATCCCCTGGCCGCGCTCGCCATCCGCGAGTCGCACCCGCGTTGGGTGCTGGACGAGGTGCTCAAGCTGCGCGACGCGGGCGGGCTCGAGGCGTGGATGCGGGCGAACAACGAGCGCCCACCGCTGTCACTGCGGGTCAATCGCCTGAGGGCGACGCGCGAGCAGCTCGCCGAGGCGATCGCCGGGGTGCGCGGCGAGGTGACGCTGCCGGCCGAGTTCCCCGACACGCTCTGGGTACGCGGTGCTGGCTACGTCGGCGAGCTGCCCGGCTTCGCCGAGGGTTGGTTTGCGGTGCAAGACCCCGCCGCGCAGCTGGTCGCCACCCTGGTCGACCCCAAGCCTGGCCAGGCGGTGCTCGACGCCTGCGCCGCGCCGGGCGGCAAGGCGACCCACCTCGCCGAGCTCGCCGGCGACCAGGGGGTGGTGCTGGCCACCGATGTCCACCCGGCCAAGACCCGGCTCATCGCCAGCAACGCCGAGCGGCTGGGCCTCAGGAGCCTTCGCCTCGAGGCGCTCGACGCCACCGAGCCGGAGGTGCTGGGGCGGTGGCTGGCGCAGCAGGGCCAGCCGAAGGTCGCCGCCGCGCTGGTCGACGCGCCGTGCACCGGCTTCGGCACGCTGCGCCGCAACCCGGAGCTGCGGGCTCGCGGGCCGGCGATCATGCGCGAGCTGTGCGCCCTGCAAGACCGCCTGCTCGACGCCGCGGCGAGCGTCCTCGCGCCCGACGGGGTGCTGGTCTACGCGGTGTGCACTGTCACCGAGCCCGAAGGCCCAGGTCGCGTCACCGCCTTTCTGCGTCGGCACCCGGAGTTTGTTGTCGGCCCGATCGAGAACCCGGTGCTGCGCCCATTCGTTGAAAGATGCAAACAACTGCCCGGGGAGCCGGAGGTCGTGCGCACCTGGACGGACCTGCACGCCGCGGACAGCTTCTTCGCGGTCCGGCTCGTACATGGCCGATAATTTGCGTGGATCGCCATCGTTGCGTAGCCTCGACCACATGACCAAGACTTGCGCGAGTCTTTCGGTTGTCCTGTTTTTGATCTCGGCGGCGCTGCCCGACGTGGCGCGCGCCGGCCCGTCGGGCGACGACACCGTCGCCGATCGCGAGGCGATCGACGCGCTGTTGCGCGAGGCGGCGGAGGAGGGCGAGCTCGAGGTGGAGCAGCACGCCGAGCCCTCCTGGTTGCTCAAGCGCGCGTTGCGGCGCGACTTCGCGCGGACGCCGACCGCCGCGCGGATGGTGCGCGACGCGCTGGCGTCGCCGGGGGC
>JBFYZW010000034.1:0-4645 GCA_041309305.1 Deltaproteobacteria bacterium | reverse complement strand
CCGGCGAGCGCCGCCTGGGTGGTGACGGTGAGCGGCCGGATCACCGACGAGGGCGGCGCCGGGATCGTCGACGCGCGGGCGCAGCTGTGCGTGCGGCTCCACCCGAGCGGCGAGCTGCAGTGCGTCTGGCCGGCCCGCGCCGACGCGCAAGGCCTCTTCACCGTCGAGGTGCCGGCGAGCGGCCGGTGCATGACCGCGGCGGTGATGCGCGTGCTCTCGCCCGGCGCCGATCGGGCAACCGTCTACTGTCCGCTGGCCCTGCCGCTCGACCAGGCGGCGGTCAGCATCGCGGCGCCCTACGTCCTGCCGGCGACCGCGCGGGCCACGAGCCTGCCGCCGCGCGGCGACGCGCAGACGGTGCGCACGGTGGTCTTCGCCGGCGGGCTCGAGCTCGACGTCGCGCCGGCGCGCTTCGTCAGCACGGCCGGCTACGACGCGCTCGCGGCGGTTCGGCTGCCGGCCAGCACGACGTCGGCCTGCCTGCCCGCCGGACACGACGCGGTGGAGGTGGTCGCCTTCTCCCCCGAAGGGGACGTCAGCGGCGCGCCGTTCGCGGCGCGGCTGACCAACACCGCGGCGCTGCCGGTCTCGAGCGTGGTCGATCTGTTCGTGCTCGGCGGGCTGAGCTGTACGCTCGCCGACGGCACGCACGTCCCCGAGGGGGTCTGGCAGGCGGCCGGCGAAGGGAGCGTCGCGGCGGACGGCGCGACGCTGAGCGTCGATGTCCCCTGCCTCACCTGGCTGGCGTATGCGCCCCGTTGACCTCCGCGGCGGCCCGGACTACGTGACCGGGATGCGACCCTGGCTGGCCGTTCTGGTGCTGCTCGCCGGCTGTGGCGAGACCGACGGGCAGGGCAGCTGCCCTCCCGGACCGCGCGCCGACTACCCGCCGCCGCCCTACGGCGTGCGGCAGGGGGCGACGCTCGCCGACCTCGGCTTCGTCGGCGCGGACGGCGCGGTCTTCGCGCTCGGTGACGTCTACCGCGACGAGACGCGTCAACTGCTGCTGCTCACCACCGCCGCCGGCTGGTGCGCCGGCTGCCGCGAGGAGCAGCCGACGCTGCAGGGCTACCACGAGCAGTACGCGGCGCGGGGGCTCGCGATCGTCGTCGCGCTGTTCGAAGATGATCTCTATGAACCCGCCGACGCGGCGCTGGCCGCCGCCTGGCAGGCGCAGTACGCGCTCGACTTCTCGGTCGTCGCCGACCCGAGCTTCCAGCTCGCCGCCTACTACGACCAGGCGCTGACGCCGATGAACATGCTGGTCGAGGTGTGCACGATGGAGATCCTGCGCATCGCGACCGGTGCCGACCTGACCGCGCTCGCGGCGATCTTCGAGGCCAGGCTGTGATCCGCCTCGTCGCCGCGATCGTGCTCGCCGGCCTGCCTGGCCTGGCCGGTGCGGCCGAGCTCGCCGCGCCGGCGGATCGCCCGGCGCTGGCGCGCTTCACGGTCACGACGCTCGAGGGCAAGCGGCTGCGCGAGAAGGACCTGACCGGCAAGGTCGGCGTGATCAGCTTCTGGGCCACCTGGTGCAGCCCGTGCAAACAGGAGCTGGACGCGCTCAGCGCGCTGGCGGCCAAGCACGGCGAGGCGCTGCGCGTCGTCGCGATCGCCACCGACGGGCCGGAGACGCGCGCGACCGTGCGCTCGGTCGCCGGGCGGAAGGCCTGGAAGGTGACCGTGGCGCTCGATGAGGAGGGCGCGGTCGGCGCACAGCTCAACCCGCGCGGCTCAGTGCCGTTTACCCTGTTCGTCGACCGGCAGGGGCGGATCGCCGCGGTGCATCCGGGCTTCAAGAGCGGGGACGAGGCCGCCTACGCGGCGGTGATCTCCGCGCTGCTCGCCGAGCCGTGACCCTGTTGGCGCTCCTCTGCGCCCTCGCGCCCGCGGCGGACGAGCCGGGTGCGACGGTGGTGGTCACCGAGACCGCGGCCGCCGCCTACCACGCCGACAACCAGAACCGCCTGGAGGACGACGACGACTACGGCGCGGCGCACAGCCGCCTCAACCTGACCGCGAACGAGGGCGAGCTGTCGCTCGCCGCGCGGTTGGACGGCGTGCGCTTCTTCGACCGGCCGTCGCGCGCCTACCAGCACGACCTGGTGCTCGAGCGGCTGGCCGGCACGGTCGACCGCGGCGCCGTTCGCCTCACCGCCGGCGACCTCTACGCGCAGCTCGGGCGGGGCCTGTTGCTCTCGATCCGCAAGCAGGACGAGGTCGGGCTGGATCTGGCGCTGCGCGGCGGCGAGCTGCGCCTGGCCAGCGAGGCCCACGCGCTGCGCCTCCTGGGGGGCCTGGTGAACCCGGCCAACCTCGACGCGATCTCCAACAAGCACGTCCGCGATCCGGGCGACGCGCTGGCGGCCGCGTCGTACGAGCTACGCGCCATCGACGGCGCGGTGTTCGGCGCCGCGGCGCTCTACCTCCAGCCGCGCGAGCGCCTGCTCGCGGCGATCGATCGGACCGCGGCGGCGGGCGTCTGGGTCGAGCTGTTCGCGCTCGGCGATCGGCTGAGCCTCTACCTCGAGGCCGACGGCCAGCGTCGCCGTCTGGCCGGGATCGAGCGCACGGGGCTGGCGGGTTACGCGACCGCCGATCTGCGCCTCGGCGAGACGGCGTTGCTCGGCGAGGTGATCTGGCTCGACGACTTCGACCTGCGCGGCTCGACGAACAGCGCGCTCAACCAGCGCTTCACCTACAACCGTGCCCCGACGTTGCAGCGGCTGGCCGAGGAGGTGCTCGACAGCCCACACCAGCTGGGCGGGCGGCTGCGCCTCGAGCAGCCGTTCGGCGGGTTGGTCGTCGCGCTCAACGGCCTGTACAACCTGGCGCTGTTCGGCGAGCCGGCCGAGGTGCGCCAGCTGCACGGCTGGGCGAGCGCCGAGTGGAGCTACGCCGACGGCGCGCACCTGCACGGCGGTGGGGGGCTGCGCGTCGAGCGCCAGGGCGGAGCGCTGGTGCGCGACCTCGCCCACCTCGAGCTCGACTGGCTGCAGCCGCTCGGCGGCGGGTTCGCGCTCCACCTGGTTTCGATCGACGAGCTGCGCCGTGTCCCGCGCCTCGCGCCGCCGGGCGCGCGCCGCTACCTGCGCGGCTCGACGCTCGTCGCGCTCGAGCGGGCGGGCTGGGGCAGCGCCACCTACGAGCTCGGCTACGACGGCCAGGACGCCGGGCCGGGCGTGCGGCGGGTCTTCCACGCCGCGATCCTGGCCTGGGAGCCGAGCGACGCCTGGCGGCTCCTGGTCATCGGCGGCACCGAGCGGGGCGGACTGAAGTGCGTCGCCGGGGTGTGTCGCGAGCACCCGGCCTTCGCCGGTGCGCGTGTCGAGCTCGAGGCGCGCCTGTGAGCGCTCAGCGGTTGAGCAGCTCGCCGATGGTGGCGTTCATCGCCCCGGGGCCGACCTCGTCGTTGTAGACGTACTGCATGTTGCGCCCGTCGAGCACGGCGTTCCACGGCAGGCCGATCGAGTCGCCCAGGTACGGGTAGATGTGCGTGAAGGTCGCCTCCCAGGCGCCCCAGGTGTTGCCGTAGTCGATCAGCATCCGCTCGTAGGGGATGTCGTGCCCGTCGGCGTAGCTGCGGCAAAAGGCCTGCGACGGCCGCCCGCCCTGATCGTCCTCGCCGAGCAGGTAGAGGGTCTCCTGGCCGCGGCTGGCGTTGAGGTCGCGCTGCGACTCGGCGCCGGGGATGAGCGACGCGCAGGCCGAGCACCAGCCGGCGACCAGCATCAGGCGCACGGCCTTGGTCGTGCCGCAGTAGGTGTGCAGCGGCGCCGGGGTGCCGTTGCAGTCGACGAGCGAGAAGTCGGCGATGTTGTCGCCGAGCAGGACGCCGCTCCCATCTGCGACGCAGGTGGGCGAGGGGAGCTTCTCCTCGATCGGCAGATCGAAGCGCAGGCCGTGGGCGCAGAACAAGCCGCCGCCGACCACCGGCGTCGACTCGTAGGTGTCCTCGTCGATCGTCACCTCGCGGAAGGTGACGTCGTACAGCTCCGCGGTCAGCTGGCCGCCGATCTCGCCGTAGGCGGAGACCAATAGCGCGCCGGTGTCGGCGAAGTAGACCTTGTTGCAGTCGCCGTCGGTGCACTCGGCGAAGGCGAGCAGGCACAGATCGCAGTCCTTGAAGTTGCTGCCGTAGAGGTTGTAGCGGCCGGCCGCCTGCAGGCTCGCCGGCCCGTCGTTGTAGGAGCGGATCTGCAGGGTCTCGAACGGGCCGCTCGACGCCTCGAGGGTGTAGGTCAACCGGTTGTTCCAGGTGTCGAAGATCACCCGCTGCGACGCGACCGCGAAGGGCGTCGCCTGGCAGGTGGTCGGGCCGGCCGGGGGCTTCTCCTCCTCGGCGCAGCCGGCGAACGACCAGAGCAGGGGAACGAGCGCAGCCAGGGTGAGTGACGTCGGGCGCAGGCCGAACATGGGGGCTCCTCTCGGATGGGCCGGGGTTGATTACGGGGCCGCACCGAGGCTGTCAAGTCGAAGCGGCGGGCGTCGAGTTACTTGCGATGCCGGCCGAGCCGGGTTTGAATAGACGCGAGATGGGCACCCTCGGGCGCATCCAGCCGCGTCAGGTCGCGCGCGTCGCGACCGAGCGACGCGCGGTGCCGCGCATCGGCGCGAGCGTCGGCGTGCGCCTGCGCGACGCGGC
>JBFYZW010000033.1:0-7730 GCA_041309305.1 Deltaproteobacteria bacterium | reverse complement strand
GCCTTGCGCCGCCCGCCGGCCTGGGCGTGCGCGGGGGCCTCGACCGGCCCGATGCAGGCCGGACAACCGAGCTGGCAGGCGCAGGCCGCGAGCGCCGCGGCGGTGCGGGCGCAGAGCGGGCCGCGCTCGGCGAACAGCCGGGCGGCCAGACCCACGCCGCCGGGCACGCGGTCGAAGAGGAACAGGGTCGGGTTGAAGCCCCCCCCTGCCCCTTCGCCCTTGGCCGGCGGCTGCTCGCCGTCGGCGCCGTCGCCGAGCACGATGCCGAGGTCGTGCGGGTCGGTCATCAGGCTCATACTCGCGACCAGGTGCATCGCGTGGCCGAGGCCGCGCAGCGCGTCGATCACCTCCGGGCGCGGCGCGCCGACGCCCTCGACCAGCGCCTCGGGGAGCGTCAGCCAGAAGGCGGTGGTGTGCATCTGCAGCTCGGGCAGGCGCACCTCGCCGTAGCCGACGTTCTCGTGGCTGTGAAACTTGATCTTCTTGAAGCCGACCACCCGCTCGACGACGCTGACGTCCCCCTGCCCGACCGTGGCGGCGAAGCGCGCGCCGCGCAGGCTCGCCTGCCCGTCGGTGTGGATCACGGTCAGCCGGGTGTGGGTCATCGCGGTGGTGAAGTAGTCGGGCTCGACCCGGCGTACGTAGGCCTTGCGCTGCTCCAGATCGAGGCGCTCGACCTCGTACTGCTCGCCGTCCTGCTGGTAGATCGCCTGTTCGTGCAGCATCGTGTGGCTCGAGCGCCAATCGAGCTCGCCGATGGTCCGGTCCTCGGGCCGCTCGATGATCACGACGTTGTCCCAGCCGACGGCGCGCAGCGAGACGTCGTTGGCCGGGTAGGCGTCGGCCGACCAGTGGTAGACCAGCCGCCCGGCCGCGTCGGGACCCGGATGGACGACCAGGTGGTCGGCCAAAAACCCCAGGGCCTGACCGACCGCCTCGGCCGGCACGTCGCGCAGCGGATCGCCGGCGGCGAAGGCGAGCTCGAAGGCGGCGCACTTGAGGTGCTGGAGCAGGATCTCGACGTTGTCCGGATCGATGCGCGCCTGCTCGATGGCCGCGTCGGTCAACAGCCGCGGGTGCGCGGCGAGGTACTGGTCGTGCGGCGCGCTCGAGGTGACCAGCACGGCCAGCGCGGTCTCGCCGCGCCGGCCGGCCCGGCCGAAGCGCTGCCAGGTGCCGGCCAGGCTCCCCGGGTAACCGGCGCAGACCACCGCGCCGAGCATGCCGATGTCGATGCCGAGCTCGAGCGCGTGCGTCGCGACCACGCCGCGCACCGCGCCATCGCGCAGGCCCTGCTCGATGCGCCGCCGGGTGCCGGGCAGGTAGCCGCCACGGTAGCCCTGCACCGCCTCGGGCGGGACGTGGTGGGCGGCCAGCCGCTCGCGCAGGTACTTGAGCATCACCTCGACGGCGTTGCGCGACGAGGCGAAGACCAGCGTCGGGACCTCGGCGGCGATCAGGTCGACCGCCAACCGCACGGTCGCCTTCAGGTAGCTCTGGCGGATCTGCAGCACCTCGTTGACCACCGGCGGGTTGTAGACCAGAAGCTGCCGCGGGCCGGCCGGCGCGCCGTTCTCGGCCACCAGCGTCACCTCTCGTCCGATCAGCCTGGCGGCGTGCTCGGCCGGGTTGCCGATCGTCGCCGAGGCCATCACGTAGGTCGGCCGCGCGCCGTGGAAGCGCGCCACCCGGTCGAGCCGGCGCAGCACGTTGGCCAGGTGCGAGCCCATGACCCCGCGGTAGGCGTGCAGCTCGTCGACGACGACCAGCGCGAGGCCGGAGAAGAAGCGCGCCCAGGCCGGGTGGTGCGGCAGGATGCCGGCGTGCAGCATGTCCGGGTTGGTGAGGATCACCGCGCCACCGTCGCGGGCGGCGCGCCGCGCGTCGGCCGGCGTGTCGCCGTCGTAGGTCACCGCGCCGCGCTCGAGGCCGGCGTCGCCGAGCAGCGCGAGCAGCGCATGCTCCTGGTCGCGCGCCAGCGCCTTGGTTGGGAAGAGGTAGAGGGCGCGCGCCTCAGGGTTGCGCGCCAGGCGCTCGAGCACCGGCAGGTTGAAGCACAGGCTCTTGCCCGACGCGGTCGGCGTCGCGACCACGACGTCGCGTCCGGCGCGCACCTGGGCCAGCGCCTCGGCCTGGTGGGCGTAGAGGCGCCCGATGCCCCGGGCGAGGAGCGCCCGCTTCACCGCCGCCGGGACCTCGGCCGGCAGCTCGGCGTAGTGGCCCGCGCGGCCGGGCAGGAGCGCGTCGAGCACCAGGTTGGCGCTGACCCGCCGGTCGGCGCGCCAGGCGGCGAGCACTGCGTCGAGGCCCACGGCGTGGATCCAGGGGGCCGGGGCCGGCTTTTCGAAGGGCTGGGTGAAGCTCGGTTGGTCCTGCATTGGCAGACTGTACGGCCGTGCAGGGCTGAACACAAGTATCGATCGCGCGCTCAACCCCGCCGCGGGCCTTCGAGGTCGGCCGAGTCGAGGATCAGGGTCACCGGCCCGTCGTTGCACAGCTCGACCTGCATCATCGCGCCGAAGGCGCCCTGCTCGACCGGCGCGACGCCGGCGCGGCGCAGGCTGGCGACGACGTGCTCGCACAGCGCCGCGGCGCGGTCTGGCGCCTCGGCGCCGCCGAAGTACGGCCGGCGCCCCTTGCGCACGTCGGCGAGCAGCGTGAACTGGCTGACGACCAACGCCGCGCCACCGATCTCGAGCAGCGAGCGGTTCATCCGCTGGTCGCCGTCGGGGAAGACGCGCAGCTCGGCGAGCTTCGTCGCCAGCTTCTCGGCGCGCGCCTCGTCGTCGCCTTGCGCGACGCCGAGCAGCACGAGCAGCCCGGGGCCGATCTCGCCGACCGTTCGCCCCTCGACCGTGACGCGGGCGTAGCGGACTCGCTGGATGACGGCGCGCATCGGCTCGGGGCGGAGGATGGCTCGTCCCGGGCCGGCAAGGCAAGCGATTTGCGATTGACTCCCTGGCGGCGGGCTGGTTGACTTCGCGGCGCGGAGAAGCCGATGAACGCTCGCCCCCTGGTGTTGGTGGTCTCGCTGCTGACCGGCTGCGGCAGCGGCGTCGATGATCTGGCGCCGGTGGTCACGCCCCCCGCGCGACCGGCGAGCGAGCCGCCGCCGGTGGTGCCGCCCGAGCCCGAGCCGCCGGTCGACGAGCCGACCCCCGAGCCGGCGACGCCGCCGATCGTGCTGATGCACGGCATGGCCGGCTTCGCCGACGTCGGCGGCTTCACCTACTATTATGGTGTCGCGGACGAGCTGACCGACGCGGGCTTCCGGGTCTATGCGACCGAGGTCGATCCGTTCAACGTCGTCGAGGCGCGCGCAGCCCAGGTGGCCGCTCAGCTCGACGCCATCCTCGCCGACAGCGGCGCCGCGCAGGTCCACCTGATCGCCCACAGCCAGGGCGGCCTCGACGCCCGCTGGTTGATCGCGCAGCTCGGCTACGGCGATCGGGTCGCCTCGCTGACGACGATCTCGACGCCGCACCACGGCTCGCGCATGACCGACGCGGTGCTCGGGCTCGTCCCCGGCTTCGCCACCGCGGCGACCGCCGCGGTGATGGATCTGTTCCTCGCCTGGGGCACCGGCACCGACGCCGACATCGAGGCGCAGGTGCGCGGCATGGCGCACAGCACGATCGAGAACGAGTTCAACCCGGTGACGCCCGACGATCCGCGCGTCGCCTACTACTCCTACGCCGGCGTGACCCAGCCGTGGCCGTGGGTCGACGCCTCGACCACCGACATCGTCAACCCGGTCTTCCTGTCCAGCTACTGGGTCACCGAGGCGCTCGAGGGCGCGAACGACGGGCTGGTCTCGGTCGAGAGCGCCCGCTGGGGCGACTTCCTCGGCACGCTGCCGGCCGACCACGGCGACGAGATCGGCATGGTGCCCTACCTGCCGCAGCCGGCCTTCGACCACCTGGCCTTCTACCGCGACCTGGCGAGCTTCCTCTACGGCCGCGGCCCGGCGCCGTCGTACTGAGCCCGGATCGTCACCCGCCCACGACCTGATACCCTCCGGTCTTCGGATCGACGCTGATCCTCGGGATCTCCCGCTTCTCCTCGAAGAAGAGGTAGCCGGGGCGGAGGTTGCGCCAGAAGGCGACGAGCGCCTGGTCCTCACCCGCGAGCGTCGCGAGGGCGGCCATCCCGGCGTCGTCGAGCCGGCGGGGGAAGATGTGCACGTGCACGGTGCGCCCGGCGCGCGCGGCGTCGAGGGCCATCAGGTAGAGCTGCTCGATCGGGCCGTCCTCGATCGGGATGCAGCCGATGGTCACGCAGGAGCCGTGGATGTAGATGTCGCCGCCGAGGCTCGGACGATGGCCGAGCAGGCGGTCCGAGGCGTTGGGGTAGTCCAGGCCGAACGAGAGGTGGTAGTTGCTCCACGGGTTGAAGCGCACGACCTGGTAGAAGCCCTCCGGGACCTGCAGATCGCCCTGCCGACGCTTCGGCCCCAGCTCCCCCGAGCGGGCGCAGATGGGATAGGTGGTCAGAAGCGTCATCGGCCCGCGCCGATCACCGACCCAGACCTCGAGCTGGTCCTCGTGCTTGAAGGCGCGCAGCAGCATACGCCGCGCCGGGTAGGCGACCTTCGCCGCGGCGAACAGCTCGGCGATCGTCGCGGTCGCGTTGGCGCGCGCCTGCCGCACCCGCGCCGGCTCGCTCGCGCCCTCGGCGACCGCCGCCGCCGGTGCGAGGAGCATCAGGGGCATCAGGACCGCGAGGCTCATTCGACCCGGAGCGCGCCCGCCTGGGCCGCCGCGTAGCCGTTCTGCGCCCCGTCGGCGTCGCAGTAGAGCCACGTGCTCCCGTCGGCCGAAAAGCGCCAGGTCCAGTCGTAGACCCCGGGCGTCGCCGGCGCGACCAGCGCCGCCATCTGCTCGTCGTTCGAGCTCGCCGCCGGGTGGCGGTTGAAGGCGCCCGGGTTGCCCCAGACCCACGACGCGTGGCTGGCCGGGTCGGTCCCGTCGTCGCCGTAACCGAGCTGTCCGCGCGGCGTCGGGCCGGTGCCAGCCGGGCCGGTGATCGCGGTCGCGTTCGCCTCGGCGTAGACCTGCCCGTAGGCGAGGCCGACCGTCACACCCGGGCCGACGCTGACCTCGGCGGTGACCGGGCTCGCCCCCTCCAGCCCCTGCAGCCGGCACCAGGTGACGGCTGCGCCGGCCGGCATCTCCAGCACCGTCAGGCTCAGCGCCGACGCGCTCGCGTACGGGTCGCCGGCGTCCGACCCGGAGGTGTCGGCGTACAGCCACGGGCCGACGCCGACGCGCGCCCGCGCCGCAAGATCGTAGGTGCCCGGCGTCGCCGGGGCAGCACCGAGCCAGGCGAACATGTCGTCGGCCAGCGGCGTGCCCCCCTCGCCGGTCGCGTCGCCGTAGTAGCTCGCGCCGGAGAAGCTCCAGCCACCGGCGGTCGGATCGGAGCCGTCGGCGCCGACGCCAACCTCGACCTCGAGCCCGGCGCCCGGGCCGGCGCTGCGGGTCAACGGGTCGTCGTAGACCCGGACCCGACCGCGCACCGGCGCGCCGGGCAGGACCTTCGCCGCGTCCGGGGGCGTCTCGAGCTTCGCCCAGTCCACCGGGTTGGCCTCGACCAGGAGGCTCCCGGCCTGCGCGTCGCTGTAGCCGCCGATCGCCGAGCCGTCGAGGTCACAGTAGAGCCAGTCGCCGCCGGCGGTCAGGCGGAAGCGAAAGGCATAGTCGAAGAAGGCGCCGGGCGCGTCGGGGGCGACGAGGGTCGCGCGATACTGGTCGTTGTTGCCCTGGTGGCTGTCGAAGGTCGCCTGGCCCCAGGTCCAACCGGGCTCGGCCGGTTCCGACTCATTCGGACCGACGCCGAGCTCGGCCTCGAGCCCGGCCGGGTCGGCGGTCTCGGTCAACCCGGCCTCGTAGACCCGCCCGGTCACGACCGGGGAGGTCTCGCCTGGACCAATTTGAATTGTCGGCGGTTCCTCGAGGCGACACCAATCGACCGCGGGCGGCGGGACCGCTTCGACGGTCAGGATCCCGGCGTCGCCGACGTCGAAGCCGTCATCGGTGGAGTCGAGGTCCGCGTACGACCAGGCGCCGGCCAGGAGCCGGAAGCGGTAGGCGAAGCGATAGACGGCCGGGGTCGCCGGGAGCGGCACCGTCGCCACGTACTCGTCGTTGTTCGGCCCGGCGTCGAGGTTGAAGCCCGCGCTGGTCCAGCTCCAGTCCTCGACCCCTTCGGTCGCCAGGCCCACGCCGGCCTCGGCGGTGACGCCGCTCCCTTGCCCCGGGCTGTCGGTGACCCCGGTGACCAGCACGCGGCCGTAGACGGTGAAGTCCGAGCCGGCCGGGCCGGTGTGGCTCTCCGGGTACTGCAGCCGGGCCCAGTCGATCGAGCGGTTCGCGACCAGCAGATCGCCGGCCTGCTCGGTGGCGTAGCCGGCGACGGCCGAGCCGTCCAGATCGCAGTACAGCCAGTCGGCGCCGGCAGCGAGGCGAAAGCGGAAGGCGTAGTCGAAGCGGGTGTCGAGGGCATCCGGCGCGACGAGCGTGGCGACGTACTGATCATTGTTGCCCTGGTGGCTGTCGAAGCTCGCCGTCGTCCAGCTCCAGCTCGCGTCCGGCGTCGAGCCGTTGGCGCCGACGCCGAGCTCGGCGACGATCCCGCTCGCCTCGCCGGTCTCGGTGATCCCCGCCTCGTAGACCTGGCCGTAGACGGCCGGCGTGGTCGCCAGCGGGGCGACCTGCAGCATCGCCGGCCCCTGCAGGCGGCACCAGTCGATCGCGGCCAACGGCGGCGCCTCGACCGTCAGGACGCCCGTGTCCCCCATCGCGAAGCCGTTGTCGGTCGAGTCGAGGTCGGCGTAGGTCCACGGCCCCGAGAAGAGCCGGAAGCGGAAGGCGAAGCGGTAGACCCCCGGGTCGACTGGGAGGGTCACCAGCGCCTGGTATTCGTCGTTGGCGCTGTCGACGTCGGTGTTGTAGGTGGCCCCGGTCCAAGGCCACGACTGCACCGGCGTCGCCGCGGGGCCGAAGCCGGCCTCGGCGGTGATGCCGCCACCCTGCCCGGCGCCATCGGTGATGCCGAGCGCGAAGACCCGGCCGTAGACCGTGAAGGTGGACCCGGCAGCGCCGGTGTGGCTCGCCGGGTGCTGGAGCTTCGCCCAGTCGACCTGCGGCAGCGGCAGCCCGTCGCCGCCGCCGTCACCCGGGAGCGCGTCGCCGCCGGCGTCGCCAGGCGCTGGGTCCCCGGGGATGAGCGGATCGCCGCCGGCCGGCGGGGGCTTGTCGTTGCCGCAGCCGGCCGCGAAGAGACACAGGCACCAGGTGAGCCGCCGCATGCGCACCTCCGTGGGTGGCAATCTAACACGGCGACAAGCCGGCAACCACGTTCGGCCGGTCAGTGGGCCCGGAAGACGAAGCCGTAGCCGATCTCGGCCTTGCCGCCGCCGGCCGGGGCCGGGAAGCGCCAGCCGCGGATCTTCTCCTCGATGCAGGCGTGCACCGCAGCGTCCGCGAGGGTCGACTCGGTGATCCAGACGCGCGCCACCGCACCGGTGCCGCCGATGATCCAGCGCAGCGCGACCTTGCCCTCGAGGTCGTGCCGCCGCTCGAGGCCGCGCTCGTAGCAGTAGCGGATCTGCTGGCGATTCGCCTCGATCACCTGGCGCCCCCGCTCGGGGTCGATCGAGTCCTCGCGGCGGGGCGGCTCGAGCGCGAGCACGGCCGGCGGCCGCCGCGGCCCCGGCGGTGGGAGGTGGA
>JBFYZW010000032.1:0-10466 GCA_041309305.1 Deltaproteobacteria bacterium | reverse complement strand
CCTCGCCGCCGCGCGGGAGCGCTCGGCCGAGCAGTTCCGCTCGCTGGCCGGCAACCCGAACGTCGCGCCGCTCTCCTACTTCGAGCGCGTCGGCGTCGTGCCGCGCCACTACATGGGCACACCGGTCGAGAGCGGCGGCGAGGGCGTGGTCACCGGCGCGATGCTGCGCGCCGCCGACCTCGAGATGGCGGCCAGCCGGCCGAGCCCGGACCTCGGCCTGCCGCCGGTCTCGGCCGAGAGCCTCGGCGAGCTGACCGCGCTCGCCCGCGCCGGCAAGGCGAAGGAGTTCCTCGCCCGCGCCGAGGCGCTCGCCTTCCGCGCCGAGCCGATCCTCCGCGCCAATGAGCGGCGGGTGCTCGAGTACCTGCTCGACGACATCCCGCCGAGCGAGAGGCAAGCCTTCCTGCAGCACCTCGCACCGGGGAGCCACCAGGTCGTCGAGCGGTTGTGGGCCGAGCTGGCCACGCGCCGGTCGCGCCCCGACTTCCGCCTCGACGCCTACCAGCGCGAGCGGCAGATGTTCCTGCGCGAGAACCCGCGCGTCGATGAGCAGCTGCGCTACTTCAAGGAGGTGCTGGCCGAGGATCCGCAGCACCTGCAGCTGGCGCTCAACAACCTCGGTTACGCGCCGCTCTTCGACCCGGCGCAGAGCAACTCGACCGCCCGCCTCGAGGCGGCGCTGAGCGGCTTGACCGGCGACCAGCTCAACGCGCTGGCTGGTGAGATGGACGAGGCCGGGCGGCGCCGCTTCCTCGACCTGATCCGCCACAGCGACCTCACCCCGCAGACCCGCGCCCGGCTGGCCGGGCAGGTGGTCGACGACACCTTCTTCTGGCGCGGTGACGAGGAGCTGGTCGAGGCGCTGGTCACCGGCATGACCGCCGCCGATCTGCGGGTCTTCTTCGACCAGCTGCACCAGGACGGCAAGCTCGAGGACTTCCTCCAGCCGGCCAGCTTCTGGCGCACGCTGCTCACCCTGTTCACCTTCGGCCTGGCGCGCCTGTTCCTGCACGACAACGAGGCGGCCAAGCGCGTCGTCGTCGCCCAGGGCTGGAGCGTCGACGAGCTGATGCTCGAGTACGGCACCCGTCGCCAACACCTGACCGAGCTCGAGCGCCGCGCCGAGCGCGTGCTGTTCAACGCCACCGTCGACACCATCCCGATGGATCCGCACGTCCGCGGCGCGGTGCGCACCGTCCACGATCTGCTCGGCAACGTGAAGTACTACCACTTCGCCGAGCTGCCGCGCGAGGCGCAGCTGTTGCTCGAGGAGATGGCCAAGGGTGTCGGCGAGCAGTTGGTCCGCCGCCTGGGCGACGTCGCCAAGCAGGGCGGCTCGCCGGGCGAGATCCTCGACGAGTACAAGCGCTTCTTCGCCGGCCTGTCGCCGGCGGCGATCGCCCAGCAGCTCGAGACCGGCGACACCGATGGCTCGGCGGCGCTGGTCAGCAAGGCGCTGGCCGACGGCGCGGTCGCCGGCCTGATCAAGGCGGCGAGCAACCCGAGCAACCGCTTCATCACCATGCAACTGGTCGGCAACATCCTGCACGCCACCAACCAGCTCGACTCGCCGGTCCACTTCCGCCCCGGCGGCAACGACCTGCGCATCGACCCGGCCTCGTACGACGGGCTGGTCGAGAAGGCGGCCTTCTTCTCCCTCTACACCGGCTTCGACTTCTCGCAGGTCGAGCTGCTCTACGGCGGCTTCGCGGTCGCCGCCCCGGCGGTGGTCGTCGGCCCGACGGTGTCGATCGACCCGGCGCGGGCGCCGATGGTCGACGGCAAGATCAAGCTCGACGACTCGTTCCAGCAGACAATCGCCTTCCACGAGACGGTGCACACGCTGCAGCAGCTGGTCTACGGCGTGCAGACCAACGCCTTCCTCGATCAGGCGATCCACATCGGCGCCGGCAACGATCGCGGCCGCGCCTACCGGGTCACCGAGGAGGGCTTCGACGCCGCCACCTCGGTCCACGCCTTCCGCGAGCACTGGGAACAGCAGGCCGAGCTCATCGAGCAGTCGCTGCGCCTGCTCTGGTCCCGCGCCCAGGCCACCGGCTCGACCAACCCCGCCGTCTACGGCACCTACGTCCCCGGCCAGGTGCTCGAGGTCGCCGGCGGGCGGATCGCGCTCACCCCCGCGCGCTGGGCCAAGATGATCGCCTTGGTCGAGGAGTTCGGTCAGAGCGCCCGCGCTGCGCTCGGCCGCACCGGTGGACGCTGGAGCTGGCAGGGGGCCCACAACCCGACCGGTTGACCCGTGGCCGAGTTTGCTCCCACCGCCGCTTCCGGTAGATTGGCCGCGTGATCGCCCAGCTGCACGACCTCTACCGGCCCTCGCTGGCGCTCCTGACCGACCTCTACCAGTTGACCATGGCCTACGCCTACTGGCGGACCGGCATGGCCGAGCACGAGGCGGTCTTCCACCTCACCTTCCGCAAGAACCCCTTCGCCGGCGGCTTCGCCGTCGCGGTCGGCCAGAGCTACGCCCGCGAGCTGGTCGCCCGCTTCGCCTTCACCGCCGACGACCTGGCCTTCCTCGCCACGCTGCGCGGCAACGACGACGCGCCGCTGTTCTCCGACGACTTCCTCTCTTACCTCGGCGCGCTGGTGCCCACCGTCGCGGTCGACGCGCTGCCCGAGGGGACGGTGGCCTTCCCGCACGAGCCGGTGCTGCGGGTGCGCGGGCCGATCCTCCAGGCGCAGCTGCTCGAGACCGCGCTGCTCAACGTGATCAACTTCCAGACCCTGATCGCCACCAAGGCGGCGCGCGTCGCGATGGCCGCCGGCGGCCAGCCGGTGCTCGAGTTCGGCCTGCGTCGCGCCCAGGGGATCGACGGCGCGCTGGCGGCGAGCCGCGCCGCCTACGTCGGCGGCTGCGCCGCGACCAGCAACGTGCTGGCCGCCAAGCTGTTCGGCATCCCGGTGCGCGGAACGCACGCGCACAGCTGGGTGATGAGCTTCGACGACGAGCGCGAGGCGTTCGCCGCCTACGCCGCGGCGATGCCGAACAACTGCGTCTTTTTGGTCGACACCTACGAGACGCGGCGTGGAGTCGAGCGGGCGATCGAGGCCGGCCGCGCGCTACGCGCCCGCGGCCACGAGATGGCCGGCGTCCGCCTCGACTCGGGGGACCTCGCCTTCCTCAGCAACGAGGCGCGGCGGCTGCTCGACGCCGCCGGCTTCCCGAAGGCGACGGTGGTCGCCACCAACGACCTCGACGAGCAGCTGATCGCCAGCCTGAAGCAGCAGGGGGCGGCGATCGACGTCTGGGGCGTCGGCACCCGTCTGGCCACCGCCTTCGATCAGCCGGCGCTGGGCGGCGTCTACAAGCTGGCCGCGATCCGCCGGCCCGGCGGCGAGTGGCGCTACCGGGTCAAGCTCTCCGAGCAGGCGATCAAGACCTCGACCCCGGGCATCCTCCAGGTGCGCCGCTTCCACGACGCCGGCGGCGCCGTCTGCGACATGATCTGGGACGAGCTGCTCGGTGTCCCGGCGGCGGCGACCCTGATCGATCCGAATGACCACACCCGCCGCCGCGCCGTCCCGACCGATGCGCGCGGCACTGACCTGTTGGTGCCGCTGGTGCGCGGGCGCGAGCCTTTCGGCGAAGCCGAACCGCTCACCGCCGTGCGCGAGCGGGTGGCGAACGAGCTCGGGCAGCTGCACGCCGGCGTCAAGCGCTTCGCCAACCCGCACCAGTACCCGGTCGGGCTCGAGGCGCGGCTCTACGAGCGCAAGACCGAGTTGATCCTCGCCGCGCGGGAGGGGCCGAGATGAAGCGGGATCGGGTCCTGCTCTTCGCCACGCGCGCCTACCTCTACCTGCGCGACGCGATCGCCGCCGCCGGCGGCTTCACCACCGGTGACGTCGAGGTGCGCGAGTTCCCCGATGGGGAGCGCTACCAGCGCCTCGTCCACGGGCCGAGCGGCTGCGACGCGGTGCTGGTCGGCGGCACGATCTCGGACCGCGACACGCTCGAGCTCTACGATTTGGCCGGCACGCTGGCCCGCGCCGGCGCGCGCAGCCTGACGCTGGTCGTCCCCTACTTCGGCTATTCGACGATGGAGCGGGCGACCCGCCCCGGCGAGGTGGTCACCGCCAAGAGCCGCGCCTGCCTGCTCTCGTCGCTGCCGCCGGCCGCCTTCGGCAACCGGGTGATCCTCGTCGACCTGCACTCCGAGGGCATCCCCTACTTCTTCGAGGGCGCGCTGCAACCGACCCACCTGTACGCCAAGCCGGTGGTCCTCGAGGTCGCGCGACGGCTCGGCGGCGACGACTTCGTCCTCGCCTGCACCGACGCCGGCCGCGCCAAGTGGGTCGAGTCGCTGGCCAACGACCTCGGCGTGCCCGCCTCGTTCGTGTTCAAGCGCCGGCTGTCGGGCAGCGAGGTCGAGATCTCGGCGGTCAGCGCCCAGGTCGAGGGCCGGCGGGTGATCATCTACGACGACATGATCCGCACCGGCGGCTCGCTGCTCAAGGCGGCGGCCGCCTACCGCGCCGCCGGCGCGACCAGCATCGCCGCGATCGCCACCCACGGGCTGTTCCCCGGCGACAGCCTGACGCGGCTCGCCGACGCCGGCCTGTTCACCGGCGTCGTCGTCACCGACACCCACCCGCGCGCCGTCGCGGCGCGCTCGAGCTTCGTCGAGGTGGTCTCGCTCGCGCCGCTCATCGCCCACCACCTGCAGGAGCAACCGTGAAGCTGGTCAAGCTCGGCGCCGCGGTGGTCAACACCACGCCTCTCGACTGGGACGGCAACCGCGCTCGCCTCGAGGCGGCGCTGACCGCGGCGCGCGCCGCCGAGGTCTCGCTCCTCTGCCTACCCGAGCTGTGCATCTCCGGCTACGGCTGCGAGGACGCCTTCTTCAGCCGCGCGGTCCAGGAGATGGCGCTGCGCCTGCTGCTCGAGCTCGCCCCGGCGAGCCGCGGTCTGGTCGCCTGCGTCGGGCTGCCGCTTCTGCACCGCCACGGCCTGTTCAACAGCGCGGCGCTGCTCTGCGACGGCCAGGTGGTCGGCTTCGTTGCCAAGCGCTTCCTCTCCGGCGACGGCATCCACTACGAGCCGCGCTGGTTCAAGCCCTGGCCGGCCGGTGAGGTCGCCGAGACCGACTGCGGCGGCGCGCGCGTGCCGATCGGCGATCTGGTCTTCGACTGCGGCGGGCTGCGCCTCGGCTTCGAGATCTGCGAGGACGCCTGGGTCGCCGAGCGCCCCGGCGGCGAGCTGGCCCGCCGCGGCGTCGACGTCATCCTCAACCCGAGCGCCAGCCACTTCGCCTTCGGCAAGATCGACGTGCGCGAGCGGCTGGTCCTCGAGGGCTCGCGCGCCTTCGGCGTCAGCTATGTCTACGCCAACCTGCTCGGCAACGAGTCGGGCCGGGCGATCTACGACGGCGGGGCGCTGATCGCCGCCAACGGCGAGATGGTCGCGCGCGGCCCGCGCTTCAGCTTCGCTGACTTCCAGCTGACCACCGCGGTGGTCGACATCGACGCCTCGCGCACCGCCCGCTCGCGGCTGTCGAGCTTCGCGCCGGCGGTCGAGGACGAGCCGAGCGCGGTGGTGCGCTGCCGGTGGAGCGTTCGCACCGTGGCGCCCGGACCGCCGGCCGAGCCGCGACCGGCGTGGGACGTCGGCGCGCGGCGCAAGGAGGAGGAGTTCGCCCGCGCCGAGGCCCTCGGGCTGTTCGACTACCTGCGCAAGAGCGGCGCCGAAGGGTTCGTCGTCTCGCTCTCCGGCGGCGCCGACTCGAGCGCGGTGACCACGCTGGTGCGCATCATGACCGAGCTCGCGGTCGCCGAGCTCGGCCGCGAGCGGTTCATCGCCAAGCTCGGCGCCCCGCCGCGGCTCGCCGCCGCCACCAGCGTCGCCGAGCTGACCCGCGGCCTGCTCGCCTGCGCCTACCAGGCGACCGAGAACAGCTCGACGACCACCGCCGCGGCCGCCCGCGCGGTGGCCGAGGGCGTCGGCGCCGAGTTCTTCCACCTCGACGTCGACCCGTTGGTGAAGGGCTACCTGCAGCTCGGCGCCGCCGCGCTCGGCCGGCCGCTCACCTGGCGCGAGGACGACCTGGCCTTGCAGAACATCCAGGCCCGCGCGCGCGCGCCTGGCGTGTGGCTCCTAGCCAACGTGCGCAACGCCTTGCTCCTGTGCACCAGCAACCGCTCCGAGGCGGCGGTCGGCTACGCGACGATGGACGGTGACACCGCCGGGGGCCTGGCGCCGCTCGGGGGGATCGACAAGGCGTTTCTGCGCCGCTGGCTCCGCTGGCTCGAGCAGGAGGGCCCGATGGGGATCGGGCCGATGCCCTTTTTGGCCCAGGTCACGAGCCAGGCGCCGACCGCCGAGCTGCAGCCGCCCGATCGGCACCAGACCGACGAGCGCGACCTGATGCCCTACGAGGTGCTCGACCTCGTCGAGCGGGCGGCGGTGCGCGACAAGCTCGGCCCGGCCGAGTGCCTGGTGCGCCTGCGCGCCGCGACGCCGGAGATCGACGAGCGGCAGCGGTTCCTCTGGATCGAGCGCTTCTTCCGCCTCTGGTGTCGCAACCAGTGGAAGCGCGAGCGCTACGCGCCGTCGTTCCACCTCGACGACGAGAACCTCGACCCGAAGACCTGGTGCCGCTTCCCGATCCTCTCGGGCAGCTTCACCCGCGAGCTCACCGAGCTGCGCCGCGAGATCCTCGGCACCGACGCTTGATCGTCGGGCGGATCACCGCCATGCTGCTGCGCGAGGGAAGGGATCAGACGTGGAAACCTACAAGGCCACCTTCATCGACTTTGTGCGCCAGGAGCTGGCCAAGCACCCCGGGGCGGCCGAGCGCTTCCTGGCCCAGCTCTCTGACGAGGAGCAGGCGAAATACCGGGCGGTGCTGCCGCTCAGCTGGCTGACGCCGGAGTTCGGCTCGCGCCTGCTCGAGGCGTCGGCCCCGATCCTCTTCCCCGAAGCGAAGGATCCGGTCTATGAGCTCGCCCGCCGCCAGGCGCGCCACGACATGAACGGCATCTACCGCCTGCTGCTCAAGGTCGCGACCGTGCCGATGGTGATCGAACGGGCGGCGAAGGTCTTCGCCACCTACCACCGGCGCGGCACGGCCGAGGTCAAGAAGGTGGAGGGAGAGAACCGCGGCACCTTCCTGATCCACGACTACCCGGAGCTGCCCCGGACCATCCGCGTCTCGGTCGCCGGCTTCACCCACGGCCTGCTCGAGATGACCGGCGCCAAGGAGATCGAGGTCCGCATCGACGAGAGCGACCCGCAGCACTGGCGCTGGGCGATCACCTGGCGCTGACCCCTCCACGCCACGAGGCACCCACCATGCGCGTCCTGCCGCTCGGCCCGTTCGCCCTGCTCGCCGCGGTCACTGCCTGCCACCCGGCCACCGCCGGCGACGCGCGGCTCGAGCGGCTCGTCGGCCTGGCGCTGGTCAAGGTCTACGTCACCGCCAACCCGCCCGACGTCCAGTCTCCCTGGCAACGCGCCGGGATCCAGTCGGCCACCGGCTCGGGGGTGATCCTCGAAGGCCAGCGGATCCTCACCGCCGCCCACGTCGTCGCCGACCGGGTCAGCGTCGAGGTCAAGCGCGCCAACGGCACGCGCCGCTTTCCGGCCCGGGTCGAGCACGTCGGCCACGCCTGCGATCTGGCGCTGCTGCGCGTCGACGACCCGGCCTTCTTCCACGCCGCGAGGCCCCTGGCGCTCGGCGGCCTGCCGGAGCTGCGCGACCGGGTCGACGTCTACGGCTTCCCCGAGGGGGGCGATCGCATCGCGGTGACCACCGGCGTCGTCTCGCGGGTCGAGGTCGGCGAGTACGTCCACTCGGCTGACCAGCTGTTGCTGGTGCAGATCGACGCGGCGATCAACTCCGGCAACAGCGGCGGGCCGGTGGTCGGCGGTGGCCGGCTGGTCGGCATCGCCGCCGAGACGCTCGAGGGGGCCGAGAACATCGGCTACATGATCCCGACGCCGATCATCCGCCACTTCCTCGACGACGTCGCCGACGGGCGCTTCGACGGCTTCCCGCGCCTCGGCGTCGAGGCCCAGCCGCTGGAGAACGGCGCCCACCGCGCCGCCCTCGGCCTCGACGAGACGCACGGCGGCGTGCGCGTCACGCGAGTCAACCACGGGTCCGCGGCCTGGGACGTGCTCCGCGCCGGCGACGTCCTGCTCGCGGTCGACGGCGTCGAGATCGGCCGCGACGCCACCGTCGCGCTGCGCGGCGACGAGCGGGTCCACTTCTCGTACCAGATCACCACCCGCTTCGTCGGCGACCGGGTCGCGCTCACCGTCTGGCGCGGCGGCGCGGTCGAGCGGCGCGAGGTGCGACTGTCGACCTACGAACGCCTGGTGCCCGGCCCGCAGTACGATCGCCCACTGCCCTACCTCATCTGGGGCGGCATGGTCTTCCAGCCGCTCGGTGCCGAGATGGCTGGATTCTACGGCCCGTGGCCCGGCGACCTCGGCCACTGGGCCGACTTCGCCAACCTGCGCACCGCCGAGCGCGGGCAGGTGATCGTGCTCACCCAGGTCCTCGCCCACGCGGTCAACCAGGGCTACGACGAGCTCGGTGGTCGGGTGGTCGAACGGGTCGGCGCCGTCGGCGTGCGCGACCTCGCGCACCTCGCCGAGCTGCTCGACGCCCGCGCCGCCGGCTTCGTCGAGCTGACCCTCGACGACGGCACCGCCGTGGTGCTCGACGCGGCGGCGGCGCGCGCCAGCGAGGCCGAGCTGCTCGAGGCCTACGGCATCAACGCGGCGCGGGTCGTGCCGCGCTGACCATGCACCCGCGGGAGGCCCCGGCGATGCTGCCCGATCCCCTGCCGCCCAGTCCGTTGCCGCTGCTCGCCGGCTGGCTCGCCGAGGCGATCGCCGCCGCCCGCCAACCAAATCCGAACGCGCTGGTCTTGGCGACCAGCTCGGCCGACGGGCCGTCGGCGCGGGTCGTCTTGTGCAAGACGCTCGACGCCGAGCGCGGCGCGCTGCACGTCTTCTCCAACCGGGAGAGCCGCAAGGGCCGTGAGCTCGCCGCCGACCCGCGCGCCGCCGGCGTCTTCTTCTGGGACGAGGCCGGTCGCCAGGCGCGCGTCGAGGGTCCGGTCACCCGGCTCGACGACGCGGCCAGCGACGCCTACTTCGCCACCCGGCCGCGCCTGGCGCAGCTCGGCGCCTGGGCCAGCCGGCAGAGCGCGCCGCTCGCCCACCGGCGCGACCTCGACGCGCGGGTCGCCGAGGTTGCGGCCCGCTTCCCCGGCCCGGTGCCGCGCCCGCCACACTGGGGCGGCTACGTGCTGTGGCTCGCGGCGGTCGAGCTGTGGTGCGCCGGCGACGGCCGGCTGCACGACCGCGCCCGCTGGCGCCGCACCTTGGCGCCCGACCCCGCCGGCGGGCTCACCGGCGGCCCCTGGCAGGCCACCCGCCTCGACCCCTGAGCGCGCTCCGCTCGACCGACCCCCCGTCTTGGTGTAGGAGGCACACGAGAGGACACGATGGCCTACTCCTACCGCTATCCCCGCCCGGCGGTGACCGCCGACTGCGTCGTCTTCGGCCTCGACGAGGCCGAGCTCTCGGTGCTGCTGGTCGAGCGCGCCGAGGCGCCGTTCAAGGGCGCGTGGGCGCTGCCGGGGGGCTTCGTGCGCCAGGAGGAGGCGCTCGAGGCCGCCGCGCGCCGCGAGCTGGCCGAGGAGGCGGGCCTGACCGATCTGTTCCTCGAACAGCTCTACACCTTCGGCGACCCCGGGCGTGACCCGCGCGGACGGGTGATCACCGTCGCCTACTACGCGCTGGTGCGCCTGGCCGAGCACCCGGCGCGCGCCGGCTCCGACGCGGCGGCGGTGCGCTGGTTCCCGGCCCGCCGCCCCCCGCCACTCGCCTTCGACCACGCGACGATCCTCGCCACCGCGCTCGAGCGCCTGCGCGGCAAGGTCCGCTACAAGCCGCTCGGCTTCGAGCTGTTGCCGCCCAAGTTCACCCTCTCGCAGCTGCAGACCGTCTACGAGGCGGTGCTCGGCGTCACGCTCGACAAGCGCAACTTCCGCAAGAAGCTGCTCGCCTACGACCTCGTCCGGCCGCTCGACCAGCAGCTCCAGCCGAAGGTCGGCCGGCCGGCGCGGCTGTACGCCTTCGACCGCGCCCGCTACCGCCGGCTCGAACGCGACGGGATGCTCTTCGAGATCTGACCGCCGCGCGCGCCGTTCCGCGCCGGATCGCCCGACCTGTCGATTCTGCTTGACTCGTGTGTTTTTTACACTATCATTAGTGTCATGAACACACTTTCCTGGTTGGGCGGCTCGGGCTTCCAGGTGGCGCAGGCCAGCGTCGCCGGCGCGGCCCACGCCCGACGCGGGCGCAACAACCAGGACGGGCTGGCGGTGCGCGCCGGCTGCGACAGCCTGTGCGCGGTGGTCGGCGACGGCTGCGGCAGCGGTCGCGCCACCGAGGTCGGCGCGCTGCTCGCGGCGCAGCTGCTCGC
>JBFYZW010000031.1:0-2564 GCA_041309305.1 Deltaproteobacteria bacterium | reverse complement strand
GCGATCGCCAGGCGCGGGGTTGGCGACCTGCCGCCCGACGACGCCTGGCAGGCGACGCGCAACGCTGACGATGCGATCGCGCTGCTCGCCGCGTTGTCGCCGCCGGCCGGGGGGCCGGAGCTGCGCGCCCTGGTCGGTGACCCGTCGGTCGAACGCGAGGCGCGGCTGGTGGCGATCGAGCAGCTCGCCTGGCGAGGGGAGCGGGTCGACGTGCCGTTGTTCGAGACCCTGCTCGAGCACGACGACGGGGCGGTGCGCGGCGCGGCGCGGCAGGCGCTGCACGCCCTGGCGCCGGAGCAGTACCCGGAGTGGGATCAGCTCGGCCGCTATCCGCTGGTGCTCGGCGCCGCGGCGCTCGGCACGACGATGCTGCTCGCCTCGACCAATATCGCCGAGTCGCGCACCGGCGAGGAGATCAAGGACGTCAGTGAGGTCTTGATCGGCGTGACCGGCGCGGCGTTGGGCGGCGGAACCACCTGGCTGCTCACGCTCGAGTCGGACGTCTCGACCGGGGAGGCGGGCTACTTCCTCTCGCTGGCCGGCTGGAGCACGCTCGGCGGCTACAGCCTGGCGCGGGTCGGCGGCTTCGGCGCGGGCGACCCGGCGGCCACCCAGTGGGGGTTGCTCGCCGGTGAGTTGGTCGGCGTCGGCGTCGGCGCGCTGACCATGCGCGCCGCGCGCTTCGGCTTCGGCGACGTGGTGTTGTCCAATTTCGTTGCTGCGTCGGTCGGCGTCGGCGCGCTGTCGGCGGCGCACCTCGGCCGGTGGCGAAGCGACCGGGCCGGGCTCGGCGACGTCTTCGTGCTCGGCTCGCTGGCGACGATGGCGCCGATGGTCTTGCTCAGCCCGCGCCTGGACCTCGACGACGACGCCTTCTGGGGGGTGGTGGTCAGCACCTCGTTCGCCTCCTGGGTCGGCGCCTTCGCGCCGCGAGCCATCTACGCGCCGCGCGAGCGGCGCAAGGGCGACGTCTGGGCCGGGCTCGGGCTCGGCCAGGCGGTTGGCATCGCCGGCGGGCTGGCGCTGAGCCAGTTGACCGAGATGGACTGCGAGACCGTCGCCTGGGCCGCGCTCGGCGCCCTGGCCGGCGCCGGGGTCGGCGCCGGGTACGGGATCACCGACCCGGCGCTGGGTGACCGCTGGACCTATCGCCTGCTCGAGCTCGGCACGCTGAGCGGCGCGACGGCGCTGGCGCTGTTCGGCCCGCGCCTCGAGCTGTCGGACGGGGACCTCGGCCTGGTGCTGATGATGATGGGTGGCGGCGCGCTGCTCGGCGCGCGCGTGCCCGAGTCGCTCGCCGCGCAGAGCCCCTCGACCGGCGTCGACGAGTCGGCGTCGAAGAACGAGAAGTGGGGCGGGGCGATGCTCGGCAGCTCGCTCGGCCTGTTCGCGGGCCTCGCGGCGACGCAGCTGGTCGACCCCTCGGGCGGCGACCTCGCCCTGTCGGCGGCCGGCGCTACCGTGCTCGGCTCCGGCTTCGCGGGGTTGACGCTGCTCGTCCCCGAGATCGGCCGCAGCCAGTTCTCGCCGATGTTCTCGGCCGGGGCGGCGGCGGGCCTTCTGGCCTTCGGTGCCTACCTGGCGCCGAAGCTGCGCTACGAGCCGGCCGACATCTCGCTCGGCATCTCGTCGGCGGCGCTCGGCGCCTTCCTCGGCGCCTACCTGCCGGCCTACCGCACGGCCGAGGGGCGGCCGCTGCCAGACAGCGAGCAGATCGGCGGCGCAATGCTCGGCGGGGCGGCGGGCCTGTTGTTCGCCGGCACCGTCTCGCAGTTCGCCGACGTCGACCCGCGCCGGGTGCTGCGCGTCGACGTCGGCGCGCTCGGCGGGCTCGCCGCCGGCGCCGGGCTCGGCCTCGTGCTCCCGGCGTCGTTGACGCCGGACAGTGATCGCAAGCTGACGGTCGGGTTGATGCAGGCCGGCGCGGTGGCCGGCTACGCGGTGGCGACGATCACCGAGCGCAAGCGGACCTACACGACGGCCGATCGCTTTCATCTGGCCACCGGCGCGACGCTCGGCGCCTGGCATGGGGCGCTCATCCCCTATCTGTGGCGCGACGCCGACGATCCGACCGAGCGCGAGGTGCCGGACGCGGAGCTCGCCGGCGGCGCGCTGCTCGGGCTCGCGGCCGGCGGCGGCGCGATGCGCCTGGCGCTGCGCTTCCACAGCCTCGACGCGGCCGATCTCGGCGAGCTGGTGCTCTTCGACCTGTTCGGCACGGCGCTCGGCGTCGGCGTCGCCGGGGCGCTGCCCGAAGCCGACCGTCGCTTGCGACTCGGCCTGGTCGACGGCCTCGGGCTGGCGGGGCTTTTCGCCGGCGAGCTCGTCGCCGCGCGCACGAGCTACTCGCCCGCCGATCGCACCGTCGTCGCCAGCCTGACCGGGCTCGGCGCCGTCGGCGGCCTGGGCCTGCCGTACCTCTTCCTCGATCGGGAGCCGGGCGGCGTCGACCTCGCCGCCGGCGCGGCGGCGGGCGCGGGCTTCGCCGGCCTGGCCGCGATGGGGCTGGCGCAGCTCACCGAGTATGAGGCCGACGACCTGGCCGAGGCGGCGCTGCTCGCCTC
>JBFYZW010000030.1:0-2927 GCA_041309305.1 Deltaproteobacteria bacterium | reverse complement strand
AGACCGGCATCGCCAGCGCGACGATCAACGCCGAGGCGACGTTGCGGAGGAAGAAGAGCAGGACGAAGAAGGCGATCAGCACGCCGACCAGCGCCGTCGACGAGAGGTTGCCGAGCGCCTGGTTGATGAAGTCGGCCTGGTTGAAGATCAGCTGGAAGTCGACGTCGGCGGCGATCGCCCGCTTGATCTCGGGCAGCTCGGCCATCACCGTCTCGCAGGCGCGCACGGTGTTGGCGCCCGACTGCTTGCGCACGAACATCCAGACGCCCGGCTGGCCGTCGACCGCGAGGATGCGCTGGCTCTCGTAGTAGGTGTCCTCGATCGTCGCCACCTCCTTGAGCCGGATCGGCGTCGGCCCGCGGCCGTTCTGGCGGACGCCGACCACCACCTCGCCGATCTCCTCGACCGACTGGTACTTGCCGCGCGTCTGGATGGTGAAGTCGAGCGTGCCCTGGGCGATGCTGCCGCCCGGCAGCTGGGCGTTCTCGCGGTAGACGGTGGCCAGCAGCTGGTTGACGTCGAGGCCGAAGGCGGTGACGCGGGCGGGGTCGAGCACGACCTGAATCTCGCGCTCGAGGCCGCCCTCGGCCTGGGCCAGCGCGACGCCGGGCAGGCGGGCGATGCGCGGCTCGATCTCGTTGTCGGCGATGCGCCGCAGCTCGTCGAGCGGGTACGGCCCGGTGAGCATGAACATGACGATCGGCTGCATCGACGGATCGAAAGCGAAGATCATCGGCGCGTCGGCGTCGGTGGGCAGGATGCCCTCGACCATCTCGATCGCGCGGCGGACGTCGGTCTCCGCCTGCTCCATGTCCTTGCCCCAGTCGAAGGCGACCTCGACCAGCGAGACGCCCTGCTTCGAGGTCGAGCGCAGCTCCTTGACGTCGGCGACCGTCGCCGCCGCGTCCTCGATCGGGCGGCTGAGCAGCGTCTCGATGTCCTCGGGGCTGGCGCCGGTGTAGGTGGTGATCACCAGCACCTGCGGGAAGGAGATGTCGGGGAAGAGGTCGAGCTGCAGCCGGATGAGCGAGAACAGGCCGAAGCCGAAGATCAGCGCGAAGAGCATCGCGAAGGTCACGCCGCGGCGGACCGCCAGGGTCGACAGGTTCATCGTGGTGTCCTCGTTAGTTGACTGCGGTGACGATCTCGACCGTCTGGCCGTCCTTCAGCCCATGCTGGCCACGGACGACGATCCGCTCGCCCTCGCTGAGGCCGTCGAGCACCTCGACCTGGGTGCCCTGGCGGGCGCCAAGCTTGACCAGGCGCTGGTGAGCGACGTTCTTGTCGTCGACGACGAAGGCCTTGCGCAGCACCTCGCCGGTGGTCTGCTTGGCCAGGATCTGGGTGTCGAGCAAGAGCGCCGGCTCAGGCGCGGCGACGACCCCCTGGTGCAGCGCGACGACCAGCTCGGCGGTGCCGTACATCCCCGGCTTGAGCGGTCGGGCGCCGAGCTCCGGGTCGACCGGGTTGTCGAGCACCACCTCGACCGTGTTGGTGCGGGTCAGCGTGTCGAGGTAGGGGTGGATGTTGGTCACCTTGCCGGTGAAGGTGCGGCCCGGGTAGGCGTCGAGGCGGACGGTGACCTCCTGCTCCATGCGTACCTTGGTGACGTCGGCTTCGATCAGGCGCAGCTTGACCTTCAACCGGTCGATGCTGACCACGCTGCACAGCGGGATCTGCGGCACGGCCATGTCGCCGGTCTCGAGCCGCTTGTTGGCGATGATGCCGTCGAACGGCGCGGTGATCACCGCGTTGGCGGCGGTGGCGGCGAGCTGACCGCGGCCGGCCTCGAGCGCCTTGCGCTGCGCCAGCGTCGACTTGTAGCGCGTCTCGACCTGGTCGAAGATCTGCTGGCTGAGCACGCCCTTCTTCAACAGCTCGCGTGAGCGGGCGAGCTCCTGCTCGAGGTTGGCGAGCTGGATGTCGAGCGACTCGGTCTGGGCGACGATCTGCTCGAGGCCCCGGTCGAGCCCCTCCTTGCGGATCAACGCGATCTGCTGGCCGCGCTTGACCGCGTCGCCGTCGCGCCAGGGGAAGTAGAGGATGCGGTCGGGGACGGGCGAGAAGATGCTCACCTCGGCGTACGGCTCGAGGTCGGCGACGTAGCGCAGCACCTCGGCGACGTCCTGGCGGCCGAGCGTCTCGACGCGGACGGTGGGGGCGCGTTGGCCCTCCTCCTCCTTGGCCGCCTGACTGCCCGAGCAGGCGGCGGAACACGGGAGCAGGGCGAGGAGGGCAAAGCGGGAGCGGTTCATCGGCGTTTCTCCGGCGCGTGCGCCGACCCTTCGGGGTCGAGCACGGAAGGGGGGGCAAAGCTCTCGGGCGATTCCTGGCGCAGCAGCGCGAGCGCCTCGCTGAGGAAGCTGGCCTCGGCGCGCAGGTGATGCTCGAGGTGGTCGAACAGCAGGCGGATGGTCAGCGCGTGGCGGTGCTCGAGCGTCGCGTCGCCCAGGTCGCGGGGCAGCGGCGCCCCCTCGCGCAGACCGGCGCGGATCGCGGCGATCTCGGCCTGCAGGTCGGAGAAGAGCGCGGCGCGGGCTTCCAGGCGGTGCACGACCTGAAGGTAAGGCGCGTTGATGGCGAAGGCGAGGCCCACCTGGACCGGGCTGCGCGGCGAGCAGACGGCGGTCAGCTGGTCGAGGATGCCGGCCGCGAGCGCCCGGCGGCCAGCCGCGGTCAGCGCGTGGACCTTGCGGGTCGCGCCCTGGCCCTCGTGCACCAGGGTGCTCTGCACCAGCGCGCGCTCCTCGAGGCCTTGCAGCACCCGGTAGACCGAGGAGGTGCTGATCTCCGTCCATTCGTCCATCCGCCGGGCGCGGATCTTGTGCTCGAGGAGGTACGCGTGGGCCGGCTCCTCGGCGAGCAGCCCGAGCAGGATGATCTCCTTCTCGCTGCATCGGTCGCTCGACCTCTCCCCAGGGTCCGAC
>JBFYZW010000029.1:0-6407 GCA_041309305.1 Deltaproteobacteria bacterium | reverse complement strand
GAGCGCCGCGAGGTCGGGCAGCTCGCCGGGGTCCGCGAGCCGCGCCGGCAGGTCGATGCCCAGCCGGTGCGCCGCGGTCGCGTCGTCGAGCGCCGCCTGCGCCTCGAGCAGCCGGTAGGTGTCACGGAAGTAGCCGGGGGTCTGGTCGGTGGCCGAGAAGAGGGCCTGCCCGCTGCTCTGCGGCCGCGTCGGGCCGATCTCGTCCACCGGGACGACCACGCTCCCACACCCGGTGACGCCGAGCAGCAGCCAGAGACACGCCCGCACGAGGCACCTCCTCACCGAGGTCATTATCGACCGACCAGTCCAGGTGTTGCCTGGTCATGGCCTGGCCGCGCGGACAGGACTCCATCGCTGTGCTACACCTTCGGGGCACGGCCGCGCCGGCAGCGTGGTCACGAGGAGTGGGGCATGAAGACGAGACGCGTGTTGACGTTGCTCACCGGGGTCGCGCTGGTTAGCTTCGGGTGCCACTCCTCGAACCGGCGCACGCCGGTGGACGTCGACGTGATTGGCGACCCGGCCGGCGGCGACGGGCTCGGCGGCGACGCGGACCCACCGTTGCCCCCCGAGCAGGCGCGCGTCTTCCGCGACGAGCACGGCGTGGCGCACATCGAGGCCGGCAGCGAGCCGGCGGCCTGGTACGCGCTCGGCTACGAGGAGGCGCGCGACGCGCTCTTCCACATCCAGGTCAACGTCAAGGCCTACCGCGGCCAGGCGACGCTCTACCATCCGCCGACCGCGAGCACGGTGCTCAACGACCTGATCGTCCGGGCGATGCGCACCCACCGCGGCCGGCTGAGCGAGGCCGAGCTGCGCGCGATGCTGCGCCTCGAGGCGAGCGCCACCGGCAACCCGGAGCAGTTCTACGACAACCTGGTCGCCTGGACCGCCGGCGTCAACGCCTACCGCGAGAAGCTGCTCGCCTCGGACGTGCCGGCCGACGAGCTCGATCAGAAGACCTGGCTCGAGGGCCTCGGCTACACCTGGGCGCTCACCGACCCGGTGACGGTGGCCGACGTGGCGAGCTGGGGCATCTGGACGCGCGCGCTGCTCAACTGGGGCCGCGCCGCCGGCGGCGAGCGCAACCCGGTGCGCGTCGACCTGCGCCCGCGCCTCAAGTCCGGTGCGCCGGCCGAGCCGGCCGGCGAGCTGTGGGCACCGGCCGGCCTGCCGGGGCTCGAGGAGCCGCAGCAGCGCGCCGGCCACCCGGCGGTCGGCTCCAACTCCTACTGCTGGTCCTACGACTACATGGAGGTCGACGGCGTGCCGCACACCGGCATGGTCGGCGACCCGCACCAGACAGTGCGCACCTGGGTCCGCCCCGCCGACGGCGGGATCAACTACGCCGACCTCGCCCACGTCACCTTCGTGCACCTCAAGGTGCCCAACACCGCCGACCCGAACCGCGACCTCGACGCCTTCGGCTACGTGCAGCACGCCACCGGCGCGCTCTTCTTGCAGCACAACTTCAACGTTGCCATCGGCGGCAGCGCCGGCCCGCCGAACAACGCCGACGCGGTGCTGTTGCGCCTCAAGGCGGCGGGCGACGGCACCCCCGAGCTGCCGCTGCGCTACTACTCGTACTACGCCGACACCGACGGCGACGACGGCGCCGACGAGACCGACTGGGTGCCGTTCGTCAGCGAGACCCTGACCATCGAGGCGCCGGCCGCCTGGGAATCGTTCTCTCACACCATCCTGCGCGCCGGGCCGTTCGGCGTCGTCTTCAACCCCACGCCGTTCTACGCCGCCGGCAGCGCCCGCTTCACCGGCCGCGGCGGCGTGTTCGACGACGAGCCCGGCGTCGGCACCATCCCGGTGCTGGTCGCCTACCGCATTCCGCTCGACGACGACGTCGACGGCGCCGCGCACAACGCCCGGCTGCAGGTGGGCATGTACAACGTGATGCACGCGCGCGACCTGCACGACGTCGTCGCCGAGATGCGCAACTTGAACTGGGCCTTCCAGGTGCAGCTCGACGCGGTCGACCGCTGGGGGCGGCTGTTCACCGTGACCAGCGGCGCGGTGCCGCGGCGCGGCGACGACGCGGCGCTGCGCGCCGCCGGCTACGTCGCCTTCCCCGACGGGCTGCACCCGGACAAGTGGGCGCTGTACACCGGCGACCCGGTGCCGGTGCGCAACAAGGCCGACCAGATGTTCGACTGGGTGTTCACCACCCCCGGCGATCCAGAGAGCGGCCTGCGCTACCTCATCCCCGAGGGGGACGGCGGCGAGGACGACCCCGACTACCTGCCCTACGTGCTCTACGATCCGGTCGCCGGGGTCTACAACCCGCCGCGCCAGGTGAGCGGCGCCGACCCGGAGCTGTTCGAGAACCCGGGCTTTCTGAGCAGCACCAACGACGTGACCTACGACGCCTACCGCAAGCGCACCATCTATCGGCTCAAGGCGACGACCTACGGCAACCCGTTGAACACCATCGAGACGCCGAACAACGCCGTGGCGATGCAGATGCTCGAGGCGGGCACCACCTACCACATGACCGTGTTGCCGATCCCGATCGAGGGCGCCACCGACTTCGTCACCGAGGGGCACCAGCGCACCAAGTACACCATCGACTTCTTGAGCGACATCGCGCGCGGCAACCTGCAGCTCCCGGGCGGCACGCCGAAGATGGATCTCGCCGGCGCGCTCGGCTTCGCCCAGGACACGCGCCTCTACCACGAGCGCAGCTACCAGGGACCGACCTTCACCGGCGCGCCGGCGCACCTGGTCGCGCTGCCGCCGCAGGTGCGCGTCATCGCCGAGGCGCACGCGGCGCTCGACGGCGCCGGCGGCATCCTGGCCGAGTACGCGCGCGAGCTCGCCTTCTGGCAGGACCTGTGGGCCGCGCTGTTCACGCCGCTGCCGGGCACCTCGTGGCAGAGCTACGAGGTCGAGCCCGGCGTGGAGCTCAACCTCAAGGACACCTGGGTCGACAACGCCTACGGCTCGGTCTTCGTCTACCCCGGCGGCGTGGCGGGTACGCCGACCCTCATCCCGATGCCGGCCTTCTTCGGGCTCATCGACTTCCATTGGCTGTACTCCCTGCCCGGCGTGCTCGAGGGAGACACGCTGACCGCGTTCACCGAGGAGGAGCGCGCCCGGCTGCCCGGGCTGGTTGACCTGCTCGTCAACTGGGACACGCCGGCGACGCCGGCGGCGGCGCGCTACCGCAACCGCTCCGACAGCGTCGCCGCGGCGCTGCTCGGCGAGTTCCACCTCGGCCTCGACGCGGCCCGCTACGACGCGGCGGTCTCCCGCCCCTGGCTGCCGCTGTTGAACGGCCTGGTGGTCGGCGACACGTTGCCCGACTCGGCCTGTCCCACAGATCCGGAGCTGGTCGCGCTCGACGCCAACGGCATGCCGCCGGCGCTCGAGCAGGGCCTGCTGCCCAGCGGCCGCGCGCCGCATCAGCTCTGGCGCGGCTACACCGACTTCCGCGACGCCGGCCGCGTCGATCAGGCGGCCGCCGAGTACGGCTCGTGGCTCGGCGCGACGCCGTACCACCACGCCATCGCGCGCTTCGTCGCCGAGCCGCCGTACGCGGCGCTCTACTCCGACGTCGACGGCCGCGTCGTGCGCGACACGCTCGGGCCGGCGGAGATCAACGCCTTCGTCGACTTCTTCATGACGCTCGGCGGCTTCAAGGTGACGCTCGCCAGCGGCGAGGTCGTCTGGGCCAAGAGCCTGCTGCTCGGCGATCCGGAGGTGAACGACTGCCCCGGCTCGCTGCCGCGCGCCGACGCCATCGCGGCGCGCTACCGCGCCGGCTACCCGCTGACCCGCACGATGGCGCGCGTGCTGCTCCTGCGCCGCCTCCTCACCACCGCCGCGACGCTCGAGGGCTGGTTCGGCGAGCTGCCGACCTTCGGCGAGGTGTTCCGTACCCGCGCCTTCGACTACCGCGGCGTGCAGCGCTGGCCGCTCGACGGCGGCGGCGCCGCCGACCCGGCCGGCCTGCCGATGGAGGGTTGGGGCACGATGCGCTCGGCGTCGATGTGTCTGCCCGAGGACGGGGCAACCCTCGCCGACGGGTTCCAGCGCCGGGTGTTCTGCGTCGGCGGCTCGGCGCGGCCGATCTTCACCTTCTTCCCCAAGGACCAGCCGAGCGCCCCGCCGAAGTCATTCTACTGGAACGCCCCCGGCCAGCGGGTCGGCCGCTTCGACTCGGTGCACTTCGCCGACCACCTCGAGGCGTTCCGCACCAACGTGCCGCTCCCCTCGCACCTGACCGACTACCGCGCCCACCCGTCGCCGGAGTACGCCTCGCCCGTGGACCACGTCTACGGCGAGTAGACGGGCCGCGCGCTCCCCGAGCCGGCAGTTGGCATCCGAATACACCAGGTGTATGATTGCGTGTATGCGCACCAATATCGTCTTGAATGACGAGTTGTTGGCCGAGGCTCAGCGGCACTCGAGCGCCCGGACGAAGACGGCGCTGGTCGAGGAGGCGCTGCGGTTGTTCGTCGAGGTCCGCGCGCGGGAGCGCGCTGCCGAGAGCTACGCGACCCGCCTCCGGCGCGTGCAGCAGAAGCTCCAGCGCACACCGTTGCGCGAGAGCGGCGTCGAGATCCTGCGCCGCGACCGGAGTCGCCAGTGAGCACCTTCGTGCTCGACGCCAGCGTCGCGGTGGCGTGGTACCTGCCGGAGGAGCTGGCCGCGCCGGCGCGGGCGTGGCAACAGCGCCTCGTGCGTGGCGAGGTGACGCTGGTCGTGCCGTCGCTGCACTTCTGGGAGGTCGGCAACGTGCTGCGCACCTACGTGCGGCGTGGCGAGCTCGACGAGGAGCTCGCCCGTGAGGTCTATGCGCTGCACCTCGACGCGCCGCTCGAGCGCCACGAGCCGGACGCCCGCGCGGTGCTCGACACCGCGCTCGAGCTCGGCTCGACCGTGTACGACGCCGTCTACGTCGCGCTGGCGCGCGCGCTCGACGCGCCCCTGATCACCGCTGAGCGCAGCACGACCCCCTGGGTCGTCAAGCTCGGCGACGCGGTGCGCCCGCTTTCGGGCGTGAGGTCCTGATGCCCTTCTCCAATCGACTGACCCGCATCCTCGATCGCCTCGCCTTTCTGCCCGCGGCCTGGCGCCTGCGCGCCTTCAGCTTCCTGTTCGGCCGCGTCGTGCCGCTGGTCGGCACCGCCGGGGTGCGCATCCACGAGGTCAGCGAGGAGCGGGTGGTGCTGACCTTGAAGAACCGGCGCAAGGTGCGCAACCACGTCGGCGGCGTGCACGCCGCCGCGGTGGCGCTGCTCGCCGAGACCGCCTCGGGGCTGATCGTCGGCCGCAACCTGCCCGACACCGCCTTGCCGCTCATCAAGAGCATGAAGCTCGACTTCGTCAAGCGCAACCGCGGCGCCTTCCGCGCCGTCGCGACGCTCACCCGCGCCGACATCGAGCGGCTGCGCGGCGAAGCGAAGGGCGACCTGCTCGTGCCGGTGACGCTCACCGACGCGCAACAGCTCGAGTCGGTGCGCTGCGAGATGCTCTGGGCCTGGGTGCCAGCCAAGCGCTGACCTCGGCCACGCGGGGGCGCGAAACCAAACCGCCCGCCGGTGGATAGTGCTTGCTCGAGGAGGCGAAACCGGTCCAGGCTCCCGTTCTCCTCGGACAGGACGATGGACGCCAGCCGGTGGACAGATGCGGAGCTCGCCCGCCAGTGCCGGAAGGGCAAGGCGGCGGCCTGGCGTGAGGTGGTCCGCCGCTTCGCGCCGATGGTCTACCGCCTGGCCGGTCGGATGCTGCACAGCGCCCCGGACGCCGAGGACGCTTGTCAGGAGGTCTTCTTGAGCATGCACCGCTCGTTCGCCACCTTCGACGCCAGCCGGCCGCTGCGCCCGTGGGTCGCCCGGGTGGCCTACAACGCCTGCCTGCGCCGGCTGCGCGGCGCGGTCGTGCGGGCGACCACCGCCACCGAGCCGCTCGCGCTCTCCGAGACCACCGCCGCGCGCGAGCCCGACCCGGAGGCCGCGGCGGCGACGGCCGAGCAGATCCTTCACCTCGAGGGGGCCTTCGCGACCCTCGCCAGCCAGGACCGCGCGCTGTTGCTTCTGCGCTACCGCGAGGGGTTGACCGACGCCGAGGTGGCCGAGGCCACCGGGATGGCGGTCGGCACGGTGAAGACGCGCATCTTCCGGGCCAAGGGGCGGATGCGCGAGCTGCTCGCGCCGGCGCTCGGCGAGGAGGCGCGATGAACCGGCCGGTGGAGCAGCTCATCGCCGCCTACCTCGACGGCGAGCTCGACGGCGACCAGGCCGCGCGGCTCGAGGAGCGGCTCGGCGAGCCCGAGACCGCCGCGGCGCTGGCCTACGAGCTCGGCGTGCGCGAGTGGCTCACGAATCTCGGGCCGCACGAGGCGCCGGCGGCGCTGGTCGCCGAGCTGCAGCGCGCGGTGGCGCACGCGC
>JBFYZW010000028.1:0-5507 GCA_041309305.1 Deltaproteobacteria bacterium | reverse complement strand
GGCGGCGAGGCTGAGCCAGGCCGCCGGCAAGGCGGCCGCGACGGTGAGCAGCGCCACCTCGAGGCGCCCGGCCGGCGCGGCGACCGCCGGCTCGGGGCCGGGCGGGAGTCGGGCGAGCCCCCAGCCGACGAGGGCCGAGAAGGCCAGGCTGACCGGCTTGTGGAACAGCACGTCGTGAGTGACGCCGATCGCCCAGAACGCGGCCACGCCGAACAGCCCGGCGGCCGCGACCGCGGCGCCTCCGCCCCCGCGCCGCAGCGCGGCGACGAACGCGGCGAGCGCCACCGCCCAGGCCCAGAGGTAGCCGGCCGCGCCGACCGGCCCGGCCTCGGCGAGCGCGGCGAGGACGATGTTGTGCGGGTAGGTGCGCACGTCGAAGTGCGCGTCGACCAGGTCGTAGTAGCGGCTGACCAGCGGTGAGTAGTTGCCGACCCCGGTCCCGAGCGGGTGATCGGCGACGATGCGCATCCCCTGGGCCCAGATGAACGCCCGGACGCCGGAGGCCTCGGCCCCCGCCGCCGAGACCACCCGCTGCCGCACCGATGGCACCGCCATCACCGCCGCGCCGGCGACCAGCAACGCGACGACCGACAGCCAGCGGATCCGCCGCGAGGCGAACGGCACACAGGCGGCGGCGGCGAACCCGGCGGCGAGCAGCGCGCCGCGGGTGTAGGTGAGCACGAGCGCCGCGCCGGTCAACGCGAGCAGCGCCCCCTCGAGCAGGCGGCGGCGCGGCGTCAGCGGAGTCCACAGCTGACGCACGAACAGCACGCCGATGCCGAGGACCAGGATGTGGGCCATCTTCAGGCGGTGGAAGAAGAAGCCGCCCGCGACCGTGCCCCCCTTCCCGCCGGGGATCGCCATCTGGCCGGTGCGGGTGGAGGAGAAACGGAACAGCTCCTCGCCGGGCCGGGCATCGAGGAGGAATTGGACCAGCCCGTAGGCGGCGGCGACCGCCAGCGCGAGCACGAAGGCCGCGGCGGCCCGCTCGAGCCAGCGCGCCTCGACGAGCCTCGCGCTGAGGATCAGGACCGGAATGACCAGGAGCGGCGACCAGAGCCCGAGCTCCGACGGCTTGAGCCACCCCTGACCGCCGAGCAGGACGGCGGCGAGGCCGGACACGAGCCAGACCAGGAGCCCCAGGTGCACGCCGCCGGCCGGCCCGACCAGCAAGGCACGCAGCTCCAGCTCACGCCAACGCCAGAGCAGACAGGCGAAGACCAGCGCCAGCGCGGCGAAGGCGGCGCCCTCACCGACCGGGATCAGCGCGCCGAAGAGGACCAGGGCCACGCCGTGGATCCGCCGCACGATCTCGGAGCTCGGCATCGCCGCCGCCTACCTCAGCCGGCCGGGTGGAGCAATGGATCAGTAGGCGTTTGGCGAGAGGAAGCCGCCGAACAGGGTGCGCAGCAGGATCTTGACGTCGAGCAGCAGCGACCAGTGCTCGATGTAGTACAGGTCGAGCTCGACCCGCTTGGCGATGCTGGTGTTGCCGCGCATGCCGTTGATCTGGGCCCAGCCGGTCATCCCGGCCTTGATCTTGTGCCGCAGCGCGTAGCGCGGGATCTCGCGCTTGAAGTAATCGATGAAGCAGGGCCGCTCCGGCCGCGGGCCGACCAGGCTCATGTCGCCGCGCAGCACGTTCCACAGCTGCGGCAGCTCGTCGAGCGACAGGCGGCGCAACCAGGCGCCGAGGCGCGTCCGGCGCTCGTCGTCCGGCGTCGCCATCGCCGCCCCGCCCTGCTCGGCGTCGGCGCGCATCGAGCGGAACTTGACCATCGTGAACCTGCGGCCGTCCATCCCGACCCGCTCCTGCAGGTAGAGGACCGGCCCGCGGCCCTCGAGCCGGATCGCCGCGGCGATGAGCGCCAGAAGCGGGCTGACCAGAAGCAGGCCGACCGCCGAGGCGACGACGTCGAAGGCCCGCTTCGCCACCAGGTTCCAGCCGATGAGCGGCGTGTCCTGGAGGTTGATCACCGGCATCCCGGCCAGCTCGTCGATGCTGCCGCACAGCGTCGCGTACTGGTAGAAGTCGGGCACGACCCGGACGTCCACCGGCTCGTGCGACAAGACCTCCATCATCTCGCGCAACACGCCGAGCCGCTCGATCGGCAGCGCGACGATGACCTGATCGATACCGCGGCTCGGGCCGACGAGCCGGCCAAGCTCCCCGACCGTGCCGATGACTGGAGCGTCCAGGCGGCCCTCCGGCTCGCCCTCGTCCGCCGAGATGAAACCGACCACCCGCATCCCCAGGCTGGCCTGGTTGTGCAGCGTCCTGGCCACGCGCGCCGCCATCTCGCCGGTGCCGACCACCACGACGTGCCGGAGGTTCAACCCCCGGCTACGCAGCGCCCGGAGCAACCCTCGCGCGAGCATCCTCGCCGAGCCGACCATGCCGACCGAGATGACCGAGCCGAGCAGCAGGATGCCGCGCGAGAAGCGCTCGTCGCGGACAAAATAGGTCAACGTGACCAGCAGCATGAACGCGATCACCGAGACCTTCGCGACGTCGAAGAGCTCCTCGCCGACGCCCCTGAGCCGCCGGCTGACGTAGAGCCCGCTCAGCCAGCCGACCGCCGGCCAGAGCACCACCAGGGTCGTCCCGACCCAGAGGGTCTCCGACCGCGGCGAGATCGAGCCGTACGGGATGAGCTCGGGGAGCGAGAACCGCAGCACGTAGGCGATCCAGAAGGAGATCCCGACCAGGAGCGCGTCACGCACCACCTGGGCGGTCTGGAAGAACCTGTGGTGTCGCTTCAACATGGCGCGGGTTACGGAAGTGTCCCCCTTAAGCAAGATTTGAGCCCCATCGCAGCCACCTCCAGACGACGGGAAACCCGAGCAATTCAACCAACGACTCGCAACACAATAACAATAAAAATCAATAAATTATTCAAATAATCTCGAAGAACTCTAGATCAGATTCCAGCGGGTGAAACGCCCCGTCGGGCCCAACGGGCGTCTGCACCTTCTGAAACGCGACTCGTTTGTCACAGGTCCGCAAGGAGTTTCCCTCCCGCCGCCTCGATCGCTCGCCCGATGCCCGCCCGAAACCGATCGGGCGCGAACGGGCGGACGGCGCTCAGGAGGTTATCGGCGGTCAGGCGCCCCTGGTTTCGCAGGGCGCGCAACCGCCCGAGCGCGTCGAGCAGCGCCCCGACTGTGGGGCTATCGAACATCGCCTCGGCGCAGGGCGAGATCCCGACGGTCTCCAGCGCCCCCCCGCGCGCCAGCGCCACGACCGGGCAGCCGGCGGCCATCGCCTCGACCGGCACGATGCCGAAGTCCTCGACGCCGGGGAAGACGAGCGCCTCGGCCCCGGCGTAGAGGGCCCGCAGTTCGGCTCGCCCCCGGGGCCCGACGAACCGCACCGTCGGCCCGGCCAGCCGCGCCAGCCGCTCCCGCTCGGGTCCGTCCCCGACCACGGTGAGCGGCAAGCCGGCGGCGTTGCACGCACGGACCGCCAGTTCGACCCTTTTGTACGGGACGAGCGCCGAGACGACGAGGAGCCCCTCGCGCGCCACCGCGGGTGCGCCGGCGAAGAAGTCAATATCCACAGGCGGATAGACAACCTCGGCCGCGCGTCCCCAGACGCGTTGGATCCGCACGGCGACGTGGTTGGAGTTGGCGACCAGCGCGGTCGGGCGGCGCGCGCTCCACCGGTCCCACCAGCGCAGCGGGGTCACCGCGAGGCCCGCGAGCGGGACCGCCGCCGCCTTCAGCGGGAGGTCCGGGAGATAGTGGGGCAGCTGGTCCCACAGGTAGCGCATCGGCGTATGAATATAGGCGACGTGGATCTGGCCTCGCCGGACCCGGACGCCCTTGGCGACGCAATGGCTGGTCGAAACCACCAGGTCGAACTCCGACAGGTCCCAGGCCTCGACGGCGAGCGGGAAGAGCGGCAGGTAGCGCCGGAAGGCCGCCGGCGCGCCCGGGAGCCGCTGGATGGCGCTGGTGATGATCGGGTGGGCCTCGATGGCCGGATCGACCGTGCCAGGCTGGTGCACGAGCGTGTAGATCGGCGCCCCGGGAAACCAGGCGCACAGCTCCCGGAGCACGTTCTCGCCGCCGCGCTGGCTGACGAGCCAGTCGTGAACCAATGCGATTCGCATCCGGAATCCGTTTCGTTACCGGCCGGCCGAAAGCTCGCGCCCCCGGTAGTGCCGGTCGTAGTAGCCGCGGTACTCCCCAGCCTTGATCCGCTCCCACCAGGGGCGGTGTTCCCGGTACCAGGCCACCACCTCGGGCAGGCGGCCCTCGATCGGCGGCCCGGGCTCGAAGCCCAGCTCGCGGCGCGCCTTACTCGCGTCGATCGCGTAGCGCCGGTCGTGCGCCAGCCGATCGGTGACCGGGCGGATCAGCGCCGGGTCGGCGCCGACCGCCGCGACGATCGCCGCGGCGATGTCCCGGTTGGCCCGCTCGCACTCGCCGCCCAGGTTGTAGACCTCGCCGTCCTTGCCCCGCTCGAGCGCGAGCCGAAGGCCGCGCACGTGCGCGTCGACGTGGATCCAGTCCCGGACGTGCAGGCCATCGCCGTATAAAGGAAGGGGTTTTCCCTCGAGCGCGTTCGAGATGAACAGCGGGATGAACTTCTCCGGGAACTGGTAGGGGCCGTAGTTGTTGCTGCACCGGGTGATGACCGCCGAGAGACCGTGGGTCCGCGCGGCGGCCAGGACGAGCTGGTCGGAGCCGGCCTTGGAGGCCGCGTACGGCGAGGTCGGATCGACCGGCCGATCTTCGGTGAACCGCTCCGCCGTCCCGATCTCGAGGCTGCCGTAGACCTCGTCGGTGGAGACGTGCACGAACCGCCCGACCCCACGCGACCGGGCCGCGTCGAGCAGCACCTGGGTCCCGACGACGTTGGTGCGCACGAAGGCGGCGGCGCTCTCGATCGAGCGATCGACGTGCGACTCGGCGGCGAAGTGGAAGACGGCGTCAGCCCCGTCGCCGAGCGCCCGCTCGACGTCAGCCGGCTCGGCGACGTCGCCGCGCACGAACCGGAAACCCGCGTGCGCGCGCACCGGCTCGAGGTTCTCGAGGTTGCCGGCGTAGGTCAACGCGTCGAGCACCACCACCTCGTCGGCCCACCCCTCGCCGAGGGCGGTGCGCACGAAGTGGCTGCCGATGAAACCCGCCCCCCCGGTGACCAGCCAGCGCATCGCGCTCCCCTACCCCAGCTCCGGCGCCGCCGGCAAGGGGATCACCTCGCGGTAGACCGCAAGGTGCCTGATCGCCGCGTCGGCGAAGGTCCGCCCGGCGACCTGCTCGCGCGCCGCCCGGCCGAGCCGGGCGCGCTCGGGCGCGTCGCCGAGCAGCTCGACGGCGGCGTCGGCCAGGGCCTCCGAGTCGCCGACCGGGACCAGGCGGCCGCTGACCCGGTCGCCGATGAGCTCGGCGGCGCCGCTGGTCGAGGTCGCGAGGCAGGCGAGCCCGGTGCCCATCGCCTCGAGCAGCGCCACCGGCTCCCCCTCCCAGCGCGAGGTCAGGACGAACAGATCGAGCGC
>JBFYZW010000027.1:0-13903 GCA_041309305.1 Deltaproteobacteria bacterium | reverse complement strand
CGGGCGGGGCCACCACGAGGAGGCCGCCGAGCTGCTCGTGCCGGTGATCGAGGCCTGGCAGGCGAGCGGCCAGCGCAACGTCGCCGACGTGCTGCGCGCCCAGCGCATCCGCTCGCTGATCGCCTGCAACCAGCTCGACAAGGCGCGCGCGCTGGTCGACGAGGCACTCGCCCGGCTCGACCCCCGCACCGAGGCGCCTCGGGTCGCCTCCTTCCTGCGCGAGAGCGCGTTGATCCGCCTGCGCCGCAAGGATGCCAAGCGCGCGATGGGCGAGCTGGCCCAGGCGCGCAAGTTGTTCGCCACCGGCGGCAACCGGCGCGAGGAGGCGCTGACGCTCTACCGGCTCGCCCACGCCGCCTTCGAGGAGGGGGACCTCGAGACCGCCTCGGCGCGCGCGCGTGAGGCGTTGGCGCTGGCGCGCAAGATCGCGCACACGCGGGTCATCGCGCTGTGCCGCGAGCTGCAAGGCCGATTGGCGTTGATCGCCGACGACGGCAAGACCGCCGCCGCGGCGGCCAAGGAGGCGATGCAGTCGCTGCGCAAGCTCGGCGACGAGATCGGCGCGTTGCACGTCTCCGAATCGTTGTTGCGCGCGTTGATCGTCAACGGCGACCAGGCGGGGGCCATTCGTCTCGGTCCGCGGGTCAGCGATCAAGCGGAGAAGCTGGAGATCCGGGACATCCGTATCCGCGCGGTGGTGCTCACCGGCGTCGCGCTGCTGCGGCGCGGTCGGTTCGAGGCGGCGGCGCGCTGCTTCCGCGAGCTGCCCGATACGGCGTTGTCGCCAACCAGCAGCGCGTTGATGTGGCGCTTCGGCGAGGCGCTGGCGTCGGTGAACGGCAACTTGCCGGTGATGTTCGAGCGGCGCAGCAAGTGGGTCGCGGCGTTGCGGCGCCTCCCCCAGGCGCAGCAGCTCACCGCGCGCCACGCGCTCGAGCAGCTCGATCTGCCGCCGCACGACCGCTGCCTGTTGCGCACCGGCGACGGTGAGCGCCTGGTCACCAGCGAGGAGATCGGTTGGCTCGACCTGCCGGCCAGCGTCGAGCTGTTCGTCGACGTGCAGAACGGGCGCCTGGTCGCCCGGCAACGGGTGCAGACCTTCGACCACCACGGGCTGCACCGGCTGTTCAACCAGCTGGTTATCGCCGCGCCGCGGCCGCTCGACAAGGCCAGGATCTACGCGTTCGCGGTCGGGGAGGCTCCGCCGGCCAAGCTCGACAAGCGGGTCAAGTCGCTGATCGCGCAGCTCGACAAGCAGCTCAAGGAGTGCAAGGGCGTGCGGCTCAGCCCGACCAAGGACGGGCTCAAGCTGGTCCTGCCGCGTTCGTTCGCCTTCCTCATCCCCCGCGCCGCGCTGGTCCCGGGGCTCACCGGGGAGCAGCGCAAGATCCTCCGCCTGTTGCGCCGCTACGGCACGCAGTCGGCGCAGATGCTGCAAGAGCGGCTGCGGCTGCCGCGCGCCGCGGTGCGCCGCGAGCTCGGCGGCTTGCTCAGGCTCAAGCTGATTGGTACCGTCCGGGACGGCCGGGGGCAGGCCTTCCGCCTGAGCTGACGGCCGAGGACGGACGATGGACCACTTCCAGCGCATTCTCGCGTGCACGGACTTCTCGCCGGTCGGCAACCACGCGGTGGCCCGCGCCTTCGCGATGGCCCACCCGCAGGTCGAGGTGCGGCTGGTGCACTGCATCGATCCGCCCGAGACCGCCAACCCGCTCTACGCCCACTACGCCCCGCAGGCGACCTGGGGCCCGGAGCACAAGGCGCGCATCCAGGCGGCGGCGCTGGCCGAGCTCGACAAGCTCGTGCCCGACAGCGCGCGCGCCAAGGCGCTGGTGGTCAGCAGCGAGGCGCCGATCGGTGAGCCGGTCGACGAGCTGTTGGCGCTGATCGAGCGCTGGCAGGCCGAGGTCATCGTCCTCGGCCGGCATCAGCGCACCGGCCTCGAGCGGCTGCTGATCGGCAGCACCGCCGAGAAGCTGGTCCGCTCGGCGCCGTGTCCGGTGCTGCTCGTCCCCGATCCGCAGCCCTGAGGCGCCCCGCGGCTTGTCCTGGCCCAACTGAGCGTCTATAACCCCGGCGCGACATTGCGCCAGGGGAAGAGCATGAGCACGCCCTCGTTGACCCTCGCCGACATGAACGCGCTCGCCGAAGCCGGCGGCGGCGCGGAGCGGATCGACAAGCAGCACCAGTCGGGCAAGCTCACCGCGCGCGAGCGGCTCGACGCGCTGCTCGACCCGGGCAGCTTCCTCGAGCTGGACAAGTTCAAGACCCACCGTTGCACCGACTTCGAGATGAACGGCAAAAAGGTCTACGGCGACGGGGTGATCACCGGTTACGGCCTGGTCGACGGCCGCCAGGTGTTCGTCTACGCCCAGGACTTCACCGTCTTCGGCGGCTCGCTCGGCCGGGCCCACGCGGAGAAGATCTGCAAGGTGATGGACCTGGCCACCGAGGTCGGCGCCCCGGTGGTGGGCTTGGCCGACTCCGGCGGGGCGCGCATCCAGGAGGGGGTCGAGTCGCTCGGCGGTTACGCCGATATCTTCCTGCGCAACACGCTGGCCTCGGGGGTCGTGCCGCAGATCTCCTGCATCCTCGGCCCATGCGCCGGTGGCGCGGTCTACTCGCCGGCGATCACCGACTTCGTCTTCATGGTCCAGAACACCTCCTACATGTTCATCACCGGTCCGGACGTGATCCGCACGGTGACGCACGAGGAGGTGACCAAGGAGCAGCTCGGCGGCGGGCGGACACACAACGAGAAGAGCGGCGTCGCCCACTTCCTCGCCCCGGACGACGCGACCTGCATGCTGCAGGTGCGCGAGCTGCTCTCCTACCTGCCGGCGAACAACGCCCAGGACCCGCCGCTGGTCGACTGCACCGACGACCCCGGACGGCGCGCGCCAGAGCTCGCCGACGTCGTGCCGCAGAACCCCAACAAGCCGTACGACATCAAGGTGGTGATCCGGGCGGCGGTCGATCACGGCCAGCTGTTTGAGGTCCACCCGCACTTCGCGCCCAACATCATCGTCGGCTTCGCCCGGCTCGCGGGCCGTCCGGTGGGGATCGTCGCCAACCAGCCGCTGGCCTTGGCCGGATGCCTCGACATCAACGCCTCGGTCAAGGCGGCGCGCTTCGTCCGCTTCTGCGACTGCTTCAACATCCCGCTGATCACCTTCGAGGACGTGCCAGGTTTCCTCCCCGGCCTGGATCAGGAGTACGGCGGGATCATCAAGCACGGCGCCAAGCTGCTCTACGCCTACGCCGAGGCGACGGTGCCCAAGCTCACCGTGATCACGCGCAAGGCCTACGGCGGCGCCTACGACGTGATGGCCTCGAAGCACATCCGCGCCGACATGAACTTCGCCTTCCCGACCGCCGAGATCGCCGTGATGGGCCCCGACGGGGCGGTCAACATCATCTTCCGCAACCAGATCGCCCAGGCCCAGGATCCCGAGGCGACGCGCAAGCAGCTGATCGAGGAGTACCGCCAGACGTTCGCCAACCCGTACAAGGCCGCCGAGCTCGGGTACATCGACGAGGTCATCCCGCCGGAGCTCGTCCGCCCGCGCCTGGTCCGCGCGCTGCAGATGCTGCGCGACAAGCGCCAGACCAACCTGCCGCGCAAACACGGCAACATCCCGTTGTGACCGGCGGAGGACGATGATGGCGCCGACACGCCGGTTCAAGAAGGTCTTGATCGCCAACCGCGGCGAGATCGCGGTGCGCGTCGCGCGCACGCTGCGGGAGATGGACATCGTCCCGGTCGCGGTCTACTCCGAGCCGGATCGCATCGCCCCGCACGTGCGCGTCTGCTTCGAGGCGCAGCCGATCGGTCCTGCCCCGGCGCGCGAGAGCTACCTCGACGTCGAGCGCGTGCTCGACGCCGCCCGCCGCGCCGGCGTCGATGCCATCCACCCCGGCTACGGCTTCTTGTCCGAGAACGCCGCCTTCGCCGCCGCGGTGCACGACGCCGGGCTGGTGTTCATCGGCCCGCCGCCGGCGGCAATGCGGATCATGGGCTCGAAGACCGGGGCGCGGGCGCGGATGAAGGAGGCCGGCGTGCCGGTCGTGCCCGGCTCCGGCGGGCCGCTCGCGACGCTCGAGGAGGTGCGCGCGGTCGCGGTCGAGCTCGGCTATCCGGTGCTGCTCAAGGCGTCGGCCGGCGGCGGCGGCAAGGGCATGCGGTTGGTCCACGACGACGCGGGCCTGGAGAGCGCCTTCCGCTCCGCGCGCTCGGAGGCGAAGAGCGCCTTTGGCGACGACACCGTCTACCTCGAGAAGGCGATCGTCAACCCGCGGCACGTCGAGATCCAGGTCTTCTCGGGCAACGACGCGCGCACCGTCTGGCTGGGCGAGCGCGAGTGCTCGATGCAGCGCCGCCACCAGAAGGTGATCGAGGAGACGCCGTGCGTGGCGATCGACGAGGCCATCCGCGCGCGCATGGGCGAGGTCGCCTGCCGCGCGGCCGAGGCGGTCGGCTACGTCGGCGCCGGGACCGTGGAGTTCTTGCTCGACGAGCAGCGCAACTTCTACTTCCTGGAGATGAACACCCGCCTGCAGGTCGAGCACCCGGTCACCGAGCTGTGCTGTGGCGTCGACCTGGTTGAGGCGCAGGTCCGGGTCGCGCAGGGGGAGCCGCTCCCTTGGCGGCAGGAGACGATCGTGCGCCGCGGTCACGCGATCGAGGCGCGCATCTACGCCGAGGACCCGAGCCGCAACTTCATGCCTGCGCCGGGACGGATCGAGGACCTGCTCTTGCCCCAGGGGCCGGGCGTACGCGTCGACTGCGGCGTCGCCTCGGGCTTCGTCGTGCCGCAGTTCTACGACCCGATGATCGCCAAGGTCTGCGCCTGGGGCGAGGACCGCGAGCGGGCGCGGCGGCGGCTGGTGCGCGCGCTCTCGGAGACGGCGGTCAAGGGGATCACGACCAACAACGTCTTCTTGCGCCGGCTGCTCGAGAGCGAACCGTTCGTGCGCGGCGCCTACCACACCGGGACGATCGCCGAGCTCCAGGCGCACGGCGAGGCCGAGGTGCCGGCCGAGCTCATCGACGTCGCCGTGCTCGCCGGGGTGGTCAACGCCCACCGGCGGGACCTGCGCGCCGCGCGCACCCACGCGCTGAAGGACGAGCAACAGGCGGCCGGCTGGCGCAGCCAAGGCTGGCGTCGAGGAGGCGGGTGATGCGCTACGTGGCCCTGATCGGCGACCAGGAGCGCGAGGTCGAGCTCACCGAGTTGGCCGCCGGTCGCTACCAGCTGTCGATGAACGGCCGGACGCTGCAGCTCGACGCCCGCCACGTCAGCGACACGACGCTGTCGTTGATCTGGGACCAGCAGGCGTTCAACGTCGAGCTCGAGGCGGCGCCGAACGGCAAGGGCGAGAACATCCTGGTCCGCGGCCACGTGGTCAACGTCGAGGTGCTCGACCTGCGGACCTTGCGCCTGCGCCGGGCGCAGGAGGTCAAGGCGGTCCACGACGGCCCGGCCGAGGTCACCGCGCCGATGCCGGGCAAGGTGGTCGATGTCCTGGTCCGCGACGGCCAGGAGGTCAACGAAGGGCAGGGCCTGATCGTCGTCGAGGCGATGAAGATGGAGAACGAGCTGCGCTCACCCCGCGCCGGCGTCGTCCGCGACCTTCGGGTGCGCAAGGGTGACACGGTCGAGGGCGGCGTGTCGCTGTGCGTCGTCGGTTGACCGGCCGAGAAGTTTCCCCTCCCGCCGTTCGTCGGTAGAATCACCGACACGGTTGCGGCTCGGGTGGTCGTGTATCCCACCTTCGCCAGCCGCACGGGAGGCACCATGCAGCGATCTCTGACCCTCGTCCTGTTGCTCTCGTTCGCCTGGCCGGCGCGCGCGATGGGGCCGATCCCCGGCGAGGAGCGCTTCGCCGCGCTCGCCGAGGCGGAGGGCAAGAACTCGGCCGGTGGCGAGCTCGGCTTCGGCAAGCTGGGCGAGGACTTCTACCTGCAGCTCACCCCGCGCCTCGACCTGAACCTGGGCAAGGTCGGCCTGGGCATCAACGTGCCGCTCAACCTCAAGGTCTACGACGCCGACCCGCAGGGGGATGAGCTCTGGGGCGTTGTCCGCGCCGAGGACTGGGACGAGTTCTCCGACTACCTGAAGGTCATCCGCTACGTCCGCTTCGGTCACAAGCACAGCGGCGACCTGCTCTATGTCCGGGTCGGCGAGATCGCCGCCGAGCTCGGCCACGGGACGATCATGACCCGCTACATGAACAACGTCGACGTCGACACTTTTCGCCTCGGCAGCCAGCTCGACGTCTACACCAAATGGGGCGGCGTCGAGACCGTGGTCGGCGACTACGGCAGCTTGGCCGGCGGCACCCCGGAGTCGCAGCTGGTCGGCGCGCGCCTCTACGTCAAACCCTATGCCTTCGTCGATCCCGACTCCTGGTTGAACATCTTCGCCGTCGGCACCACCGTGGTCACCGACGCCAACGCGCCGCGGGTCCGTGGCGATGGCCTCGACGACGACGGCAACTTCGAGGTGGCGCGCGCCGCGCCGCTGACCGTCTACGGCTTCGACCTCGAGGTGCAGGCGCTGAACACCGACATCATCAAGCTGACCCCGTACACCGACCTCAACTTCATCTCCAACGCCGGGTGGGGCTTCCACCTCGGCACGCTGTTCACCTTCCGCTTCCCGATCGGCTTCGAGCTGACCATCCCGGTGCGCCTCGAGTACCGCCGCTTCCGCAACGACTACATCCCGGCCTACTTCTCGACCTTCTACGAGATCGAGCGCTACGCCTTCGTGCCCGCCGGCGCCGCCGCGCCGCCGAAAGCGCAGGTGGTCGCCGACGCCTCGAGCGACGGCGGGATCAACGGCTACTACGGCGACCTCGCCTTCAGCTTCGCCGGCATCGTCCAGCTCGGCGCGATCTACGAGGACTACGACGGCGCCGACCCGAACGTCGCCGCCTTCCTCTCCGTGCCGGCGCTCGAGGTCGTGCAATTCAAGGCCTACTATACGCGCACTGGCGTCCAGGGGCTCGATGACCTGTTCACGCTCGACGACCGATCGCTCTTGATCGCCGAGGCGCGCTACGAGGTGTTTACCTTCGTCTATCTGGTCGGGCGGTTCTCGCGCCGCTGGGTGCCGGCCGACGACGGGGACGGCTTCGCCTCGCAGGACGACTGGAAGGTTGGCCTCGAGGCGGCCTTCACCTTCTGACGATCACAAGCGTCCGTTGTCCGGGGCGCTGCCCGGAGAGACGCTCCAGCGCGTGCCGGTGGGCGGGTCGGTGCGCAGCGGGTGGGCACGCCAGAAGTCGGTGCCGTCCGGGTAGCGGGTGACCGACTCGTTGCGGTTGGCGGTCGGGTCGCCGCTGCGTCCGACGCGCACCTCGACCAGCGTCGTGCCGCTGTCCGGGTCGACCAGGTAGACCGTGTCGCCGTCGTTGTTGAAGCCGAGGCCGACGCTCGAGCTGGTCTGCACCACCACGCTGCCGGGGAAGAGCAGCGGCGTGCCGCCGGCGAACAGGACCAGGCGCTGGTTGTGTCGCAGCGTCGTGCCGGCCGGGAAGGTGTGTCGAACGGTGCTCTGGTTGGCCAGCGTCGCCTCGTCCTCGAGCACCAGGCCCGAGAGATCGAGCGTGTAGCCGGAGACGTTGCGCAGCTCGACGAACTCGTCCTGGCTGACGCTCTGCGCTGGGGCGGAGCCGTCGCGGTTGGCGTCGACGACGCCGGCCGGCGCGGCGGTCGAGAGGTTGTACAACACCTCCTCGATGATCAGGTCGCAGCCGAGGTAGCCGCCGCCGGTCGCATCGTCGCAGGCGAACGGCTCGACCGCGATCGCCTCCCAGGCGCAAGCATCGCCGATGCCGTTCTCGTCGCTGTCGAGCTGGTCGAGGTTGTAGTCCCAGGGGCAGTTGTCGAACGCCCCCGGCCAGAAGTCTCCGTCCGGGTCCCAGTCGCAAGCGTCGCCCGGCGCCGGCCAGAGGAGCGGATCGCCCAGCCGATCGAGGAACGGCTGGGTGTAGGCGTCACCCCAGTCGGGGCTGCCGAGGTCCGCGTCGCTGTTGAGCTGGATGAGCAGCGGCAGCGGCTCGGTGGTCGGCCAGGGCCCGGAGAGCGTCTCCGGCGCGTAGGGGCAGCTGTCGGCCTGGCCGTTGACGGTGAAGCAGCCGCCGGTCCCTTCGCTGACGCCGGGGTCGCAGACTCCGTCGTTGTCGTCGTCGGGGTCGTCGCGATTGGCGAGCCCATCGCCGTCCCGGTCATCGTCCGGTCCGTCGAGGGCGACGGCGTCGAGCTCGTCGGGCACGTCATCGCCGTCCCGGTCGAGCAGGAAGCTCTCGAGCACGTCGACGAGGCCATCGCCGTCGGAGTCATTGATCGGCGCGTCGACCGTCACCGGGTCGAGCACCTCGTCGCCGTCGACGAAGTAGTCGCGATCGGTGTCCGGGTCGACCGGATCGGTGCCGAAGCGCAGCTCGTCGGCGTCGGCGAGGCCGTCCCCGTCGCTGTCGACGAACAGCGTGTAGACCCAGTCGTCGCTGGCCCGCGGCTGCAAGCGGTACTCGCGCACGAAGTCGCTGCCGACCTTGCGCCGGCTGTAGCCGAGCAGGCCGGTGACGCTGCCGAGCGGCTGCCCGACGGCCAAGAGGTCGGCCGGGGCCGCGAGCTTCGTGCCGACGAGGAACGACGAGCCGGCCGGCGCGGCGGCGGCGGCGATCCGGTAGCTGTCGACCGCGGTGCCGGCGGCGTTCATGTTGACCGCGGTGACCACCAGGTCGGCGAGGCGGACCAGGGTGCCCTCGTAGCGCTCGGCGACCAAGAAGTCGTCGATCGGATCGGTGATCTCGCCGGTGCTCGAGCTGGTGGCGAGCCAGTCGTTGGCCGCCTCGGCCGGCGGCAGCGCCAGGTTCAGCTCGGCGAGCGGAGGGGTCAGCGCCGCCGGCAACGCCCCGTCGGCGCCGGTGTTGCGCCAGCCGTAAGCGTAGATCAGCGTCTCGCCGACCAGCTCAGTGACCAGGCCGCCGAGGTCGACGAGGTCGCCGACCGCCAGCGTGCCGGGCTCCTCGCCGTCCGGGTTGCGGGCCGAGGCGGGGATCAACACCCGCACCGCGCTGTACGGCGTGGTGGCGCCGGGGTCGGCGACCCAGAGGCTGCGCGGATTCAGCGGATCGATGAACGAGACCACGACGTCGCGCAGGCGCACCGGGTCGTTGACGCCGTCGCCCCGCCAGGCGAGCGGGAAGAGGTCGTTGTCGCTGGCGTCTTGCAGATCGGCGACCGTCAACCCGATGTCGCAGACGCTCACGCCGGCGAAGTCGAGCAGGCAGTCGAAGTCGGCGCAGTCGACGTAGCCGTCCGGCGGGCTCTCGTCGTCCAGGCCGTTGCTGCAGCACAGGTTGGCACCCGCGGCGCAGGCGCTCTCGCTGGTGACGACGCACGGCGCGGCGCCGGCGCAGTCTGGGTCGAGGCAGTCGACCAGGGTGTCGCCGTCGTTGTCGAGGTCGTCGTCGCACAGCGCGTCGCCGGTCTCGACCTCGGCGCACGGCGGGGTCATCGCGACCGCGAGGCAGTCCGGGTCGGCGCAGTCGACCAAATCGTCGCCGTCGTTGTCGTCCCCGTCGGTGCAGGCGGTCGGCGTGTTCTCGGGCGCGCCGGTGCACGGCAACGTCGCGCTGCAGTTGTGCGCGCCACCGGCGAGCGCGTCGTCGGCGCAGTCGACGAGGCCGTCGCCGTCGTTGTCAAACAGGTCCGCGCAGCGACCGGCGGTGTTCTCCGGGCCGCAGACCGGCTGGTCCTTGCAGTCCGGGTCGGCGCAGTCGATGAGCTCATCGTCGTCGTTGTCGCCGAGATCGGTGCATTCGGTCAGCGTGTCCTCGACGTCGACCGGCGCGCAGGCCGGGTGAGCGGCGCAGTCGGCGTCGTCGCAGTCGACCAGTCGGTCGCCGTCGTTGTCGAGCGCGTCCTGGCAGCGGGCCCCCTCTTCGGCGCCGCAGTAGGTCACCGACGAGGCGGTCAGGCAATCCGGATCGGCGCAGTCGGTCTTCGCGTCGAGGTCGTCATCCTCGCCGTTCTGGCAACGGGCGTCGGTGTCCTCGGGAACGGCGACCAGGCAATCCGGGTAGCTGGCGCAGTCCGGGTCGGCGCAGTCGATCAGCGTGTCGCCATCGTTGTCGAGCGTGTCGCCGCAGCTGGCGCCGGCCTCGCTCGGCGCGCAGCCGGCCACCGCGGCCTGCTGGCAGTCCGGGTCGGCGCAGTCGAGGAGGGTGTCGCCGTCGTTGTCGCGGCCGTCGCTGCACTTGGCCTCGTTGTCCTCGGTGGCGACGATGTTGCACGGCGCAGCGGCGGCGCAGTCCTCGTCGTTGCAGTCGATCTTGCCGTCCAAGTCGTTGTCGATCCGATCACGGCACAGGTCGTCGGTCGTCTCCGGGCCGCAGAAGTCGACCTCCTCGCTCTCTTGGCAATCCGGGTCGGCGCAGTCGACCAGCCCGTCGGCGTCGTTGTCGCGGTGGTCGTTACACAGCGTGTCCCAGATCTCCGCCCCGCAGCCGTGCTGGGGGCCGCAGTCGTTGTCGGCGCAGTCGACCTTGCCGTCGCCGTCGTCGTCCAGCCCGTCAGCGCAGGCGGTCTCGCGCAGGCCGGCGCAGATGGTCGCGCAGTCGGGGTCGAGGCAGTCGACCAGCGTGTCGCCGTCGTTGTCGGCGCCGTCGACGCAGGAGACCGCGGTGTTCTCCTTGGCGCGCGGGGTCTTGATCGGCACGTCGTCGTCGCCACAGGCCCACGGAGCGACGAGCGCGACGGCCAACGAGAGAGCGAGGTGACGCATGGGAGCCCCCAGGTTGCGGTGAGAGTGGTCGCCCCCTACCAGGAGCGGCACCGGGTTGGCAAGCTGGCCCCTCGCCTGCGCCGGTCCGGCTGACTATAATGGCCGCGATGGCCGGTGAGAAGAAGCGCGCCCCGCCGCCCGACGAGGGCTGGCAGCGGGAGGAGGAGCAGGCGACGGTCCTCGACCAGGGGCCGCGGCTCGAGGTCCCGCGCCGCTTCAACGTGCTGTTGCACAACGACGACTACACGACGATGGACTTCGTCGTCCTGGTCCTGGTGACTGTCTTTCATCACGAGCCCCAGGCGGCGGAGACGATCATGCTCGACGTGCATCAGCGGGGCGTCGGCGTCGCCGGCACCTTCTCGTTCGAGGAGGCGGAGAGCCGGGCGGAGAAGACGATGCGCCTGGCACGCCAGCACGAGTTCCCGCTCCGCTGCTCGGTGGAGGCGGCCGGATGATCGCCAAGCACCTGGAGGAGGTGTTCAACCTGGCGGTGCAGCAGGCGCGCGCCCGCCGCCACGACATGGTGACCCTCGAGCACCTGCTCTACGCGATGCTCGACAGCCCGGAGGCGATCGCGGTGCTGCGCGCCTGCGGCGTCGAGATCGAGCGCCTGCGCGCCGAGCTCGAGGCCTTTCTCGCCGAGCAGAGCGCCGTCCCCGAGGGACGGGAGTTCGAGCTCGAGCAGACGATGGCGGTGACCCGCGTCCTGCGCCGCGCCGCGGTGCACGTCCAGTCGGCGGGCAAGAAGGAGATCGAGGCCGGCGACGTGCTGGCGGCGATGTACCGCGAGCCCGACTCGCAGGCGGTCTACCTGCTCGGCCAGCACGGGGTGACCCGGCTCGACATCCTCGAGTTCATCTCTCACGGGGTGACCAAGATGGGCGACGAGCCGGCGGGCGTCGGCGGCGAAACCGAGGAGGAGGACGGCCCGCGCCGCGACCGCGCCGATCCGTTGGCCGCCTTCACCGCCAACCTGTGCGAGAAGGCCGCCGCCGGGAAGATCGATCCACTGATCGGCCGTCAGGCCGAGCTCGAGCGGGCCATCCACGTGCTCTGCCGCCGGCGCAAGAACAACCCGATCTTCGTCGGCGAGTCCGGCGTGGGCAAGACCGCGCTCGCCGAGGGGTTGGCGTTGGCGATCCACCAACGCACCGTCCCCGAGCTGCTCGCCGACGCCGAGATTTTCGCGCTCGACATGGGCGCGTTGATCGCCGGGACCAAGTTCCGCGGCGAGTTCGAGGCGCGGCTCAAGGCGGTGATCGCCGCGATCGTCGCCCGGCCGAAGGCGATCCTGTTCATCGACGAGATCCACACCATCGTCGGCGCCGGCGCGGTCAGCGGCGGCACCCTCGACGCGTCGAACATCCTCAAGCCGGCGCTGGCCTCCGGCGAGCTGCGCTGCATCGGCTCGGCGACCTACAAGGACTTCCAGGGCGCCTTCGAGCGCGACCGGGCCTTGGCCCGGCGCTTCCAGAAGATCGAGGTCAAGGAGCCCACGATCGCCGAGACGGTGCAGATCCTCCGCGGGCTCAAAGCCCAGTACGAGGCGCACCACGGCGTCACCTACGTCGCGGCGGCGCTCAAGGCGGCGGCCGAGCTGTCGGCCAAGTACCTGACCGACCGGTTCCTGCCCGACAAGGCGATCGACGTGATTGACGAGGCCGGCGCGGCGGCGCGGCTGCGCGGCAACCAGAAGACCATCCGGGCCAAAGAGATCGAGCGGGTGGTCTCGGCGATGGCGCGCGTCCCGGTCAAGACGGTCTCGGTCTCGGACCGCGAGCGGCTGCAGAGCCTGGACCGCGATCTGAAGCTGGTGATCTACGGCCAGGACCCGGCGATCGACATGGTGGTTACCGCGATCAAGCTGTCGCGCGCCGGGCTCGGCGCGCCGCAGCGGCCGGTCGGCTGTTTCCTCTTCTCCGGGCCGACCGGGGTGGGCAAGACCGAGCTGGCCCGTCAGCTGGCCAAGACGATGGGGGTCGAGCTGCTGCGCTTCGACATGAGCGAGTACATGGAGAAGCACACCGTCTCGCGCCTGATCGGCGCGCCGCCCGGCTACGTCGGCTTCGACCAGGGGGGGCTGCTCACCGACGCGATCATCAAGCACCCCTACGCGGTGTTGCTGCTCGACGAGATCGAGAAGGCCCACCCGGACGTGTTCAACATCCTGCTCCAGGTGATGGATCACGCGACCCTGACCGACAACAACGGCCGCAAGGCCGATTTCCGCAACGTCGTGCTCATCCTGACCACCAACGCTGGCGCCTTCGAGCTCGCCGCCTCGGCGATCGGCTTCGGCGGTGGGACGCGCTCACCCGACGGCAAGGGGGCGATCGAGAAGACCTTCTCGCCCGAGTTCCGCAATCGGCTCGACGCCTGGGTGCCCTTCGGCCGGCTCTCCCCGGAGGTCGTTGAACAGGTGGTCGACAAGCTGGTCGCCGAGCTCGAGGACCAGCTCGCCGACAAGAAGATCACCCTGCAGCTCGGTGACGCGGCGCGCCGTTGGCTCGCGACCCGTGGTTACGACGAGCGGCAGGGCGCCCGACCCATGGCGCGGCTCATCGACCGGGAGATTCGGCGCAAGCTGGCCGACGAGATCCTGTTCGGGCGGCTGCGCGGCGGCGGCATGGCCCAGGTCGAGGTCGACCCAGGCGCCGAGGGGTTGACCCTGGTCTGCGAGCCGCGCGTCGGCGCGCCGGCCGAGGCGCTCGAAACAAGTTAGACAACTCCAGGTCAGGCGAGTTACAATGGCCGTTGGTTTGCTGGGATAGGAATAACCGAGGGTCGGACCCTCTCGGGAGCACGCCGATGGTCGCACCGCGCATCGACGAAGTCCGCACGCCGGTCGAGCCCGTCCGCAGCGAGCCGACGACCTCGCCGACGACCACCTACCAGGTGGTCGAGGGTGACACGTTGGCGAAGATCGCGGCGCGTCTGTCGCGGCAGGTCGGCCGTCTGGTCACGGTCGAGGAGCTGTGCCGGCTGAACCCGCAGTTCGACTATGCCAAGGTCGGCGGCACCTACGAGTCGGCGCGGCGCGGGCAGAGCGGCTGGGATCCCGATCACATCCGCACCGGCGAGCGGTTGGTGGTGCCGACCGC
>JBFYZW010000026.1:0-4870 GCA_041309305.1 Deltaproteobacteria bacterium | reverse complement strand
GGAGCCCGCGCCCGTCGAGCCCGTGCCCGCGGAGCCCGCGCCCGTCGAGCCCATGCCCGCGGAGCCCGCGCCCGTCGAGCCCGTGTCCATCGAACCAGCGCCCGTCGAGCCCGCTCCGACGCCGTCCGCCGAGCCTGCCGAACCACCACAGCGGAGGCGCCCGCCGCCACCGGCGGAATGGACGCGGTCGCGCTCGGGCTCGCCCGACAACTACGGCCTCGGCGCCTATCTGGGGTTCGAGCTCCATCTCGAGGCGGAGCTCCTGCTCAATCTCGGCTGGCGGCGCGCCTTGGCCTACAACTCGGTTCGGTCCGTGCTGAACGTTGCGTTGCAGGAATCCGAAACCTGGTGGAGCTACTTCATCCCCGGCCTGGTGTTGCGCGCCGATGCCGCGCGCGCCCGCGTGGCGGTGACCATGGCGCCAAAGGCGCTCGGCCTGGGCGAGGCCGGCTTCGGCAACTTCGGTTTCTTCGGCGGGTACGACGTATGGGAATGGGCTCCGGGCCGTGGCATCCAACTCCGCCTCGCCTACGACAAACAGACGGTGACGGGCACCGGCTCCGGGATCGCAGCCAATATGCAAGCCATCCCGACGGCTTTCTCCATGTCGAGTTTCCACGTCGGCGCGGCAATCTACCTCGACAACGAGCGCCGCGACGCGCCGGACGCGCTCGGCGTCGCCACCGGTGGCTTCGCGCGCGGGTGGGCGGGCATCGTACTCGGCTCTCTCTACCTGAGCATAGAGGCGCCCCAACCGACCTTCAACGCGAGCGGCGGCTACACCGGCGTGGTCAACTACGTCGAGTTCATCGACACCAAAGGGCTCTTCCCCATGATCATGGCGGGTCAGGATCTCTTCTACCGCGGCGAGGTCTTCGAGGTCGGGTTCGGCGCGTTGGAGTGGCTGGCCTTCTCTCTCCCAGTGGAGTCGTCCATCGGCGAGTCGAGCAACTGGGCCAACCAGATCAAAGAGGGACACGGCCGGGCCTGGATCAACCTCTTCCCGACCGATGGCCTGACCTTGGCCGCCGAGGTGCACTTCGTCTTCCACGCGCTCACCGCCTACCCAGACGCGGAGCAGAGCACGGGAGAAGAGGGGCATCTATTCCTCAACGACATCCGCATCCCGGTTTTTGTCCGGGCCATGTACCGCTACTGAACGGAGGGTCGCGATTCCCGATCGCCAAAGCGCGGCTTCGCCCGAGGGAAAACCGACAACGGGGTGTGCGCGAATCGCGCACCCCCGTCTAGACTCGCGCCGTCCACGATTCCTACCCAGCCCACACACCACGGCGACACGTCCCGGGTGATGGACCGGACGTTCCCTTGCCTGCCTTTGCGCGACCTCGTCGCCGGAACAACATCTGAACGAGAATCCCAGCTGACCACTTGAGCGCGGCGGGCCATGACCGCAGCGCCGGCACCACGTCACATCCACTCCCGGAGGCGAATGCGGCGCAGGGACGCTCGGCCGCGCACAGACTCGTCGCCCAGGCCGGCGTCGAGCGTTGCGTGACCACTGCGACGACTGCGACCAATTACGCGAGATGGGGCAGAAGATCCCCGTGGTGTGGCGGAGCGGCCAACCGGTCCGCGAGGCCCCGCCGGCGGACCATCCGCGCCGCATCGGACAGTGACCGGGCGTCCGTGACCGGGGATCCGCGAGTTGAGCATTGGCATTCCGGCGCTCCTTTGTACTGCAGTAGACCCGGCGTTGTTCCCAGCCACCGGACACCCGACGGCGAACGCAGCTGGTCCATTTTTTGATATACCGTAAACTGGTTTGTACTGTTTTACGACATATGATAATTTGGCCCAATGGCATCTGCGCGCCGACTTCGTCTCTATGACCACATGATCGGGGATACTCTCGCCCGTCATCGACAGATGGTCTTTGTCACGGGGCCTCGGCAGGTGGGGAAGACCACAACCTGCCGGGCCCTGGGAACCGTGTATCTCAACTGGGATGACGAGGACGATCGGCGCGTCATCCTCAGAGGGCCGCGGGCCATCGCCGAGGCGAGCGGGTTGTCGCAGCTGCGTGACCAGCCAGCTCGGCTCGTCCTGGACGAGATGCACAAGTACTCGAAGTGGCGTGGCCTGCTGAAGGGCTTCTTCGACACCTACGGCGACCGCATCCGCGTCATCGTCACCGGCAGCTCGCGCATGGACGTGCTCCGTCGCGGCGGGGACAGTCTGATGGGGCGGTACTTTTTGTGCCGCATGCACCCGTTCAGCGTCGCCGAGCTCTCGGCGAAGGTCCCCCCGGAAGGGTTGATCCGGGAGCCCTCCCGGATCCGTGAAGCCGACTTCGCGGCCTTGTGGGAGCATGGGGGCTACCCAGAGCCGTTTCTCGCCCGCGACCGGCGGTTCTCGATCCGCTGGCAGACCCTGCGCCACCAACAGCTCGTTCGGGAGGACGTCCGGGACCTGACCCGGATCCACGAGCTCGCCCAAATCGAGGTGCTCGGCACCCTGATGTTGGGATCCTCCGGGGCGAGGCTCGTGTACAGCAGCCTCGCGAGCGAGATCCGCGTGGCCGTCGACACTATCCGGCGGTGGATCTCCACACTCTGTGGTCTCCACTTCGGTTTCCTGGTGCGTCCCTGGTTCAAGAACGTGGCCAAGTCGTTGCGCAAGGAACCGAAGTGGTACCTCCGCGATTGGAGCAGCGTCGAAGACCCCGGCGCCCGGGCCGAGACCTTCGTCGCGTGTCATCTGCTCAAAGCTGTCGAGGGCTGGAACGACTTGGGCCTGGGACGCTTCGAGCTGCGCTACCTGCGGGACAAGCTCCAGCGGGAGGTCGATTTCGTCGTGGTTCGGGACAACCGACCCTGGCTATTGGTGGAGGTCAAGAAGAGCGAGACCGAGCTCAGCCCGGCCTTGACCGTGTTCCACAAGCAACTCGAGGCGCCGCACGCGTTCCAGGTGGTGCTGGATGCTGACTACGTAGCGGCCGACTGTTTTGCCCGGCACGACCCCGTGGTCGTGCCGGCCCGGACCTTCCTGTCTCAGCTGTTGTAGTCTCACCCACCACCGTCGCGTCGACCGTTGCTGCGGGACGCGGTCCAACCGACCGCTCGGCAAGGGAGCCATGGCCGAGGTCTTCCTCGCCTTTGCGCGGGCACCAGCTGCAACACCAGAGATCCGCTGGACGACGAGATCGGACCGTCACCGCGGGGTGTGGTGATCTCAGTGTCTCGCGCGAGCACATGAGGTGGGATCTCAATCCGCGTTCCTGCGAGGGTCGAGTCATCGTCCAATGTAATCTCGAGCACGCCGCCCCAGACGTGATCGAGCCAACAACCCTGCCCTTTGACGACACCTTCTCCCCGGCCCGAAGGCCCGCGCACCAATCCAACCAGACAAAGCGGGCTGTGACCACAACGCGGGCACGACAACACATCAACTGAGAACGCGCGCTTCGCCAACTCGCGAAAGCTCACACGACGAAAACGCGATCAGCCTTGCGTGCCCGCTCCGCATCGCACCGGCGACTCCGAACTGCTTGTTGCTCCAGATGTGGCGGCTCGCCGGCCGCTACTCCGCGATCGGCCTCGAGATCGCCGCCGCCGTCGCCATCGGCACGATCGGCGGCACTTGGCTCGATCGCAAGCCCGGCACCGGCCCCCGGGCTGTTCTGTTTCGGGTTGGTCGTCGGCGTCGGCGACGCGACGCGAGCAGTGATCAGGGTCGTGCGCGAAGTCGCAAGGTCTCCCGGGTAGCCGACCGAGCACAACGCACGCCCGCGAATCAGGGCGGCGTCGACTCGCCATGCCGGTCGTCACCCCAACAGTGCGCGACGCCTTCGGCCGTGAGCGCGCACGCGTGAGACCCGCCGGCGGTTACGCTCACGAATTTTCCGGTCGGCGGCCTGGCCTCGCCGAGGAAGTTCGCGCCCCAGCAAGCAAGGTCGCCGCTCATCGTCAGCGCGCAGGTATGCGCGCCCCCGGCACTGACCGCGCGGAAAGCCCCCACGGGTGCGCCGGTCTGGCCGTTCAGGTTGTTCCCCCAACACCGAAGCGTGCTGTTGGTGGTGATCGCGCAGGCATGCGCGAAACCGGCGCTCACTGACGTGAAGTTGCCCACTGGCGCCGTCGCCCGACCGTCGTCGTTGTTCCCCCAACAGGCGGCTGTCTGATCGTTGCGCACGGCGCAGCCGAAGTTGCCGCCACCGGCATCCGCCGAGACAAAGGTCCCACTCGGCGCCGTAGATGCGCTGTCGTTCGGCGTGCCCCAACAAAGCAGGCCGCCGGCGTCGTCGCGAGCGCACGAGTGATAGGCACCGCCGCTCACCTCGACGAAAGATTGCCCCGGCGGCGGCAGGCTCTGACCACCCGCGTTGCTACCCCAGCAGGTCAAGCCACCGCCGGTATCGATCGCACAGGCGTGGTAGCTGCCTGCCCCGAGCGCGTCGAAGGTCCCTGCGGGAGGGTCGGTGACCCCGACGTCCGGCTCCGGCGCACCCCAACAAACGAGGGTGTGGTCAGTCGTGAGGCCGCAGGTGAAATAGTCCCCAGCGGAGAGTGCGAGGAAGGTGAGCGACGAAGTGCCGTCCACATTGTCGGTGTCTTCGCCGCCCATCGCGTCGATGACCGCACAGCGCGGCGCCAGCGAGACGAGCGCCACGAGCGACAACGCCCGCATGCAGATCGGCCGCGTCTTCATCATCAAAACACTCCGAGGATGACGGCGGTGATGCCGGCGCCGTACAGGCCCAACGGCGCGAGGTCGAGCGCGTCGAGTCGCTCGTTGTGCGCCGAGTCGGGCGCCAGATCGAGCGCCACGCCGAGGCCGACCAAGACGACGCCGGCCGCGAGCCACGGCCAACTCGACCCGCCCTCGGCAACTGGCGGCGGCGGTTCCCGGC
>JBFYZW010000025.1:0-5149 GCA_041309305.1 Deltaproteobacteria bacterium | reverse complement strand
GGTCGATCCCACCCGCCGGGTGCTCGGGCGCACGGGGCTGACCGTGCCGGTCGTCAACATGGGGGTGATGAACGCCGACAACCCCAACCTGGTCCGCGCCGCGCTCGACGGCGGCATGACCCTGCTCGATACGGCGCACGGCTACCAGGGGGGCCGCAACGAGGAGATGCTCGGCACCGTGCTCGCGGGCCGGCCACGGGAGTCGTTCATCCTCTGTACCAAGGTCTTCCTGAGCACCCTCGATCGCAAGACCGGCCTCTTCTCGCCCGCGACGCGCGCCGCGGAGCTGGGCGAGAAGCTCGACCTCAGCCTCGCGCGGCTCGGGTTGGAGTACGTCGACGTGCTCTACCTGCACAACCAGAGCCGGCGGGAGAGTACGCAGCTCGCGCCGATGCTCGAGGCCCTGGCCGCGGCGAAGCGGGCGGGTAAGGCGCGTTTTGTCGGCGTCTCGACCCACAAGAACGAGCCCGACGTGATCCGCGCCGCGATCGAGGCCGAGGTCTACGACGTCGTGCTGACCGCCTACAATTTCCGCCAGGACCATCATCGCGAGGTCGAGCAGGCAATGACCGAGGCGGCGGCGGCCGGCCTCGGCGTCGTGGTCATGAAGACCCAGGCGGGGGTCTACTGGGACGACGAGCGGCTGCGGCCGATCGACGCCCGCGCGGCGCTGCGCTGGGCGATCCGCAACCCCTCGGTGCACACCGCGATCCCCGGCTTCACCACCTTCGACCAGCTGCAGCTCGACCTCGAGGTCCTGCGCCAGCCGGCGTTCAGCGCGGCGGACGAGCAGGCGTTGAGCGCGCCACCGCTGGCGGGTTTCTTCTGTCAGGGGTGCGAGCAGTGCCTCGAGGCGTGTGGGGCCCGCCTGCCGATCCCCGAGCTGATGCGCGGCTACATGTACGCGCACGCCTACCGCAACCGCCTCGCCGCCCGTCATCTGCTCGACGCGCTGGCCTTGCCCGCCGCTCCGTGCGCCGCGTGTGACGGGTGCACGGTCGTCTGCGCCAAGGGCTTCGACGTGCGCGCCCGCGTCCGCGACGTCGCCCGCCTGCGCGACGTCCCGGTCGAGTTCCTGACGTGAGCGCGACGCTCGCCACCCTCGCGTTGCTCGCCGCCGCGAGCGCCGACCCGCCGGCCGCGCGCCTGCCGGTGATCGACGGCTGGACGCTCGCGCCGGTCGAGGTCTACGGGCCACAAGACCTGTTCGAGTACATCAACGGCGCCGCCGACGCCTTCCTGCACCAGGACTTCGTCGAGCTCGTCGCCGCCGAGTATCTCGGCCCAAAAGCGGCCGTCGTCACGGTCGATCTCTATCGGCATCGCGACGCGCGGCGGGCCTGGGGCATCTACAGCCAGGAGCGCTCGCCGCACGGCACGCCGCTCGCCCTCGGCGTCGAGGGCAGCATCGCCGACGATCACCTCGAGGTGGTGGTCGGTGCCGTCTACCTCAAGCTCACCGGGCGCGGCGGCGCCGGTCGCCAGGCGATGCAGACGGTGGCCGAGCGGGTGGTCGGCGCGTTGCCCGGGACGCGCGAGTCGCCGGCGGTGATCGCCGCCTTCCCCGCGGCCGGGAAGGTGGCGCGCAGCGAGGTCCTGCTGGCGCGCAACGTCCTTGGTCACGGCTTCCTGCGCGACGGCGCGGTCGCGGCCTACGAAATCGGTGGGGCGCGTTTCCGTGTCTTCGCCATCGACGGCGGCGACGCGGCGGCGGCGCGGGCGATGCTCACCGCCTACCTGTCGTTGGGCGGGGTGACGCGCGCGCCCGGACCGACGGGGTCGGTGGTCCTGACCGATCCGCTCAACGGCGAGGTGGAGCTGCACTGGCGGGGGCGCTGGCTGTGGGGTGCCGTCGACGCGCCGGCGGCGGTACGCGCCGCCCTGGTCAAAGAGCTCGGGGCGCGACTCGCGGCGGTGCCCCCTTGAGCTCGCCCTCGTCATCGACGCCTCCGGCGCCGGGAGGTGAGCGGCCGTGATCGGACACAAGTTTGGCGGGAGCAGCGTCGCCGACGCCGAGCGGATGGCCACGGTGGTCGAGCTGCTGCTGGCACGCGACGAGCAGCAGGTGGTGGTCGTCTCGGCGATGCAGGGCGTGACCGACGCGCTGCTCGCCCTGGTCGCGCAGGCGGCGGCCCGCGATCCCGGCTGGCCAGCGGCGCTGGCGGCGCTCGAGCGCCGGCACCTCGAGACGGCGCGGGCGTTGCTCGGCGACGCCGCGCCGCCGGTGCTCGGGCAGCAGACCCGCGAGCTCGCCACGCTGCGCGACCTCTTGCACGCCCAGGGGTTGATCGGCGTCGTCTCGCGCGACCTCGGCGAGCTGGTCGCCGGGCTCGGTGAGGTCTGGTCCTCGACCCTCCTCGCGGCCGCCCTCCGGGCCCGCGGCGCCGCGGCCGAGTGGCTCGACGCCCGCGAGGTGTTGGTCGTCGAGCACGGGGAGCTCGGGGCGCGGGTCCAGTGGGAGGAGTCGCGCCAGCGCCTGCGCGCCCGGTTGCCGACGTTCGGCCCGCGGACGATCGTCACCGGCTTCGTCGCCCGCGAGCGCGACGGGCGGATCACCACGCTCGGCCGCAACGGCAGCGACTACTCGGCCGCCATCTTTGCCGCGCTGTTCGCGGCCAGCGAGCTGCACCTGTGGAGCGACGTCGACGGCGTGCTCTCGGCCGACCCGCGCCTCGTCCCCGAGGCGGTGCTGATCGAGCGTCTCTCCTACGCCGAGGCCTGCGAGCTGAGCTACTTCGGGGCCAAGGTCATCCACCCGCAGACGATGGCCCCGGCGATCGAGCGCGGCATCCCGATCCGCGCGCGCAACACCTTCCGCCCCAGCGCGCCGGGGACGTGCATCAGCGCCGACGTCGACCGGGCGACGGTGGCCAAGGGGGTGACGACGATCACCGGGCTGGCGATCCTCAACCTCGAGGGCGCCGGGATGATCGGCGTCCCCGGCACCGCCGAGCGCGCCTTCGCGGCGCTCAAGCGGGCCGGCGTCTCGGTGGTGATGATCTCGCAGGGCTCGTCGGAGCACTCGATCTGCTCGGTGGTGCGCCAGGCCGACGCGGCCACCGCGCAGCGCGCGCTCACCGAGGCCTTCGCCAGCGAGTTGGTCGCCAAGCAGGTCTCGGCGGTCACCGTCCAGCCCGGCGTCGCGGCGCTGGCGATCATCGGCGACGGGATGGCGGGCACGCCCGGGGTCGCGGCCCGCCTGTTCGCGGCGCTCGGGCGCGCCAACGTCAACGTGCGGGTCATCGCGCAGGGCTCCTCGGAGCGGAACATCTCGCTGGTCATCGACGAGCAGGACGCCCGGCGGGCCCTGCGCGCCGTACACGCCGGCTTCTACCTCTCGGCCCAGACGCTCTCGATCGGCCTGATCGGTCCGGGGCGGGTCGGCGCGGCCTTGATGCGCCAGCTCGCCGGCGCCGGCCAACGCCTGGCGCGCGAGCTCAACCTCGACCTGCGGCTCCGGGCGGTCATCGGACGCGAGCGGATGGCGCTGGTCGAGTCGACCGCGGCCGACTGCGAGCGGCCGGTGCTCGACCGCCCCGCCGACCTCGACGCCTTCGCCGCGCACGTGCAGGCTGAGCATTTGCCGCACGCGGTGATCCTCGACTGCAGCGCCAGCGACGCGATCGCCGACCGCTACGCCGGCTGGTTGGCGCGCGGTGTCCACGTCATCACCGCGAACAAGCAGGCCGGCGCCGGGCCGTGGGCGCGCTACGCCGAGATCAAGGCCCAGCGGGCGCGCTTCTTCTACGAGTCGACGGTCGGCGCCGGGTTGCCGGTGATCGGTACGCTGCGCGATCTGCTCGACACCGGTGACGAGCTGCGTGCGATCGAGGGGATCCTCTCGGGCACGCTCGCCTGGCTGTGCAACAGCTTCGACGGCAGCGAGCCGTTCAGCCGGCTGGTACGCCGTGCGCGCGAGCTCGGCTTCACCGAGCCGGACCCGCGCGACGACCTCTCCGGCCGCGACGTGGCGCGCAAGCTGGTCATCCTGGCCCGTGAGTGTGGCTACCCGATCAGCCTGGAGCAGGTGGCCCTCGAGTCGCTCGTCCCCGCCGCGCTCGCCGAGGTCAGCGTCGAGGAGCTGCTCGCCCGCCTCGACGAGCTCGACGCCCCGATGCAGGCCCGGCTCGACGAGGCGCGGCGCAAGGGAAAGGTCCTGCGCTACGTCGCGCGCCTCGACCTCGGCGGCGACGCGCGCGTCGGGTTGTGCGCCGTCGAGCGCGACCACTCCTTCGCGCACCTGCGCTTGACCGACAACGTCGTCCAGTTCACCACCAGGCGCTACTGCGACAACCCGCTAATCGTCCAGGGGCCCGGCGCTGGACCGGAGGTCACCGCCGCCGGGGTGTTCGCCGACCTGCTGCGTCTGGCCGCCGCGCTCGGGGCGAAGCGGTGAGGCGGGCCCGCGCCTTCTCGCCGGCGTCGATCGGCAACGTCGCGGTCGGCTTCGACATGCTCGGCCACGCGATCGCCGGCCCGCAGGACCGAGCGACGGTGACGCTCAACGACAGCGGCCGCGTCGAGCTGACCGCGATCCGCGGCGCCGAGCTCGAGCTGCCGACCGACCCGGAGCTGAACACCGCCGGGCGGGCGCTGCTCGCCCTGCGTCACCACCTGTCCCCGAACGTCGGGTTCACGCTCGAGCTGGACAAGGGGATCCCGGTCGGCTCCGGCATGGGCGGCTCGGCCGCCTCGGCGGTCGCCGCGGTCGTCGCCGCCAACGCGCTGCTCGAGCCACCGCTGGCGCTGGCGCAGCTCTACGCGGCGGCGGTGGCCGGCGAGGAGGCGGCCGCCGGCAGCGCCCACGGCGACAACGTCGGCCCGATGTTGCTCGGCGGGTTGTGCATCGCTCCGGCGCACGGCCCACCGGTGGCGGTGCCCGTCCCTCCTTGGCTACACGTCGCGCTCGTCCATCCGCACCTGGTGCTCGAGACCCGCCGCGCCCGCGCCGCGCTCGCCGGCGCCTACGCGTTGCCGGACGTCGTCGCCCAGAGCGAGAACCTCGCGTTGGTGCTCGCCGGGTGTTTCGCCGGCGACGCGACCTTGATCCGTCGGGGCCTGCGCGACGTGCTGATCGAGCCGCGGCGCAGGTCTCTGATCCCCGGCTTCGACGCGGTGAAGCGCGCGGCGCTCGAGCACGACGCGCTCG
>JBFYZW010000024.1:0-3515 GCA_041309305.1 Deltaproteobacteria bacterium | reverse complement strand
CGCGCGGCGGCGGCCTCGGCGGCGAGGCGTTGCTCCTCGGCCTCTCGCGCGGCGGCGGCCTCGGCGGCGAGGCGTTGCTCCTCGGCCTCTCGCGCGGCGGCGGCCTCGGCGGCGAGGCGTTGCTCCTCGGCCTCTCGCGCGGCGGCAGCCTCGGCGGCGAGGCGTTGCTCCTCGGCCTCTCGCGCGGCGGCGGCCTCGGCGGCGAGGCGCTGCTCCTCGGCCTCTCGCGCGGCGGCGGCCGCCTCATCGACCCGCGGTGCGGGCTCGACCTCGACGAACTCGGCCTCGATGACGTCGACCGTCGCCGGCCGGCGTGGGGGCTCGGGCGGGGCCTCGAGCAGCGGCACGGGCGCACCTTCGCCCAGGCCGGGTTGGCCGGGCCGTCGGACGAACAGACGGCGCCAGAGACCCAGCACCGCCTCCTTGAGCCGGGCCCACAGGCCCCCGAAGAAGCTCACAGGTGCATCGCCTCTCTGACCCGCTCCATCACGCGCCCCGCCTCCTCGCGAGCAGCGGCGTTGCCCGCGGCCACTCTATCGTCGAGGTCGCTGGACGCGAGCACCTCGAGGTACCGGGCCCGGATGGGCTCGCGGAACAGCTCGAGCGCGGCCAGCAGCCTCTTCTTGCAATCGACGCACCCTATCCCAGCGGTCCGACAACCTTGAGCGATTTCGGTGAGGTCAGCCTCGTTCTGGACGAGCTGTTGGTAGGCGAAGATGACGCACTTCTCGGGGGTGCCCGGATCGGTCCTTTTCACCCGGGCGGGGTCGGTCGGGGCAGGCATCACCTTGGCCTTGACCGCCTCGGCGGGCTCGCCGAGGTAGATGGCATTGTTGTACGATTTCGACATCTTGCGGCCGTCGAGGCCCGGGAGTCGCTTGGTCTCGGTCACCAGGCCCTTGGGCTCGGGGAAGACCTCGGCGTAGTAGCTGTTGAAGCGGCGGACCACCTCCCGGGAGAGCTCCAGGTGGGCGAGTTGGTCCTCGCCGACCGGTACGTGGGTGCCGAGGTAGATCGCGATGTCGGCGGTCTGCAGGAGCGGGTAACCCAAAAACCCGATCGTGGAGAGGTCCCGGTCGGCCAGCTCCTGCCGGATCTCCTTGTAGGACGGCACCCGCTCGAGCCAGGGGATCGGGGTGATCATGCCGAAGAGCGTCGCGAGCTCGCCGTGCTCGGGGACGGCCGCCTGAGAGAAGATGCGCGAGCGCTCGGGGTCGATGCCGGCGGCGATCCACGCGGCGAACATCTCGCGCCGGAAGCGCGCCAGCTCGGAGGTCTCGCGGTAGCCGGTGGTCAACGCGTGCCAGTCGGCCGAGAAGTAGCTGCAGGTGTAGGCGCCGCTGTTCTGCAGCGCGACCCAGTTCGACAGCGCGCCGAAGTAGTGGCCCAGGTGCAAGGGCCCGGTCGGACGCATGCCGGAGACCACGCGCGGTGCGAATGCCATCGGCGACTCTCTTTCAGAAGATGACCCAGGAGGGGAGCTCGAACAGGCCGAGGATGCCGCCCAGAACGAGCGCGAACGGCACGGCGATCAGCCGGCCGGCGAAGACGATCACGCCCATCATCAGCCAGGCGCCGTACTGGTAGTTGAAACGCTCGAAGCGCGCCGCGGCCTCGTAGGAGAGCATCCCGGAGAGGACCTTCTGGCCGTCGAGCGGGCCGACCGGGATCAGGTTGAAGACCGCCAACGCGACGTTGATCACCACCATCGAGCCGAGCAGCTGCTTGAGCGGTCCGGCCTCGGTGAGCCAACCAGCGTGGAAGGTCAGCGCCAGGATCGCGGTGCACAGCGTCGCCAGGACGATGTTCGACGCCGGGCCGGCGGCGGCGGTGATGAGCATGCCGGTGCGCATGTTGATCTTGCGGGTGAAACGGGTCGGGTTGACCGGCACCGGCTTCGCCCAGCCGAACATGATCCCGCCGGCCCAGACGATCAACACGATCGGCAGGAGCAGGGTCCCGATCGGATCGATGTGCGCGACCGGGTTGAGCGTCATCCGGCCCATCTTCTCGGCGGTGTCGTCGCCGAGGAGCTTGGCCGCCCAGGCGTGGGCGAACTCGTGCACCGTCAACGACAGCAGCATCGGCACGAGGGCGAAGATGATCCGCGCCGCCAGATCCGTCATGCCTTCCGCGCCCACGTCATGCCTCCTGCATCACAAGCTAGGCCGTCGACCGGCGCCGCGCCAGGGGCGAAAGTCCGCCCCGCTCCCGGCGTCGGCTCGCGCCCGAGCCCGCCCGGCCCATTTATGGTGCTCAGCGCGGCCGGGTCAACCAGCTCCGATCGGCGACGCGCCCGGCCGCGTCGGCTCAGCCGCCGCCCGACCGGCTCAGGTCGGCCAGCGCGTCGTCGACGCTGCCGTAGATGCGTGGCAACGCCTCGGCCGGCAGCTCGCTGAGCGCCCGCCCGGAGGCGAGCACGAGCGCGACGTTGGGGCGGCGGAGCGCCCAGCGGCTCAGCGCCTTCGCCTCGTGGTTGAGGGGCGCGAGATCGAGGAGCAGCGGCGCGCCTTCCGGCAACCGGTCGAGGGCGGCGAGCACCTCGGGCAGGCGGCGATGGTCGGGGCACAAGACGCGCACGTGTCGTGGGGTGCCGCCGAAGTCGTGCACCGGCCGGCCGAGGCTCGGGTGATAGAGCATGGCCAGGTCGAGGACGCCGAGGCTGCGCCAGGCACTCAACGCCATCCCGCCGGCGCGGTGCAAGACGCCGAGCAGCTCGAACGCCGGGCCGCTGGTCGGGGCCATCGCCTCGAACGTCCGGGCGGCCGGGGCGCCGGCGTCCCAGATCAGCCCGCCCAGGTGCCAGTCGTCGACCACCTGGCTGTCGGGGAGCATCGCCAAGCCGTCGAGGCGCAGCCGGGCGAGCGCGGCGCGCAGCTCGCCGGCGCGCTCGGCCGGGACCTGGCCGGTCTCGCGCCACGGGCAGGCGTGGCTCAGGGTGCGCAGGTTCTCCATGTCCCGCTGGCCGGGGCCGGCCAGGGTCGCGAGGTCGAGCGCCTCGAGCGTCACCGCGAGCTCGGCGCCGGTGTCGTGGACCAGCAGCTTGAACATGCAGGCGTGAGCGCGGCCGGAGACGCTGATCGCCCACAGCCTGCCGCTCGCCGGCGCGGCCAGCGTGCCGAGCCCCAGCGCCACGGCCGGTGCGGTGGCGGCGCGCGCCTCCTGCTCGCGCCGTTTCTCGGCGAAGAGGAAGCTGAACAGACCGCCGCGCGACCAGAAGGAGTCGCTCATCCCCTGCCCTTCTTTTTGCCGAGGCCCAGCGGGTGATGGGAGTCCACCACCTGCCGCAGCTCCTCGCGCTCGACGTGGGTGTAGATCTCGGTGGTCGAGATGTCGGCGTGGCCGAGCATCTCCTGCACCGACCGCCGGTCGGCGCCGCCCTGGAGCAGGTGGGTCGCGAGGGCGTGCGGCAACTGGGGCGGCGAGCGCGGCGGGGCGAGCCCGGCCGCGCCAGCGTAGCGGCGGATCAGCTTGACCAGCGCCATGCGACTGAGCGGCCGGGCGCGGTTGCCGAT
>JBFYZW010000023.1:0-7957 GCA_041309305.1 Deltaproteobacteria bacterium | reverse complement strand
CGAGCTGCGCGCGGCGACCGCCGCGGCGGCCGAAACCGCGGTGGCGCTGAGCACCGGCATCGGCGCCGAGCCGACCCCGGTCGCGCTGCTGCAGATCGGCGAACAAGCGGCGACGCACAACCGGGCGCAGGTGGATCGCGCTGAAGCAACACGGGTCGCTCGATCGCGGCAAGCGGCCGAGCGGATGCGGGAGAAGCGTCAGGCCGAACGGCTGGCCGACAAGCGGCGCGCCGCGGCGGCGCGCGACGCCGCACGTCGCGAGCAGCGGGCGCAGGACGAGTGGAACCACGCCAAACCACGAGGCTGTCGATGATCCGCGTTCGGCCATTGCGTCGCCTGTGGCTGGTCGCCGGGCTCCTCGCCGGCCCGGGAGGCGCGATCGCGGCCGCGCCGCCGGTGACACCAACGGCGGCGGGTGCGGCGGCGTGCGCCTGCGCAGCGCCAGAGGACCTCGAGCTGCTGCAAGCGCTCCGCGCTCGACGGCTGGCGCTCGATGCCCGTGAGGCGGAGCTCGCTCAGCGCGAGGCGGCGGCCCAGGAGCTGGAGAGCCGGCTGCTCGGGGAGATCGACCGCCTGGTGCAATCGATCAACAGCGCGCCGGGCGCGGCCGTCGACGCCAAGGCTGTGACCGGCCTCGATGCGGTGTTCGCCGCTGTCGCCGGTCTGCCGGCACGCAAGGCCGCGCCGTTGGTCGAGGGGCTGCCGGTCGAGCTGGCGGTCGTGATTCTGAATCGGCTCGGCCCCGAGCGGACCGGCGATCTGTTGTCGCGCATCAATGGCGCACGGGCCACCGTGTTGCTGCAGGCCATGGCCGGCGAGCGGCGGCAGAGCAGCTCGGCCGCCACCGTCGGAGTCGGCGCGAGCACCGCGCGCGCTCCAGGTGCGCGGGGGGCCGGACGATGAGCCTCGCGCTCATACCGCCACCGGCGCTCCTCGGCCAAAAGGGGCCGGCGCCGCTTGACCCGGCCGAGCCGATGGCGACGGCGTTCGCCACGCTTTTGTCGCTGGTCGACGGCGAACCGCAGGGCGAGGCAGAGGCCGTCGCTCCGCAGCTCGGGGTTGCGGGTGAACCCGACGGTCAGCCTCCACCACCAGCGATGAATGAGGCGGCGACCCAAGGCGAACCAGCGGAGGTCGCGGTGTCGGGTCTGCTGGTGCCGCTGCTCGTCTCGGCGGATCTGCGTACCGACGTGGTCCCCGCCGTCGATGCCGCGGCCTCCGCGGGGCGGCCTGCGCCGGTTCCGACCTCCGACGCGGCGGGCCGTTGCCAGGCGGTGACGCTGCACCTGACCCCCGCCGAGATCGGAGAGCTCGAGGTCGAGATCCGGCTGCAAGGGACCACGGTGCACGTGACCTGCCGCTGTGCGGCCGAGGTGCTACCTGCCCTGCGCCACCATGACCTCGCCCCGTTGCTCCTCGCGCTCGAGCAACGGGGTTTGACGCTGGCGCCCGTGCGGGTGTTGGCCACGGACGGGAAGGCGAAGGCGAAAGACCGCGAGCGCAAACACGGACCCACCCGACAGGAGCGACCATGGACCTCACGCCGTTGACCTCGGTCACCAACGCCGCCGTCGGCGCTGGTGGCCAGACCCTGGGCAAGCAGCAGTTCCTCGAGCTCCTGGTCGCTCAACTCGCCCATCAGGACCCGCTCAACCCGCTCGAGGACAAGGAGTTCATCGCGCAGCTGGCGCAATTCTCCAGCCTCGAGCAGGCGATGGCGACCAATGACCAGCTCACCGGCCTGCAGCTGGCGCAGACGGCGATGGTCAACGCGCAGATGTCCGACCTCATCGGCCGGGAGATCACCGCCACCAGCGAGGTCTTGGTCATCGGCGACGGGGTGCCGCCACCGCTGTGTTTCCGACTCGACGCGGCGGCGGCCCAGACGACCGTTCGGGTCCTGGATAGCAACGGCCGAACCGTGCGCACGCTGACGCTCGGCGAGCGGAGCGCCGGTGCCCAGTCGGTCGCCTGGGATGGCCGAGACGATAGCGGCCAAGCGCTCGCTGCCGGCACCTATCGCCTGCAGGTCGTCGCTGAGGACGCGGCCGGCCGACCGGTGAGCGCGACCACCCAGCTGTCGGGTGTGGTCACCGGCGTGACGTTCAGCAACGGCTATCCGGAGCTGCTCCTCGGCACGCTCAGCGTGTTGCCGGCAGACGTCATCTCGATCCAACCGGCGCCGGAGGCGACGCCATGACCCTTGCGTCGCACGACGTGTCGGCGACGACGATGTACTCGAACGCCGTGGGCCAGCCGCTCAGCTCGAGCGGCGGCAGCCCGGCGGCACACGGAGGCCCCCATGTCATTGCTTAGCTCACTCTACTCGGCGGCGGCCGGTCTCGGTGCCCACGGCGACGCGCTCGACGTGGTCAGCGACAACATCGCGAACCTGAACACGGTCGGCTTCAAGTCGGGGCGCGGCCGCTTCGAGGACGTCCTCGGCTCGACCGTCGCGAGCGCCTCGGTGCACGGGCAAGCCGGGGATGGCTCGCGGCTGGCCGGCGTCAGTCAGGTCTTCCGTCAGGGGGCGTTGCTCGCCACCGGCTTGGCGACCGATCTCGCCCTGCAGGGTGACGGCTTCTTCCTGACGCAGGGCAACTACCAGGGGATCGACGGCACCTTCTTTACCCGGGCCGGGCAGTTCCACCTCGACGCGCAGGGGCGGCTGGTCGATCCGCACAACCTGGTCGTCCAGGGGTACCTGGCCGACGCGATGGGCACCATCGGCACTCGCCTCGGTGATCTGCAAGTCCCGCCGACCGCGGCGGTGCCGCCGCAGGCGACGACCGCGGCGACCATCGCCGCCAACCTCGACGCCGGTAGCGCCGTTCCGGCGGCGTGGGACCCGCTCGATCCTTCGGGCACCTCGAACTTCTCGACCTCGATGACCGTCTACGACTCCCTCGGTGCCGGGCACGTCGTCGACATCTACTTCCGCCAGGCAGCGCCAGGGAGCTGGGAGTGGCACGCGATGGTCGACGGCGGCGAGGTGAACGGTGGCACGCCGGGCGTGCCGTTCGAGGGCGCCTCGGGGACGGTATCCTTCACCACCGACGGCTTCCTCGACACCGAGGTGACCGGGGCGTCGAGCTTCGACTTCCTCGGCGCCACCCCGGGCCAGGCCATCACCTTCGACTTCGGCGATTCGATCACCACCGACGGTGGCACCGGCCAGGCCGGTCTCACCGGCTACGCCTCGCCCTCGAGCGTCTCCGGCCTCAGCCAGGACGGCTACGGCTCCGGGGCGTTGGCCGGTGTGCAGGTGACCGAGGACGGCACGGTGATGGGCACCTTCACCAACGGCCAGCGACGAACCCTCGGGCAAGTCGCGGTGGCCCGCTTCCGCAACAACGAGGGGCTGCTGCGCGCTGGGGCCGGTTACTATGTCGCCTCACAGGCCTCCGGGGAGCCGTTGATCGGCGAGGCGGGGACCGGCGGGCGGGGCAGCATCGCCTCCGAGGTGCTCGAGCAATCGAACGTCGACCTGGCGCACGAGTTCGTCAACCTGATCGCCTACGAGCGCGGCTTCCAGGCCAACTCGCGTACCGTGCGCACCGCCGACGACATGCTGGCCGAGCTGGTCAACCTCAAGCGCTGAGCCCGGCGGCTCGGGCCGAAAAGGTGCGTCTGAGGCAAACGGACGGTCACGATTCCCGATCGCAGCGGGCAGCTTCGCCCGAGAGAAAACCGCAAACGGGGTGTGCGCGATTCGCGCACCCCCGTTTGGTCGGGCGGCCGCTCATTGGCCGCCCGACTCGGTCGTCGGTGCGGCGTTCTCCTCCGGCTGGGGCACGAACTCGAGGACCAGATCGACGCGCCGGTTCTCGGCTCGACCCGCCTCGGTCTCGTTCGATGCCACCGGCCGGTACGAGGCGAACCCGGCCGCCGAGAGCAGCTCGGCCGGAAAGGCGAACTCCTCGATCAGGTGTGCGACGACGGCCACCGCCCGGCCGGTCGAGAGGGTCCAGTTCGAGCTGCGGCGGTTCCGCGGCGCGCTGTCGTCGTCGGTGTGTCCCTCGACCGAGACGTGGTGGCCAGTCGGCAGGAGGATTTCGGCGATCTCGTGCAATACGCCGTAGGACTCGCGCCGGATGGTCGTCGCACCGGGGCGGAAGAGGACCGCGGCGGCCATGCTGACGACGATGCGCCGCTGCTCGACACGGACCTGCACCAACTGGTCGAGGTCGGCGCGGGTGACGTACTTCTCGAGCGTGTGCGCGAGCGACCGGACGTTGCTCGGGGTCGCCCGCCAACGCGGGCGCGGCTCCTGCAGCTTGGGCACCGCCGGCCGGATCTGTTGCATGATCTTCTCCTCCGGCAAGAAGCTCTCCTGCCCTTTGGGCGGCGGTTGGCCGAGCACCGGCTTGGCGGTGGAGAAGAAACCGAGGTTGAAGGCGGCCCGGGTGGAGAAGACCATCTTGCCGGCCTTGGCCGCGTCGACGGTCGAGATCGCGTACATCGAGGTGAAGAAGGCAAACAGCAGGGTGATGAAGTCAGCGTAGGAGACCAGCCACCGCTCGTGGTTGACGTGCTCCTCCGGTTTCTTGCGCCGTGCCATGGTCAAGCCGCCCGACGCAGGGTGGCTCGCCCACCGGTTTCGGCCGTCGCTGAGCCGCCGTAGAAGCCACGCAGCTTCTCTTCGATGATGCGCGGGTTCTCGCCGTCGACGATGGCGCTGACCCCGGTGATGATCGCCTCCAGGCGGGTCATCTCGTGGTCATGGCGGGCCTTCAGCTTGCCGGCCAGAGGCAGGAAGAGGATGTTGGCGAAGGCCACCCCGTAGACGGTGGCGACGAAGGCCACGGCGATGCCGGCGCCGAGCTTCCCCGGGTCGGTGAGGTTCTGCATCACGTGGATGAGACCGAGCACCGCGCCGAGAATGCCGACGGTGGGCGAGTAACCGCCGGCCGCCTCGAAGACCTTGGCGCCGGCGACGCCCTCCTCCTCGCGTGTGCCGAGCTCGACCTCCATGGCCTGGCGGATCACCTTGCTGTCCGAGCCGTCGACCGCCAGGCCGAGCGCCTTCTTCAAGAAGGGATCGGCGACCTTGTCGGCCTCGGCCTCGAGAGAGACGACCCCCTCGCGCCGGGCCTTCTGGGCGAAGCTGACCAGCTCTCCGACCAGCTGGGGCAGCTCCTCCTTCGGGGCTCGAAAGGCGACGGCCGCGCCGCGCACCGCGCGCTTGAGCTGCGCGACCGAGAACTGGACGCAGACCGCGCCGGCCGTGCCACCGAGGACGATCAGGCCCGCGGTGGGTTGCAGGATGGCGGTGATGTGCCCGCCCTCCATCAAAAAACCGCCGAAGATGGCGAATGCGGCGACGGCCAGGCCGGCGATTGTCGCGATGTCCACGTCAGCCTCCGTCGGCCGGCGCCGGCTCGGGGGCGACCTGCATCAACCCCGACCACCCGACCTGTTTGAGGTAGGCAACCACCTTCCGGCTGATCTCGGCCGGCGACTCGATGACCAGGATCCGCTCGCCACCGAGCAACGTGATCAACGTATCCGGCGTCGACTCGACCGTGGCGATGTGCGCCGCGTTGACGACCACCGGGGTTTGATTGAGCCTGGTCAGGGTGATCATCGCCTTCACTCCGGAGCGTGCATCGACGAGCCGGCCCGGACCTTGAGCGCCCCGTCAACCGATTGACGGGCCGCGCGTGATTGACGGCACGGCGGGCCCCTTGCGGCCGCCCGCGCGCCGTCCCACAGAGAAAAACCGTTGGGATTCCAATTTCTTAGCTCCGCGATGGCGGAGCCCGATGGGGCGGCACGCCGGTTGCTTCAGCGACGCCCATGGTTGCCGAATCTGACACCGGAATCGACTCCGCGGCCGACATTCCGCCGCTCCCCCAAAAATCCAAGCTGCCGCTGATCGCGGTGCTGCTCGGCGCCGGCGGCATCGCCGCGGGTGCCTATCTCGGGCTGCGAGCGCCCGCGCCGCCGCCGACCGAGTGCGCGCCCGGCCAGCCTTGCGCCGCCGGGGCGACCCAGGTGGTCAGTCTCGACACCTTCGTCGTCAACCTCAACGAGGAGGCCGACCTCCGCTACCTCAAGTGCACGCTGGCGCTCGAGGTGCGCAACCCCGAGGCCGCGGCGAGCCTCGCCAAGCACGAGGTTCGATTGCGCAACGCGATCATGTTGCACCTGTCGGCCATCACGCTGGCCGAGACGCGGGGCACCAAGCCGAAGCAGGAGCTCCAGCAGCGCCTGCTCGCGGTGATCAACGAAACGCTCGGCGCGCCGCTGGTGCACGCCGCGCTGCTCACCGAGTTTGTCGTGCAATGAATGACCGGCTGCTCAATCCGGAGGAGCTGGCGGCGCTGCGCGACGACGGCGCCGCGGCGGCGCCGGTCCCCGAGGAGGTCGACCTGACCGGCGGGCATCGCCTGGTGCGCAAGGCCGGCCCCCAGCTCGAGCGCGCCCTTGGGCGGTTGACCGAGAGTCTCGGCCAGTCCTTGACCCGGCGCCTGCGCGGCACCTGCACGGTGCAAAGCGCGCCGGCAGAGATTATCGGCAGCGATGCGGTGCGCCACATCGTCGATCGCGCCGCCCTGGCCGTGCCGCTGGCGCGGCGCGGGGAGGTGCTCGGCTGGTTGTGCCCCAACGCGGTGTTGGCGTTCACTCTCGTCGAGGCGACCTTCGGTGGCAGCGTCAAGGGGCCGGTGTGGGAGGCGACGCGCGCGCACCTCACGGCGCTCGAGCGCCTGGTCCTCCGGCCACTCATCGTCCGTTGGGTCGCCGATCTGTCGCGCAGCCTGTGCGCCGACGGCACACCGCTCGACCCCGGTGAGGATCCAGGCCAGGCCGACACCTTGCCGGCGCGTGTCGATGCCGCCTGGCTGGGGCAGATCGAGCTCCAGCTCGGCGAGCGAAGCGCCGCGTGCCAGCTGGTCTTCCTGCCGACGATCGCTGCCCACCTCGGTGCGCACCGCGGGCCACAGGCGCAAGCTCCGGTGCGCGACTGGTTGGCGCAGCACCTCGGCCGCGTCCCGGTCGACGTCGTGCCGCTGCTCGGCGAAGCCGAGCTCAAGCTGAGCACGCTGGCGGCGCTCAAGCCCGGGGACGTGATCCGGCTCGATCGAGCCCAGGCCGACCCGCTGACCCTGCTGGTCGGTGAAATCACCAAGTTCGCCGGACGGCCGCGTCAGCAGGCCGGCACGCTGGCGATCGAGATTGTGACGGAGCGACCATGACGACACCGACCGACAATGCCAAGACCCCGCCAGCCGCAGCGACGGAGGCGCGACCCAAGCCCCGGACCGACGGGCCAGGGGCCGCCGGCGAGCTGGATCGGATCATGGACGTGCGTGTCAACCTCACCGTCGAGCTCGGTCGCCGGCGCATGACCGTCGCCGAGGTGCTGGCGTTGGCGCCCGGGGCGGTGATCGAGCTGGCCAAATCCGCCGACGAGCCGCTCGACATCCTGGTCAACGATCAGCTGATCGCCCGCGGCGAGGCAGTGGTAGTCGGCGACCGCTACGGGGTGCGCATCACCGAGGTGGTCGACCCGAGCCACCGCCTGCGCGGGGCGACCGCGACCCAGGAGGCGGCGTGATGACTCCGCTGGTCCTGCTCCACGTCGGACTCTCAACTGCGCTCGCGCCGTTCACGCTCGTCGAGCCCGAGGTCGACGACGCCTCCTTCGCGCTGCCCCTCGACGTGCCGGCGCAGGTGGTCGCGCAGGCGGTCACGACCGTCTCCGGGCCGTGGGCGGTCGTCTACCTGCCGCGGGTGCAAGGGAGCCCCGCCGAGCTGGAGTTCCCCACTGGTCCGGTCGCGCGGCTGCGGGTCAAGCCGGTGGCCAAGGGGACCGTGCTGTTGCTTCAGCCGGCCCGGGGCAGCGCCAGCGCCCTGGTCGGACGACTGCGCCTGGTCGGTGGTTCGCAGCCGGGCCTCTCGGTCGGTGCGCCGGCCCAACCGACCCTGCTCGACTACGCCTTCGCGCCGGCCG
>JBFYZW010000022.1:0-17958 GCA_041309305.1 Deltaproteobacteria bacterium | reverse complement strand
TCGGGTCGATGATCTTCACTGTCAGATCGTAGGTGCCATGGGCGAGCGTGCCCGGCAGCGTGAACGCGTCGATGACCCGCGTCGCCTGCGTCTCCGGTAGGTCGCCGCGCGGTAACCAGAGCTTGAGCTCGACGCTCGACTCTGCTGACCAGGCCACCGTAGCCGATGACGGCCCCCGGAGCTCGAAGGTCACGTCCCACGCTTCGTAGACCGGCGAGACGCCGACGTTCTGCCAGTCGAGCGCGACGACGAGCGGCCCGCCGGGCACGACGTCGGTCGTGACCTCGCCGCCGGTAATCGTCAAGCGGTAGCCGGAACGCTTGTAGGCCTCGCGGATCGCGTCGCGGATTTCGACGGTGTCGGCGAGCGCGTAGAAGTTGCCGTTGCCGATCGACTGCGCGTGGTAGCGCTGCACCTCGTCGGGCAACGTGCAGTAGTTGAACCCGCAGGGGCCGCTGGCGTTGTACTGGATCGGCTCGCCGTTGACCGGGGCGTACTTCCAGCGCTCCATGATCACCGGCCCGAACTCCATGCTGTTGTACGAGCGGTCGTTGTCCTCGAGATAGGCGCTGACGTAGGTCTCCTGCAAACCCCAGTTCTTGCGCGTCCAGCCCAAAAGCCCCCAGTCGTTCGACGCGGTGAGCGCGTAATAGCCGATGTACGGATCGATCCAGGTGTTCTGGAAGTAGAAACCGTCGAAGGCCATCAGCTCGATGACCAAGGGGTAGCGAGGAAAAGCCTCGAGATGGGCGTCGATGATCCCCTGAATCGCGGCGTTGGTCGGCTCGCGGCCAGTCGGATAGTCGGCGGGCGTGCTGATCACATTGCCGTGGTGCCACTCGCCCCAGCTGCCAAAGCCGCAGATGTCGACATAGCCGATGGCGTTGGCGTACGGCACAGAGTCGAACGTGGTCGCATCGATATGGCTCGCGAGCGCCTCGAGGAACGCGGCGAAGCGGGCCTGGTAGTTGGGGCTGTTGTAGTTGGGCACCCAGACGTTGGACTGCGGCGTGATCCAGTCGCGGCTGTCGGCGGCCTCGGCCTGCATCAACTCGTGCAGATAGCGCGGATAGTTCATCGTCGCGCCGTCGTCCGATGGCCGGCCCTCGTCGCACCCCGGACAGAGGGTCATCACGCAGAACGAGAGCTTCTGGCGCTTGCCAATCGCGCTCTCCATCATGTCGTCGAAGATCGCCCAGTCGTACTGGTCCGCGAGCGGCTCCATCGTGAACCAGTCAAAGTAGGTGCGGTAGTAGATGTCGAGCGGCGTCTGGTATTCGCTCTCGGAGATGTTGTTGATCCCCTGACCGGGCGGATCGTCGTGCCAGACCTCGCCGCCACGGAACGGCGCGATGATCTCCGGCGCGGTGAAGGGAATGACCGTGAACGCGAGTGGCGTGGCCGGCGGCGGCGCCTCGCAGACACCCGCGGCGGAGCAGGTGTCACCGCCGACGCAGTCGCCACACGAGCCGGTGCAGCCGTCGGTACCACAGTCGCGCCCCAGGCAGTCGGGCACGCAATCGCAGATGCACGCCGCCCAACCGGAGCCGTCCTCGAGACAGGTCTGCGCGCCGCCGCGCCCATCGGTGCACGCGCACGCCACCTGTCGCCCCGGCTCGCACGCGGCGGCGGCGCCGCCGGAGCCGACCTCGCCGCTGCAGCCCGCGACACCCACGATGCACCAGGCCACACCGAATCGCCTGCTGGTCATAACTCGCTCCTGAAAGTCGCCAAGTCGACACCTCACAAGTCATACCAGCTGCAGACCACATCGGCCATCGCTGCAGGTGGTCTGATGCCGGCTCGCCTTGTTTGATCATGGAAGAGCGTCGCGTTGCGCACGAGCTCTCGATCTACGCCGATCGTCGAGCATCGCTCGAGCGCGGTGGCAACGCCGATCGGTACGGCGGCTGTTCGGGTGACGCAGGCAGAGGCGGTTGATGGACAGGAGTTCCTTCTGTGTTTCCTGGCCTTCTGAGTTCCTGCCCCTGCAGCGCAACCTTCGCGGCTTCGTCGGGGTCTTCGACCCCGCGCGCAGCGGCCCGCTCAGATGGAGAGGTGCTGGCCCTGCTCGGTGGAAAGGAGGACGATCACCATGTCCATCGCGTGATGCGTCCTGGCAGCGAGAAGACCGTCGTCCAGGTCGTGAGGATGGCCGAGCAACCGGCGCTAAACGGGGGTGCGCGATTCGCGCACACCCCGTTTGCGGTTCTTTCTCGGGCGAGGCCGCAGACGGTGATCGGGGATCGTGACCGTCCGTGTAGCCCTCCCGGTCGCATCACGGTATCTTCGCGGAATGGGCCGGCTGCCATTCGGTGTGGTGTACGCGGTGGGCGTGGCCGCCGCTTGTGGGCGCTCGCCGCCGGTCGATGATTCGGCCTGTGCCTACTCTGCGCCCCGCGTGGTCGCCACCAATTCGTTCGAGGATGGCGACGCGCCGATCGTTGTCAGCGGGGGCTGCTCGCGGGACGATTCCGCACCACGCAGCGGTGAGTTCCACATGCGCTGCAATTCGCCGAGCGGCGCCTTCACGACGTCGCAAAGCGCCGTGGTCACGAGCGGGCGGCAGGGCCTGGGGATCTGGTTGTACGCCCAGGTCTTCGGCGACCTGCAAGGCGCCATCACCTACTCGACGGACAACGGGGTTGCCTTCGTCCCGGCGGTCGGCGACCTGCCGTCCTTTGCCGGGCCGACCCATTACGACTACCTCCGCGTTGCGACCGACACGTTGCCAACAGCCGCGTCCGTCCTCTGGCGGATCACAGTGAACGGCGCGGACGGCCAGGTCATGTTCGACGACCTGGAGATCCTCGACCTGGACGTGTGTCTCCCCGAGGCGCCCCAGCCGTTCGTGCCGCGGCTGAGTCCGGACGGCATGACGCGCATCCCGGCGAGCAGTACAGTCGGAGCCTTCTGGATCGACCGCTACGAGGCGGTTGTCGACCTCGACAATGGACTTGGCAGCGCCTACCAGGGCGACGCGGCCAACGATCTCGACGGCAGCACCGTCGCGCGCGCACTGAGCGAGCCGTCGCGCGACCCGCGTACCGCGATCTCCTGGTACCAGGCGCGCGCTGCCTGTCTGAACGCCGGCAAGCGGTTGTGTGCCTCGATCGAGTTCGAGCGCGCCTGTCGCGGGGACCCGGGCAACGTCTACCCGTACGGCGATACCTATGATTCGACGGCCTGCAACGCGAACACCGCCGCGATCCATGAGACCGGCGTGAACTCCGGGTGCATCAGCACCTTTGGGGTCTACGACCAGGTCGGCAACGTCAGGGAATGGTTGGCAGGGCGAGATGGCCCCGATGCTCCTGTGGCCAGCGCTGACATGAACGGCTTCGGCGACGGGACCTGCGCGTCCCGCGAAACCTGGTCCGCCGACAACCCGTTCGACAATTGGATCGGCTTCCGCTGCTGCCGGGACGACACCCCCTGAAACGCCTATCGCTTGGCATTCGACGCCGAATCGCTGCGTTGTGCCGGCGGATCGACGCGAAAGCCGATCGATGACCCCGCCGGCAGGCCGGCCGCTCCCTTTCCGACATGGCATGGTGATGATGGCGCCCTGAAGGACGCAAGGGACCGGGATCGGGGAAGATGGGCGTCGACTCACATCGCTGGCTTCCGGGGAGGGTAAGCCGGTACGGTCTTGCCGGCGTACACTCGCCTCACTATTGTGCAGCTCCGCATGTCGTGTTCGCGCAAAAAGAAGGTGAAGCAGCCAAAGGTGGGCCGCCACCAGTGTCAGGTCTGCGGGCAGGTGCGCAAGAAGCCCGGGAAGCTATGCAAGCCCGAGGAGATCGACGATCTGCAGGCTGCGCGCGAGCGTCTGGGATGCGATGGACACACCCTCGTTCTGCTCAGCAGCAAAACGCAGAGGCAGAAATGAGCATGAATCCCGAAACGGTTCACCGGGTGGGATCCATTCGCTTGCGCTGCCTTTGGCCCTTGTTGGCTCAGCGCCGCTCGCGAGATTGCTGCTCCTGAACTCGGCGTTGGGCCGAAGGTCACCACCGGGGCCGTGTCCTGGGGTCGTAACCGAGTCAGTGGCGGTGTCCGTGGTCGGTGCCGAGTCGGTGTCCTCGGGGAATTCGCAGCCGGATCCGCAGGCGGTGGCTGAATGGGGGTGCGCGATTCGCGCACACCCCGTTGGCGGTTCTTCCTCGGGCGAGGCCGCTGATGCTGGTCGGGAATCTTGACCGTCCGTTTGGCAGGAGGCCGAGGTGCGACCTCTCCGGATCGGATCCCAATTCGTTCGGGCCGGTGTGGTGGTCGCTGCGTCCCCAGGGTTATGGTCAACCTGCTGGCGGCGCTGACCCGGCCGCGGTGACGAGGAATGGCAATGCAGCAGGTCAATTCACGGACAGCGGTACTGAACGTGTCGTACTTTCGATCCACCGGGGTGTGGTTGGCAGCCCTCGCCATGCTCGTCCCGACCGCGGTGCGGGCGCAGATCTCGTTCGACGAGGTGCTCCAGGCACCGCAGCCGGGCGTCGCCGGCGGAACGCTCGAGCTGAAGCCCACCAAACCGTTCGAGTTGACCGAGGAGCAGAAACGGTTCTTGGCCAAGTGCAACGCGGCACGGGCGGCTTGGACCGAGCTGGTCACGAAGGAGCGTTTCTGTCCGGCTCCCGGCGTGTGGCCCATCGACCGTTTGTCGGTCACCGATACCCGTTGGCGGGGTGATCTGCGCCGGGAGCTGTCCGAGGCCGAAAACGAGTATCTGGCCCGCAAGGTTGGCTATGCGGGCGGGGGCACCGCCACTGACCCCAACTACGACATCAAGGCCGACCGGCCGTTTCGCCAGGCGCTCAGCGACAACGGCTTTCGTCTGCTCGACGCGATCAACGACGCGAAGACCGGCCTGCAGGCGGTCTTCCTCGAGTACGGCGAGCCGAAGCGAGCGGTGATGCTCTTCCGCGGCACCGAGCCGTTTCGCGAGACGATGAAGGACATCGGCACCGATCTCGACATCAACGGCATCGGCTGGAGTCAGTACCAGGCCAACAAGGAGCGCATCGCCCAGTGGGTGAAGAGCTTCCCCGGCGAGCTGGCGGTGGTCGGTCACAGCCTCGGCGGGGCGCTGGCGCAGCGGGTGGTGGTCGACCACGGCCCGCGGATCGCGCGGGCGAGCCTGTTCAACTCCCCGGGCATCGACCGCAAGACCGCCGCGAAGGTGACGATGGCCAATCTGCTCGACGCCCGGGGCCAACCCAAGATCCGCTACTATGTGCACCCCGACGACTGGGTTTCGCAGGCGGGTGGTGCCGAGCATCTGTTCGGTTGTTTGAACCGTTGCGTCAACGACCGTTTCACCGGTCCGATGGATCGCCACAGCTTCGTCATGCTCTTCGACGGGCACTCGGAGCTCGAGCAGAATCTGGACTTCTTCGCCTGGCAGGCGAGCCGTCCCCTGGACGGGAGTGAGCGGGCGATCTGCGAGCCGCTCATCGCCTACCTGGAGCGCCGCGGTTGGCGCTACGTCGACGAGCCCCCGGCTGCGATGGAGCTGTCCGCCGAGGAGAAGCTCGGCCTGCTGATCGCCGCCTCCGGCCACTACGCCGGCACGATCACCGGCGAGATTAGCGGCCAAGCCGAGGCCGAGGTGGCCCCGGATCATCGCATGGCCGGCCGAGTCCGTTTCCAGCTCGAGGTCTGCCGGCCGACCGAGACCAAGGAGCTGCAGCGTTGTTACCTCGGCCTCAGCTTCGGCGACTTCGATCCGACGACCGGCAAGCTCAGCGGCCGGGTGCCGATCACCACCCGCGACCTGTTCCGCGGCGCCCAGGTTCAAGAGAGCAAAGGCGGCTTCGCCTCATTCACCGGGCAGCGCCAGGGCGACCGGTTGGTCGGCAGCGTGCGCCTCGAGACCGACGTCCAGCTGGCCGGTGAGTGGACCCTGACCAAGCGGTGAGCGCGCGGCGGCATCTGCGGTCGCGGCGATGAGCTGCAACGTTCGACTGGACGGTGAAAGCTCAATCGAGCTCGTAGGCGCCCAGCGACACCGGCGCCGTGCGAGCACCGCCGTCAGCATCCACCAAAACCCCCTCGGCCGTGCATTGGGATTGCGCCGAGACGCTCGCACATCCGCACGTGCCTGGGCTCTCGACGGTCGAGCAATCGGCGAGCGCGGTGCTCTTTCCGCCGTTGCGCGCGGCCACAGAAGCTGAGCTGGGGTTGAGCCGCCAGTCGTTGGCAGCAATCGTCGCGTCTGCGTCAGAGAGCAAGCCGACCGGTGCAACGAACAGGGCGGACAGGCTGTCGGTGAGCACCATGTTTCCGAGACCACGAGTGGTCTCCCAGGTCGTCGTGCCGTTGCACGTCGGCGTCAAAGGACGGGCGCACACGTCCTGACCGTCGAGATCGTTGATGGACAGGAGCGGCGTCCCATCCAGAATGTAGATCCGACCAACCGCATTCATGATGCCGTTGTTCTGGAACGACCGCGGCATCGAGCCAAAGCTGAGGTGAACCGCGAGCCGATCACCAGTCGCCGGTAGCACGATGATGTTGTTGTGCAACACCGGGTTGGCCGAGTTGTCTAGCATCATGCCCATGGCGAGCTCGGTCGCTGGCGCCGTACCAACCGTGAAGGTGTTGTGGGCGACGACAACGTGGTCGCTGTTGGTCATCAGCAACGCATGAGGCGCTCCCCCGCTCGCGCTGCCGGTCCAGACGACGTTGTTCGCAATCAACGCCGGCGACACCACGCTGCTCCCCAGGTAACCGTTGATCACAATCCCGTCGGTGAATTCGGCGTTTCCGGCGTAGATCTGATTGTCGGTCAAATGGAACGACCAGCCGTCCTCGAGCCACACCCCCATCACCGAGTAGCCTGCCCAGACGAAGATCTCGCAGCCGTCGACCGTACCCCCAAAGGCGCTGTTGACGATCACCCCGTACGCAAATCCGTCATTCGCGGCGCGCGCCTCGAAACGAGAATCGCGCACCGACGCGCGCAGACCGGCGAGGCTGACCGCCGTCGCCGTCCCGTTGGCCTTGTCAGTGGTCGCCACCACGTGCACACGAGACACGTCGACCGCTCCCCCCAGGATGAGCCCGGTGGTGACCACGGAATTGCCTCCTTGAATATCGAGGTCAGAGAGCTCCGGCCCGCCGCCGACCGGCTCCATGACGACCACGCCCTTGCTGAAGTCGCTCGCATCCCCGCCGATCGCGCTGCAGTCGCGCACGGTCAAACTCGGCCCACACTGAACCAACTCCAGAGCGATCGAGTAGGAGCCGGCATCATCGCCCACAAAAGCCATCCCCTCGACGAGCGTCGGTATCTCTGGTGCACCGAGGCCTATTCCTCCCGCGACCACGCCCGGCCCCGTCACGATCGACCGCCCGGCGGCGGTCACGTCGCGCGAGGCCTCGGCGAAGCCCGTCCCCGGGGCGTAACCGCCGAGGATGTCTACCCCGCCGATCAACACCAGGTTCTCGAGATACGCGGTCTGTCCGCTACCGCGCCTCGCAACCTTCACCCGGCTGATGCCGTTTGCCAAGGCGAACCCCAGCCCGCGGTTGATGCTGCGAAACGGCGTGGTGAGGTTACCGGATTCCGGGTTGACCACCGCCGGGCGGCCGTCCCCCCCGATCTCGGACGTCGGCGGAGCACAGCTCGCGGCCGCGTCACAAAACACGTGCACGGTGTCGGCGACCGGTTCAAAGGACGAGCTCGCCCATGTATCCGGTGCCATGATGTCCGTACGGACCCGCCAGTAGGCTGTCTCCTGGGCGTCGAGGTCAGCGACCACATACGTTGTGGTGGTCAGGACTTCGTCCAAGAGCAAGTCCACGAATGCTGGGTCTCGCGCGACCTGCAACGTGTAGCTCTCTGCCCCGACGCGGGGCGACCACACGAATCGCACCCCGAGGAATGCGGGAGCGCTGACGTGCACCACCTCGTGCGCTGCCGGCGTCCATAGAACCGGCGCAGTGGTGTCCGGCGGATAGCCGAACCCGCCGAACTCGAATGGATTCGTGGGCCCCGATGTGATCGGGTTACCCAATTGGTCGGTCACGCCGACGACCGTGAGTTGGTACAGAACGGGTCTTTGCGCAGCAGTGAGCAAGACCACCTGGAGGTTGTCCGGCGAGGAGATCGCGGCTGCATTCACCGCCAGCGCCGGGCTCAAGGAGTAGCTCTCGGCCACTGCCGCTCCTTGTGCGGCCAGCGGCTCATCGAACGTTACCACCAACGTCGTCGGTCCAACGGCCTGCACTGCCTGGATCGTCGGACCCACCTTGTCGCTGCGCGAAATCTTCTGGCAACGGCTTTCTGTGGTACACACCCAGCCAGCGAAACAGTCCTTGTCCGTTCGGCAGGAAATCTCCTCCGTCCCGTCCAGACCGCCTGCGGTCTTCACCGCGCAGGCACAGAAGAGCAAAGAGGCCGTCAACCCGATGCGCAACATGGAGCCTCCCTCGACAGCCCCTGATAACACGCCCTCCCCACCACGGCCTAACCCCCGCCGGTGCCGAGCGCGCGATGTGAGGATTCGGAACCGACCCTGGGCATCGCCGCAGCAACCCGTCGCGCGCTGCCGGCGTCGCCTACTGCCATACCCCTCGCGTCGACTCGGCGCTCACCCCGCCCGCACGTGGTAGATAGTGTAGCCCTGCTCGCGCCGGCTGCCGAGGACAGTCATCTTCAGATTGCGCGGTAGCAGCACCTCGATCTCGCCGCGGTTACCAGTGACGAGGCCGTTGACGCCATCGCCGATCTCGATCGCCAAGATGATCGGCTTGCCGCCCCGCTCTCTTGCCTTGTCGGCGAAGGAGCGGGCCATCCCCGGGTCGAGTGAGGTACACAGATAGCGCGGGTCGACGATCGTCTTGCCGGTCTTGCCCTCGAGCCGATCGGCGGCGATGCCGCGGAAGAGCAGCGTCCCGGGTCGGAGCGCGACGCCGCGCTCGATCGCCGCGTCGAGCAGCGCGGCGCCGGCTCTGGCCTGGCGGGAGCCGTCCGCCAGGGCGCGGTTGAGCTGCGGCTCGAGGTTGCCGAGCACGCCGTAGCCGACGAGCTTGTCGAGCTCGAGCCGTTGTGCCGTCGACAGGCGCGCCCGGCCGCGCTCGGCGAGCTGAGCGTACACCGCGAGGTCGGCGTCGGTGGTGTAGTCGTAGCCGTAGAAGTCGGCGCGCAACAGCTCGCCCTTGTCCTTCGCGCTGGCGAGCGTGGCCTGGCTGGGCAGAGCCCCGAGCAGCGCCGATTCGTCGACGCCGTCGGACGGCGCCGCCGGCCGGTCGGCCTCGATCGGGATACCGAGCCGATCGATGAGGAAGGGTCCGAACACCCGGGTCGGCTCGCCGAACTTCTTGCGCTCGAAGTAGACGGTGCTCTTGGCCCGCAGCTGCGAGATCTTCGCCCGGCTCGGGTCGTGGGCGAGGTAGGCGGAGAAGAAGACCTCGTTTGGGCTCGACACCCCGCCGGTCGACTCGACGATGACGCGCGCGAACGAACCGGGCAACGCGTCGACCTCGTGGTCGGCAAAGCTCGGCCTCAGGACCTCGAGGGCGCGGCTCAACGCGGCGCGCACCGCCGGCGTGGTCGCCAACCCGGTCTGCGGCGGCAACACGGTCGGGGCGATGGTGGCGAGCCCACGGCGCAGCTCGCTCTCGACCAGGTAGTGGTCGCCGTCGTCGAACGGCGCGCTGGCGTTGGCCAGCTGCTCCATCGACACCCGTTTGCCCTCCGCGTGCCCGAGCGCCGAGACCTTGGCGAACGCCTCGCCGTTGAGCGTGTACGCCCCAATGGTCGAATCTGTGCTGCGCACCGGCATCGACGAGGTTTTCGGCGGGTCGGCGGGAGAGTTGTGGGGGCAGTCGGGGATCCTGTGGTCATGCGCGAGACTCCACGCGGACGCGGCGCCGCGAGCGTCGATCGCGCGTTGCCGCACCAGCGCGTCCGACTGGATCCGGCCTCCAGGGCCGAGGCCGGCGCTACGGTGTCTCCTCCCATTTGCCGTCCTTGTTGTTGAACGGCGGCAACTCACCGAACAGTTCCCTGGGCCCGCGGCAGGCGGTAAGTCGCGCGGGTGGGTGGATCGACGATCGGTGGCAAAGCGCGACCTCGCAACCTCGCGAGACGGCTCAAAGCCGCGAAGAGGTCTCGACGACCCGACCCGGTGTCCGCGACAGCTTATGTCACCCCCCGGCGCTCGGCGTCGCGCCACGGTCGGACGGTCGTGGCACAATCGGGGCATGGAACTGAACGAGGCGTTGCAGCTGGGCTGCGCTGATCACGAGTCCTTCCCGCTGCGCATCCGCGATGGTCAGCCCGAGGCGCTGTGGCTCGATGACCTCGAGAGCGGCTGGCACCGGGTGCCGGCCCGCCACCTCCGCGATTGGCCGGAGGACGGTTGGCGGCCCGCGTCGGAGCTCCCCGACCTGCTGCTCACCCTGCTGGGCGAGGGCGGGACGATCGAGTGCGGCAACGTCGTGTTCTGCGACTTTCGCTCCGGCCTGCGGCCGGACGGCAGCCTGAGCCCGATCGGGATGACGGCGTGCGACACGTACGCCCGCCGATGGGCCGACAGCGGCGAACGCGACGCCGACCTCGAGGCCCGTCACCCGGAGCTTGCCGACCGCTTCGCCGAGATCCGCACCGACGACGAGGTGCGGGCGTTTCACCTCATCCCTACGCCGCCAGCTGGGCCGGGCAGGACTGTGCGCTTCCCCAGTAAACCCGGTCGTCGACCAGCCAAGACGCGCGGGCGGTGAGCAGTCGGGCGAAGGCGCCAACGACCGGGAGGAGGCGTGGGTCGCGCCTCCGGACGGTGTAGGCTCCCACCTGGAGGAGACACCCATGGCGCGCGCTCGCGTTCGGCCGGCAGGTCCCCAGATCCTCTTCCGGCAGGGGCTCATGCTGCGGCTCCTCCCGCGCGCGCCGCGCACGATGGATGCGGCGCGCCTCGAGGAGGGGCTGGCCGCGCAGGGCGTGACCATCGACTGGCGGAGCATCGAGCGCGATCTCCAGAGGCTGTCGGCGGTCTTCCCGCTGGTGTGCGACGACCGGACGAAGCCCTCGAGCACGCCCCGTCTTCGCGGCCACGGCAACGCGGAAGCTCACCGGCCGATCATGGCCGCGAGCTGCGCCGCCTGCGCCTCCTTGGCCCAGACGACCAGGCGGTGCCGGGCGCGCGAGAAGGCGACGTAGAGGTTGGCCGGCGCGGAGGTCCTGTGCTCGAGGTCCACGTCGACCAGCAGGACGACGTCCGCCTCGAGCCCCTTGAAGCTCTGCAGCGTCGCGTAGCGCAGCTCCTCCGCCGACGCCGGCTCCCGGTCGGCGACCAGGGTCAGACCGGCCTGCTGCGCGGCGCCGGCGAGGCACGACTTCTCCAGGCGGCGGGGCGAGAGCACCACCACCGCTGAGCGCGCCACCCGCTCGCTGTGCACCAGGCGGCGGACGCGCTCGCGCAGCTGCGCGGGCACCTCGTCGGCGTGCCGGTAGGCGACCACCTCCGGGGGCTCGCCCTCGACGTCGCTCCCCTCGCTCGGGAACGGCACCTGACCCACCGCGCAGGCGGCGCGGTTGAGCGCCGCGGTCGAGCGGCAGTTGCGGGTCAACAGCGCCGGCGGCGCGTCGATCGGGATGGCCGCGCCGGCGCCGAAGATGTCCTGGTTCGGGTCGTAGAAGACCACCAGTCGCCCCTCGGGGTGGAGCAGCAGCTCGACCATCGCCCACCAGTTGGCGCGGAAGTCCTGTCCCTCGTCGACGATCACCGCGTCGAACCGGTCGGGGAAGCGGTCGAGCTGCTCGAAGGCGAAGTCGGGGAAGCGCTCGACCCAGTAGGTCCGCGCGTCATCGCCCGCCGGCGGCGTCGGCGGGGTGACGCCCGCCACGGCGCAGATCTGATGACAGAAGGCGTGAAAACCCGTCGCCGTGACGCCCGGCGCGTCGGCGAGGACCCGGCCGAGGAACTCGGCGAGCAGGCGGTTGTAGACCAGGAGCAGCACCCGCCGCCCCTCGGCCGCCAGCCGGCGCGCCTCGGCCACCGCCAGCAGCGTCTTGCCGGAGCCAGCGCAGCCGGAGATCTTGAGCCGCGGGAAGAGGCGAAACATCTGCATCGCCGCGATCTGCTGGTTGGTCAGCTCGACCAGGCGCCGCTCCTCGTCGGCGATGAGCGCCGAGAGGCAGGCGGCGCGGGTCACCTTGGGCGACAGGCGCGCGTTCAAGTGCCGCCACTGCGGCGGCTCGAGCCGGCGGCGCGGCGGGAAGCGGCCCGCCCAGTAGTCGAAGGCCCGCGTGACGGCGCCGCCGAGATCACGCAGCGCGTCGGCGTCGAGGACCAGCTCGCGCGGCCAGTGCAGCGGCAGATCGCTGGGCCGCCAGGTCGTGTGCGGCGTGACCACGCCGTGGCCGACCGGCAGCGGGAAGCCGCCGTCGTGCGCAAGCACCGCGTCGCGTCGCGCGACCTCGAGCAGGTGGCGGGCCGTCGCGGCCGCTTGCCGCATCGGGTCCTGGATCGCGCGGCGCTGCCCGGTGCGGTCGATCGACCACCAGGCCTTGCGGCCGAGATCGCACGCGACGCCGCCACCCTTCACCTCGAGAACCAGGACGCCGCGCTCGGGGTGACAGACGACCAGGTCCCCCTCCCCCTCGGCGCGCCCCGGTGGCGCCTCGCCGTGCGCGAGCCAGTCGACGTTGGCGTGGACCGCGTACTCCTTGGCCGGCAGCGCGCGCAGGAGTTCGGCGTGGACCGCCTGCTCGGCAGTCAGCGGCTCGCGGTGAGCGCCGGGCGCCATCGACCAAGCGATATCGCCGCTCGGTCGCGAGTCCAACCCCTCCCGCTCCGGTCGGGGCGAGCACCCGGTCATTTGTCTGGCCACGACGAGCCGATCGTGACGGCCAACCTCGGCGACGTCGAGCTGCTCTCTGTCCCCTGCCTCGACCCGCGTCCGGTCGGCTGACCGCCGTGGCCGGCCGGTTCGTGCGCGGCCGGCGGATGAGCCTGGCTCGAGCTCTCTTCAGGTGCGTCGCCGCCGCTCAACGGCGCGAGCGCTCGCGGCGGAGTCGGAGGAGAACGAGGAGCAGGACGCCGAGCCACGGGGACAGCCCATGGCCGGACCGACACCCGCACCCCTCGTCGCCGACCTCGCCACCGTCGTCGTCGCCGATGTCGAGGCAGTCGGCGGTGCCGTCGGCGTCGGTGTCCGTGTCGGCGACGCCGCAGCCGCAGGTGCCGAGCGCAACCTTGGCCGGGTCCGTGGGGCACAGGTCGAAGCAGTCGGCGGTCGTGTCGCCGTCGGTGTCGGTGTCGGCGACGCCGCAGCCGCAAGCACCGAGCACGACCTTGGCCGGGTCGCTGGGACAAAGATCGAGACAGTCGACGGTCGTGTCGCCGTCGGTGTCGGTGTCGGCGACGCCGCAACCGCAGACGCCGGGCGCGACCTTGGCCGGGTCGTCGGGACACAGGTCGACGCAGTCGGCGGTTCCATCGCCGTCGGTGTCGGTGTCGAGCGCGCCGCAGCCGCAGGCGCCGGGCGAGAGCTTGGCCGGGTCGTTGACGCACCGGTCGAGGCAATCGGCGAGCTGGTCGCCGTCGGTGTCGGTGTCGGCGGCGCCGCAGCCACAGACGCCGGGTGAGAGCTTGGCCGGGTCGTCGGGACACAGCTCGGCGTAGTCTCCCCCGCCGCACGAGCTGACCAGCTCGTCGTCGCCGCAGGCGGAGCTGCCCGCGCACAGCTCGACGACGTCGCAGGCATCCTGCGCCGGCCGGCAGGTGACGTTCGCCTCGACGGCGTACGGTTGGCAGAGGCTCGGGTCGCAACAGCGCTCGCCGGCGCTGCAGGTAGCGCCGGCCTGGAACAGGCAGGACGGCCCGAGGCAGCACGGATCGGCGTCGCACCAGGCGCCGCAGTCGCACTGCTCGCCCGGTTGAACAACGCCGTCGCCGCACCAGCTCTCGGTCGCCAGCGCGTCGCGTTGCGGCGGACGCTGGAAGCAGCCCTCGACGCTCGCGCCCGCCGAGATGAGGAACGACGTCAGGTAGTCACTGCTGCAGGTGCTGAAATGGACCGGCGTGGGCCCGTCGGCGTGCGTGGCGGCCATCACGAAGCCGGTCGCGGGACATGGGTTGCCGGCGCTGTCGTGCATCATGCCGAAGGAGTGGCCCAGCATGTGTGCGAGCGCGTTGAACGAGGCGGTGGTTCGCACGAGCGTCGTGGCGCTGGTGCCGCAGACGGTGCCGATGCCCCCATAACCGAAGAGGTCATTCTGCAGCTCCCGCCCGGTGAGCAGCACACCGATGGCCTGCCCTGACGCGGGCCCTTCCGTGCTCCACCAACTCGAGAACACGCTGAGGAGCGAGGCGACGTCCGTCTTGCCATCCGGGGCGGTGTTCGGCGTGAAGGGGTCCCCGTCGGTCCAGGTCACCTGCGCGGCGGCGATGAACTGGATGTTGCGCGGCAGGTCGCCCTGCAACCAGGCGAAGTTTGCCTCCTTCAGGCGCTCGAGCGCGTCGTCCTCGACGGCCGCCACGCTGCCGAAGCCGGCGAAGCGTGCGGTGTCGTTGACCAGCACGACGCGGACGTACTCGTCCGGCACGATCATCGCGCTCGTCGCGGCGCCAGGCTGAGTCGACGCTGTGATGTCGAGGCCTGCCGGCGAGCTGCACCCCGCCGCGAGAAGGAGGACGACGATCGTGCGCATCGCGGGAGACTCCTCGGAGGCGTCGGGCCTCCCGGGCGTCCTCCACCCCCGAGCAGGGGAATAGCACGATCATCGCCCGGCGCGAACAGCGTGACGCCCGAGAGGACAACGCGACCCGGTCGCGTTCTGCTTACCAGCCCCGGTTCAAGCGAGCACCCGCCAGTGCGCCAGCCACCAGACGAAAAGGAGCGAGCTGAGCGCCAGCGCGCCGACGTGGAGGCAGCTCGGCAGGCCCCAGGCGCGGCGGCGCCAGGCGCGCACCCCGAGCACCAGCACGGCAAGGCCGAGGGCGGCGCAGAGCCACGGGATGAGGACCGCCGCCCGCCGCAACGGCGAGTCGGTCAAGACCGCGAGCATGCCGCCGGAGAACGAGGCGGTGAACGCGGCGACGAAGGCCAGGTTGGCGAGGCCGAGCAGCAGGCTGCCCCACGCGGCGAGGCGCAGCTCGCCGGTCGGGCGCGTGCGGCGACGCAGGCGCGCGACCAACCCCGCCGGAGGGAGGAGCCAGATCGAGAGAGACAAGAGCAGCACCGCGCCGGCGATGAGCGCCGCCAGCCAGGGCTGGTCGGCGAAGGCCGGCCGGCCGAAGGTCATCACCGGCATCAGGCCGAGCACGACCGCGTCGACTCCTCCCTCGGCATCCTCGAGGAACAGCACCTGATCGTCGCCGTCGGCCTCGCGGAACAGGTTGGGTCCGATCTGCACGAAGCGCGGCGAGCTGGGGTGCATGAAACTCGACACCGTGAGGCCGCCCTCCCCGTCCGGCGTCACGCGCACCGGCATCGCCAGCGCGACCAGCCGGGTCAGGTCCGACTCGGAGCGCCGGCGGCTCAGATAGGTGCCGGCGAAGCGCTCCGGCGGCGCCGGCGTCGCGTAGGCGGCGGCCAGCTCCCGCCCGGTGGGCCCAGGGAAGAAGCGGGCGAGGAAGGCCTTGCCAAGCTCCTGCACCGCCTGCCCTGCGCTACTGCTGTTGGCCGAGACGAAGAAGGCGGCGTGGCGCTCGGGGAAGAGCAGCGCGAGGGTGTGGAAGAAGACCGTGTCGCCGCCGTGGTAGAGCATCATCCCGGCGCCGGTGGGGGCCTGCAAAAAGCCGTGCGCCAGGCCGCTGAACCGGGGGTCGTGGCCGAAGCTGCGCTGCTGCATCGCCGCGGCGGTGGCCGGCGCGAGGATCTGTCGCCCCTCGAGCGCGCCGCCGTGCAGGTGAGCGAGGAGGAAGCGCGCCATGTCGGTCGCGGTGCTCGAGAGCGAGCCGGCCGGGTAGACGCCGGAGACGTACTCGAACGGCGCCGGGACCAGCTCCTCGCCGCGCAGCTCGTAGCCGCGCGACAGGTCCGGCGCCAGCGGCTCCGGCACCGGCTGCGCGAAGGTCGAGCGCGTCATGCCCAGCGGCGCGAAGATCTGCTCGGCCACGTACCGATCGAACGGCACGCCGGTGACCCGCTCGACGATGGTCGCGGCGAGCGCGGCGCCGTAGTTCGAGTAGGACGAGAACCGCCCCGGCGGCGCAATGCGACGCGGCACCTCGCGCATCACCTCGGCGAGGCCGCGCAGCTGGGCGCGGTCGGTCGTGAACAGGCCAAGCAGCTGATCCTCGAACCCCGGCGTGTGCGCCATCAGGTGCGCCATCGTGATCGGCTCGGCGTAGGTCGCCGGAATCTCGAAGTCGAGGTAGCGGTTGACGTCGGCGTCCAGCGCGATGAGGCCGCGCTCGACGCATTGCATCACCGCGGTCCAGACGAACAGCTTCGACACCGACCCGACGCGGAAGAGCGTCCGCTCGGCCTCGACCGGGAGCTTGGCCGCGACATCGCGATGGCCATAGCCGCGGGCGAAGACCAGCTCGCCGTCGGCGACGAGGGCGATCACCGCGCCGGCGACGCGGTGCTTGGCGAGCAGCTCGGACAGCTCGCGCTCGGCGAAGGCGGCCAGCGCCTCGCGCGACGGGGCGGCGGGTGAAGGAGCGGCGGCGAGGAGCAGGGCGGCGGCGAGCGGGGTCAGCATCGCCGCGCCCTAGCACAACCGCCGGCGACGCGGTACCGCCGCCGCGACTCAGCGGACGCCGGTGCGGCCGGTCCGGGCGTAGTTGGAGATCGGGTTGGAGTAGGCGCTGCGCGGCACGCCGCTCGAGGTGTAACCGCCGGCCCAGCGCGCCGCGGTGCTGCGCGGCACGGCGTCGGCCATCGTCGCCCGACAGCGCGAGTAGTCCGGGGCGGGGGCGCGGAACGGCAACACTGAGTTGATCGGCATCGGCATGGGTCGCTCCTTTGTGCTCTGGGTTCGTGTTGGTTCTTTGCTGTGAACGAGCAGGTTATCGGTCCTCGCCTCGCGGTGTTTCGGTATAGGTCCTTGTTTTTGCTGTAAAATACGCCACGTGGCGGGTTTTTCGAGGTGGGCCATGTTCCTGGTACCCGGGTGGGCCATGTTCCTGGTACATGTGCTCCCCGGGCGAGACGGAGGACACGGCATGCGGATCGATCATCGTGCGGCGCTGGTGGTGACCCTGGGGTTGAGCGGCGCGGCTTGGGGATGCGGCGCGCGGGTCGAGGTCGAGGCGCATGACCCGATGTCGAGGTCCATCGTGGGCGGCACGACCGAGAGCGGTTATCCCGAGGTCGGTGCCCTGCTGATTGACCAGGGCGGCGGGTATTTCGCGCTCTGCACGGGGACCGTGATCGCCGAGGGGTGGGTGCTCACGGCCGCGCATTGCGTGTTCGACGTCGACCCCAGCGATGTAGCGTTCTTCGTCGGGGATGACATCGAAGACCCGGGCGGCGCTTTCTACACCGTCTCGTCGATCACCGTGCATCCCGGCTATGAGGGTGACGGCGATCTGGACGACCTGGCGCTGCTGTCGGTTTTGTCGCTCGAGCTCGGGGCGTACCCCACGCTCAACCGGAGCAACGCCTCATCGCTGGTCGGCTCGGCGGTCACCTGGATCGGGTTCGGGGTGAACAGCGTGTCGACCGGGGGGGATGGGATCAAGCGACGCGGGACCGGCACCATCAGCAACGTCGGGGTCAATACGCTGGAGTATGACGTGGCCGGGGTCTCCCCCTGCTTCAGCGACAGCGGTGGACCGGCGTTCGCCGTCGTTCAGAGCTCCACGCGTCTGGTCGGCGTCATCGCCCACGGCGACTGCACCACCTTCCACATCGACCTCCGGGTGGACTACTACGCATCATGGATCGACAACACCCTCGCCGGCGGCTCACCGACCGACAGCGGACCGTTAGCCGATGGCGCCTTCAACGACGACGGTGGGGCCGGAGACAGTGGGGCCGGCGGTGACGGGATGGCCG
>JBFYZW010000021.1:0-9676 GCA_041309305.1 Deltaproteobacteria bacterium | reverse complement strand
GGCGGCCCTTCGTCGACCCGGGTGGGCCGTTCGCCCGGCTCGGCCGCCGCGGTGGCGTCGACCGCCAGGGGTGCCGGCTCGCCGGCCGCCGGCTGGCGTTGGCCGGCCAGCTTCACCTTCAGCGTGAACTCGCCGATCAGCACCTCGTCGAGGCGCGTGACCGGGGCCTCGCTGACCTGTCGCTTGCCGACGAAGACGCCGTTGGTGCTGCCAAGATCGCGGATGCGCACCGCGTCCCCGTCGCGCTCGAGCCGCGCGTGCTGACGCGACACCTGCGCCGACTCGAGCACCAGATCGGCGCTGCCCGGATCTCGGCCGATGATCACCTGCGGTTCGGCGAAGACGTCGGTGCCGATGAGCTCCCCGCCCCGAAAGATGAACACCTGCAGCACCGCGGCGCCGGCCGGGCGCTCGCGCCGGCTCTCGGCCATCCGCTCGGCCTCGCGCACCAGCGGCGCGTCGAGCCGGCTCGGCGGCTCGCTCCGGTGCAGCGCCTGCGCGACGGCGCGGGTCTTCTTCAGCGCGCGCAATTCACCGGCGCACGCCGGGCAGCTCTCCAGGTGCGCGCGCAGCGGTCGTTGCTGCGCGAGCGGCAGCTCGTCGTAGAGCACGTCGATCAGCAGCTCCTGGGCCTGTTGACAGTTCATCGCCATCACCTCGCCACCCGAGCCTCGGCCTGGTCGTCCTCGAGCGCCCGGCGCAGCTGTTGCAGCGCGTAGCGCATCCGGCTCTTGACCGTGTTGACGTTGCAGCCGACGACCTCGGCGATCTCGGCGAAGCGCAGGTTGGCGAGCTCCCGGAGCAGGAAGACCTCGCGCAGCTCGTCGCCGAGCGCGGCGATCGCCGCCTCCATCCGCTCGCCGAGCTCCCGATCGAGCGCGGCGCGCTCGGGCTCCGGCCCGGGCGCCGCCGCCCGCTCGGCGCGCGCGTCACCTAGCTCCTCGCCGCGGCGCACCCCGGCCCGCCGGGCGTGATCGACGCAGACGTTGCGGGCGATGGTGTACATCCAGGTGGTGAAGCGCGCCTCGACACGGTAGGTCGGCGCGGCGCGGATCAGGCGCAAAAAAACCTCCTGGAACAGGTCCTCGGCCGTCGCCTCGTGCCCGACCGAACGGCGCACAAAGTTGAACACCCCACGCCGGTGCCTGACGAGCAGGCGCTCGAAGGCCCGGGCCTGTCCTTGTGCAAAGGCCTGCATCAATGCCTCGTCGGTGATCGCTTCGACGGTCAACCTGGGCTCCACCCTGTGTCGCACCCCGACACGTCTGCCACCGCCCCTATCAACGCACGCGCGAGCCAAAACGATCTCTGCCCGACGGATCGCCCGCCCTCATGGGGAAAGCGTTCAGAAACCGGGATGTAACAGGCGTAGCAGCTCGAAGGTCAAGCCGGCCACGAGCGCGGCGGCGGGGATGGTGAGCAGCCACGCCCAGATGATCCGGCCGGCGACCCCCCAGCGCACCGCCGAGGCGTTACGCGTCGCGCCGACCCCGACGATCGCGCCGGTGATCGTGTGGGTGGTCGAGACCGGCACGCCGCCGATCGTGCTGACGAACAGGGTGATCGCCCCGGCGGTCTCGGCGCAGAACCCGCCGACCGGCTGCAGCGCGGTGATCTTCATCCCCATCGTCTTGACGATCCGCCAGCCGCCGAACGCCGTACCGAGCGCCATCGCCGCGTGGCAGGAGATGATGATCCACCAGGGGATGCCCACGTGGTCCGCGGACATGTAGCGCGACGCGACCAGCAGCGCGACGATGATCCCCATCGTCTTCTGCGCGTCGTTGCCACCGTGGCCGAGCGAGTACATCGCCGCGGAGAGGAGTTGAAGGCGGCGGAAGCGCTGGTCGATGGTCTTCGGCCGCCAGCGACGGAACGCCCACGAGACACCGATCATCAGGCCAAGGCCGAGCACCGCGCCGAGCAGCGGCGCCAGCGGGATGAACAGGGCGATCTTGCCCAACGCCCGCCAGTGCAGCACGTCGGCCCCGGCGTAGACGAAGCCGGCCCCGGCGAAGCCGCCGACCAGCGCATGCGAGGAGCTGACCGGCAATCCCCACCACCAGGTCAGAAGGTCCCAAACGATGGCGCCGAGCAGCCCGGCGAGGACGACGTAGACGAACGCGGCGTCGTTCGGATCGATGACGACGATCTTGCTGATCGTGTTGGCCACCTTCGGCGCGAAGACGAACATGGCGACGAAGTTGAAGAAGGCGGCCCAGATCACCGCGACCCGCGGGGTCAGCACGCGGGTTGAGACCACCGTCGCGATCGAGTTGGCTGCGTCGTGGAAGCCGTTGATGGCGTCGAAGATCAACGCCACCCCGACGACGCCGGCGACCAGGAGGAGCAGCGGGTCCATCGCTCAGGCGTGCTCCAAAAAGACACCCTCGATCACGTTCGCCGCGTCCTCACACTTATCGATCGCGTTCTCGAGCGTCTCGTAGACCTCCTTCCACTTGATCACCTCGATCGGGTCCTTCGTCTCGCGGAACAGGCGGGCCACCGCGATGCGCTGGATCGCGTCCCCCTCGTTCTCGAGCCGGTTGACGTCGATGCAGGCCTTCAGCGCCGTCGGCGCGTCATTGAACTCGCGCAGGCCCTTGAGCGCCAGCTGGAGCAGCTCGGTGGCCTTGACCAGCACCAGCGCCAGCTCCCTGAGCTCCGGCGTGAAGGTCTCAATCTCGTAGAGCGCGATGCGCTCGGCCGCCGCCTCGACGTGGTCCATGATGTCGTCGAGGCGGGCGATCAGCTTGAAGATCGCCTGGCGGTCGATCGGCGTGATGAAGGTCTTGTGCAGTGAGTCGACGCACTGGTGGGTGATGGTGTCCGCCTCGTGCTCGATCTCCTTGATCCGCCGCGCCGCCATCGACGGGTTGCGCTCGCGGTTGACCAGGGCGAGGAACTCCCTGGTGCCCTCGACGGTCACCGCGATGTGCTTGTCGAACAGATCGAAGAAGCCGACCTCGCGTGGCAAGAGCTTCCTGAGCATGACCGCCTCCGCTGGCGCCCTCCTATCCGAAGATACCGCGCGGCACCATAACCTGCACGATGCCCGGATCATGGAATCCTGGACGGCGGGTGCTGATGGAATTTGCCCCGTGATTGCACTATGGTGGGCCGGTTTGACTCCACCTGGAGGTCACCTGTGGTCACCGTCAAACCGTTTCGAGGCCTGCGCCCGGCGCCGCAGCACGCGGCCGCGGTCGCGGCCCCCCCGTACGATGTCCTCAACACCCGCGAGGCGCGCGCCCTGGCCGAGGGCAACCCGCTCTCCTTTTTGCGCGTCAACAAGTCGGAGCTCGAGTTCGACGACAGCGTCGATCCGTACAGCCGCGCGGTCTACGAGCGGGGCAAGGCCAACCTCGACCGCCTGCAGCGCGACGGCGTGCTGCGCCGCGACGAGCGCCCCTGCTTCTACCTCTACCGCCTGACGATGGCGGGCAAGAGCCAGACCGGCCTGGTCGCGCTGACCTCGGTCGCCGAGTACGACAACGGGACGATCAAGCGCCACGAGCACACCAAGCCCGACAAGGTCAAGGACCGCGCCAACCACATCGAGATCCTCGACGCCCAGGTCGGCCCGGTCTTCTGCGCCTTCCGCGACCTCGACGACCTGACCGCGGTCTTCGACCGGGTGACCGCGGCGAAGCCGGAGTACGACTTCGTCGCCGTCGACCGGATCCGCCACGAGCTGTGGGTGGTGCGCGACCAGAAGACCATCGACGCCCTGGTCGCCGGTTTCACGGCGCTGCCGCACATCTACATCGCCGACGGCCACCACCGCTCGGCGGCCGCCTCGGAGGTCTCACGCCGACGTGGCGCCAGCCGAGACAAGCTGCACGACTTCTTCCTCAACGTCATCTTCCCAGCCTCGCACCTGCGCATCCTCCCCTACAACCGGATCATCAAGGACCTGGGCGGCAAGAGCGTCGCGGCGCTGCTCGAGGCGGCGGCGGCCAAGTTCACGGTGACCGAGGCCAACACGGAGCCGACCCTCGCCCGGCCGCATCAGTTCGGCCTCTACGCCCAGGGGCGCTGGACCCTGCTCGAGGCGAAGCCGGGCAGCTTCGACGCCAAGAGCCCCACCGGCAGCATCGACGCCAGCATCATCGGCGACAACTTCATCGCCCCGCTGCTCGGCATCACCAACCCCAAGACCGACAAGCGCATCGACTTCGTCGGCGGCATCCGCGGCAACCAGGAGCTCGTACGTCTGGTCGACGGCGGCGAGGCGAGCCTGGCGATCGCCGTCTACCCGACGACGCTCGAGCAGCTGTTCAAGGTCGCCGACGCGGGCGAGGTGATGCCGCCCAAGTCCACCTGGTTTGAGCCGAAGCTCCGCGACGGCGTGGTCGTGAGCCTTCTGTCTGAGTAACCCAAGACGATGGAGTCCCCGATGTTGATCCTCATCTCCGACGCGTTCGACAAGCAACTGCCCAAGACGCTGGCGAAGTACGGCGAGGTGACCGACGACAAGAACCGCGCCCCCGAGGCCGACGTCATCCTGGTGCGCAGCAAGACCAAGGCGACCAAGGAGTACCTGCACCAGGCGCGCAAGCTGAAGCTGATCATCCGCGGCGGCGTGGGCCTCGACAACATCGACCTCGCCGCGGCGGCTGAGCGCGGCATCCAGGTGCGCAACACCGCCGACGCCTCGACCGTGGCGGTGGCCGAGCTCGCCTTCGCGATGATGATCGCCCTGCCCAACCACATCGCCCAGGCAGACACCTCGATGCGCGAGGGCAAGTGGTTGAAGAAGGAGCTCGAGCGCACCGAGCTGTACGGCAAGACCCTCGGCATCCTCGGCCTGGGCCGCATCGGGCTGGCGCTGGCGGCGCGGGCCAACGCCTTCCGCATGAAGGTGCTCGGCTGGCACCCTGACGTCGCCTTCAACGACTTCGCCGAGATCCTGCCCACCCTCGAGGAGACCGCCGCCTCCTCCGACTACATCTCGCTGCACATGCCGCTGCTCCCCGACACCAAGGGGATCATCAACAAGGAGACCTTGAAGCGCTTCAAGGACGGCGCCTACGTCGTCAACACCGCGCGCGGCAAGCTGGTGGTCGAGGAGGACGTGGTCGCGGCGCTCGACTCGGGCAAGCTCGCCGGCTACGCGACCGACGTCTTCTACTCCGACCCGCCAGAGAACTCCCCGTTGACCAAGCACCCGAAGGTCCTGCTCGCGCCGCACATCGGCGCCTCGACCAAGGAGAACATGACCCGCATCGGCATCATGGTTGATCGCATCATCGGCGAGTGGGCGGCCAAGAAGTAACCCCTCGTCCCAACTTCACGGAGGTTCGTCATGACCAAGCGCGTGTTCAACTTCAACCCCGGTCCGGCGACGCTGCCCCTCGAGGTGCTCAAGACCGCCCAGGAGGAGCTGCTCGACTACCGCGGCACCGGGATGTCGATCCTCGAGATCTCCCACCGCAGCCCGGAGTTCGAGGAGATCAACAAGACGGCGATGGACCTGATGCGCGAGCTGATGGGTCTGGGCGCCAACTACAAGGTGCTGTTCGTCGGCGGCGGCGCGTCGACCCAGTTCACGATGGTGCCGCAGAACTTCCTCGGCGAGGGCAAGACCGCCGCCTACGTCGACACCGGCGAGTGGTCGAGCAAGGCGATCAAGGAGGCGAAGAAGATCGGCAACGTGCAGGTGCTCGCCTCGAGCAAGGAGCAGAAGTACGGCTTCGTGCCCAAGGCCAGCGACATCAAGGTGCCCGGCGACGCCGCCTACCTGCACCTGACCTCGAACAACACCATCTACGGCACGCAGTTCCAGACCTTCCCCGACGCCGGGTCGGTGCCGCTCATCTGCGACATGTCGAGCGACGTGCTCTCCCGGCGGCGCGACTTCGGCAAGTTCGCGCTGATCTACGCCGGCGCGCAGAAGAACATCGGTCCGGCAGGCGTCACGGTCGTCGTCGTGCGCGAGGATCTGCTCGCGCGCTGCCCCGAGAAGCTGCCGACGATGCTCAACTACAAGACCCACGCCGACAAGGACTCGCTGTACAACACCCCGCCGGCCTTCCCGATCTACCTGGTCAAGCTGGTGCTCGAGTGGGTGAAGAAGCAGGGCGGCCTGGCCGCGGTCGAGAAGGTCAACGACGCGAAGCAGAAGGTCATCTACGGGTTGATCGACGAGCACCCGGCCTACTTCAAGGGCACGGTGCAGAAGGACAGCCGCTCGTGGGCCAACATCACGCTGCGCCTGCCGAGCGAGGACCTCGAGAAGAAGCTGATCGCCGAGGCGAAGCAGAAGGGCTTCGTCGGGATCAAGGGCCACCGCAGCGTCGGCGGGATCCGCGTCTCGCTGTACAACGCGATGCCGCTCGAGGGCGCTGAGAAGCTCGCCGAGCTGATGCGCGCCTTCATGAAGGCCAACCCGGGCTGACCCAACTCGCCGCGGCCGCCTCGCGCCCCAACACGGACGGTCACGGTTCCCGATCGCCAAAGCGCGGCTTCGCGCGAGGGAAAACCGACAACGGGGTGTGCGCGAATCGCGCACCCCCGTTTAGGCCGGGGCGGCCGCCAACTCCTGCGCCTTGATGCGTAGCTTGTCGACCAACCGACTCTCGAGCTGACGCGCCCGCTCACGCGAGACGCCGTAGCGCCGGCCGATGTCGGCCAGGGTGGCCGGCTCGTCGCTGAGCAGACGGTTCTCGAGGATGTAGCGCTCCTTCTCGTCCAACCCCTCCGCCGTCTCGGCGATCGCCCCGTGGAGGAGCTTGAGCCCGCGGGCGTGATCGAGCTGCTCCTCGGCGCTGGGCTCGTCGTCGACGAGCAGGTCGAGGTGCTCGGTGGTCGCGCCGTCGCTCACCGGCGCGTCGAGCGAGAAGTCCCGGGCCGCCAGGCGCATCTCCATCTCGGAGATGAGCTCCTCGCCCACCCCGAGGCGCGCGGCGAGGACCTGGGCGTCGGCGCTCGGCGCCTCGCCGTCCTGGCCCTGCTCCTGGGTCAGCCGGGCGCGCGCGGCGCGGAGCTTGAAGAACAGCCGGCGCTTGAGTCGCCCGGAGCCGAGCTTGACCAGCGACCAGCTGCGCATGATGAACTCGTGGATCTGGGCCCGGATCCACCACACCGCGTAGGAGATGAGCCGATAGCCGCGGTCGGGATCGAACTTCTTCACCGCGTGCATCAGGCCGACGTTGCCCTCCTGGATCAGGTCCAGGAGCTTCAGGCCATAGCCGCGGTACTCGTGGGCGATCTTGACCACGAAGCGCAAATTGGCGACCACCAGCGCGTGCGCGGCGCCGACGTCCTGCTCGTCGCGCCACCGGCGCGCCAGCGCCAGCTCCTCCTCGCGGCTGAGCAGGGGGTGGCGAGTCACCTCGGCCAGGTATCGGTCGAGCTCGCCATGGCTGAGGGTCAACGCGGTGCTCATCGCTTGATCTCAAACCCACCCGAGGCCGTCGGCATTCCCCAGGCGGCCTCCTTACAACGCCAAAGAGACGCTGGCAACCCGTCCGGTTGCAAGGGCCCCAAAACGCCGCTTACTGATACGATAAACATATATGGGCGCTGGCCTCGGTTTGTCAAGACCAGCGCCCATCATATTGTAACAAATGAATTTTTCAGCTCGTTCTGCTTATCCAACGGCTCCGTTCTCAGTCGCCCCGGACCGGGATCTTGTGCCGGCGGGCGGTCTCGCGCTTGGGCACGGTCACGGTCAACACGCCGCCCTGGACGCCGGCGGTGATCCGCTCCCGATCGACCTCGGCCGAGACGCGGAACTCGCGCTGCCAGCGACCGGGGACGTACTCCCGATAGGCGAGCGTGAAGCCGTCGCGCGCCGGGACCGTCGGGGTCGCGGTGACGGTGAGCAGATCCCCCTCGAGGGTGACCTCCACCTGCTCCTGGTTCGCGCCCGGCACGTCGAGCACCAGCACGACGTCGTTCGCGGTCTCATAGATGTCGCCGCGCGGCACGAACACCGGCAGCGCGGGCGCCTCGTTCTCGTTCGCCCGCTGCAGCACGTCCGGCTCGCGGGGCTGAAGGCTCTGGTTCGACATGGTCGTTCCTCCTCAGTCAAGGATGAAGGTTTAACCGGCGGTCACCTGGATGCGGCGCGGCTTGTCGTTCTCGGCGCGCGGCAGCTGCACCTCGAGCACACCGTCGCGCAGTGACGCGCTGACCCGCTCGACGTCGACCTGGAAGGGCAGCTCGACGGTGCGCTCGAACGTGCCGTAGCAACGCTCGCGGTGGTGGTAGGTGTCCTCGTCGGCCAGACTCAACGGCTGCCGCTCGCCCCGGATGGTCAGCGTGTTGTCCTGGACCGACAGGTCGAGGCTCGACGGGTCGACTCCCGCCGCCTCGGCGGTGACCAGCACCGCGTCGTCGTTGGTCCAGACGTTCACCCGCGGCAGCGCGCCGTCCCAGCCCGCCGTCCGCGCCGCGCCGAAGGTCGGATGGTAGCGGAACAGATCCAACCACGGCTTGAACAAGAGGTCGTCCAGCTCGTGCCAATTGCGCATCAGCATTGTTGTTCCTCCTCGGCGCCCGGGGCGCCTGGTTCGATGTCCGTGACTCAAGGGGTAGTGCCCGCGCGGGCGGTGTCAAGCGCTCAGAAGCGGAACCAGAGCAGGTAGCCGAGGACAGCCGCGGCGATGATCCCGACCAGCGCCACCCAGACGATCGGGCGCAGGCCGCCGCCGCCGCGCCGTCGGCCGATGAGCCGCTCCGATTGGCTGACCAACTGGCGGGTCTTCGGCACCCGACCACGCTTGCCGGCCCGCAGGCGCTCCCCTTCGGCGATCAGCTCCCGGGTGTCCGGGTCGAGGTTGTCGCTCATTCCCCCGTCCTACCACGCGCGCCACGACGACGACAACGCATCACTCCTCGGGCGGCCCGGCGGCGCCGGTCAGATCGCCGGCGCCGATCTTCGCCGCGTCGAAGCGCTCGGCGGCGCGCGTCATCTTGGCGACGGTCTCGTCGAAGTCGCCGGTCGCGTCGCGCTTGAAGCGCAGCGGGTTGATGCGCGCCAGGACGAACGGTTTCAGGTAGGGGCTGGTGAGCCCGCGCGCCTTGAGCGCCGCGACCGCGGCGTTGACCCGATCGTCGAGCGCCAACAGCGCCGCGGCCCGCGCCGCGCGGATCTCGAGCGCCCGCGGCAGCGGCGCGGCGAGCAGGCCGTCGATGCGCCGCAGCACCGGCTGGTAGGCGCCGCCGGCGAAGCGGCCGCGCTGCTCGTAGCAGACGCCGAGCGTCACCAGGCTCGCCTCCTCGAACTCGGCCGCGAACTCCCGCTCGGGTCGCGGATCGAGCGCCGCCAGCGCCCGGGCCATGCGGACCACCTCGAGCGACTTCTCGCGCACGTTGTGCGCCTTCTCGGTGTTCAGCGCTAGGATGCGGAAGGCCACCTGCGGCTCGGCGAGCACCAGCGCGACGATCGCCCGGGCGCCCAGCTCGCGCATCGCCGCCAGGCGGTGGTGACCGTTCGGGGTCCAGAACCCCCCCTCCGCCGAATGGACGACGATGATCGGATCGACGAAGCGATCGAGCTCGTCGATCACCTTGACCAGCCGGCCGACGTGGGTGTCGGACAGATCGCGCTGGAACGGCGTCGGCGCCACCTGGTCGATCGGTAGCCCGGCGACCAGGTGCCAGTGGCCGGCCAGCGGCTCGCGGTAGCTGCCGAGCACGACGCCGCCACACCCGGTCACCCGCGCCG
>JBFYZW010000020.1:0-8641 GCA_041309305.1 Deltaproteobacteria bacterium | reverse complement strand
GGGGGACGGCACCGGCGCCGGCTCGACCAGGTGGAGCGGGGCGCGTGCCCCGACGCGCGGCGCGCCGTGAACGGCGCCGGCGGGGCCGGCGAGCGGGTGAGCGATGGACAAACGGACGGGGAGCGCTGTCGGGTTCATGTGTGCCTCTAGCCGCGGCGGCGGCAGCCTTGGGCCACCAGCGTGGCCGGGTTGAGCTCGAGCTCGGCGAGAAAATCGCGGTGTGGTTGCCAGACGGTGGCGCCGTGCAGGTCGACCTGGCGGGCGTCGAGCAGCGCGACGAAGGCGACCAGCTGCTCGCGCACCGCGTAGCGCGCCCGGCGTGCCTCCTCATCGAGGGCCCGGCGGCGGCGCTCGATCTCGCCGAGCCGCGCGTCGAGCTCCTGGCGCTTGCCGCGGACGAAGAAGCCGATCGTCTCACCGAGCTGCTCGGTCGCGAGCCCCACTGCCGCGCAGTGGATGGTCGGCTCCTCGGCGACGACGGCGGGCGTCGGCGTCAGCGGCTCGCCGCGCTCGAGGGCGCGCTTCACCTCGCCGGTGGTCCGCCCCTGCCGCAGGCTGGCGTTGACGCGCAGGAGTTGGCGGACCACCCGCTCGTCGACCACGCCGGCGGCGTCGCGGTGACTGTTGGGGCTGCGTTGCTCTCTCATCGTGACCTCCGCCCCCCTGCCAAAGCAAGAGGCGTGCGCGCCGCACGGCACGACGAAACCAGCGTCTTTCTGCTCGATTGGACGGCCGAACGGGCGCCGGTGCGGCCGCCGGGGCGCGCGGTGTCCCAGATTGCAACAGGCGCCGCGTCGCAATCTGCGACGCGCCTGGCGCCCCGGTGGGCGCGCACTACTATAAGGAGGCGCCGCCCTCTTTACCGACCCGCGTCAGTGGTCGTAAAAGGGCGGCGCTCTGCCACGGAGGATACCCCCGATGACCCGGTCCATCGCCGCGCTGTTGCCCCTGCCGCTGTTGCTGGTCGCCGCCGCCTGCGGCAAGCCCCCACCGCCGAAGCCCGGCATCACCGCCGACGGGCGAATCGTCTACCCGCACGCGCCGCGCGGCGAGCAGCGCGACGTCTACCACGGCGTCGAGATCGCCGACCCCTACCGCTGGCTCGAGGAGGTCGACGCGCCGGCGACGGTGGAGTGGGTACGCCAACAGAACGCGCTGACCGAGCAGTACCTCGCGCCGGTGCCGGCGCGGGCGGCGATCAAGAAGCGCCTGACCGAGCTGTGGAGCTTCCCGCGCCAGGGGGTGCCGCTCAAGCGCGGCGCCCACTACTTCTTCACCAAGAACGACGGGCTGCAGGACCAGGACGTGCTCTACATCGCCGACGCGCTGCCCGGACCGGCGCGCGTGCTGCTCGATCCGAACACGATGGCCGCCGACGGCACGGTGTCGCTCACCGGCTACGCGCCGAGCTGGGACGGCAAGCTCGTCGCCTACGGCCTGCAGATCGCCGGCTCCGACTGGGCGATCTGGAAGGTGCGCAACGTCGAGACCGGCCGCGACCTGCCCGACACGCTCAAGTGGATCAAGTTCACCGGCGTCGCCTGGACCCACGACAGCGAGGGCTTCTACTACAGCCGCTATCCGAAGCCGAAGAAGGGCGAGATGCGCGAGCAGCCCAACTACTTCAACAAGCTCTACTACCACCGCCTCGGCACCGAGCAGCGCGCCGATCGGCTGATCTACGGGCGCGACGACGAGAAGCAGTGGAGCTTCTCGCCCGAGGTCAGCGACGACGGCACCTACCTGGTGATCAGCGTCAGCCGCGGCACCGACGATCGCAACATGATTCTCACCCAGCGGCTCGACGAGCTCGACGGCAGGATCAAGCCGCTCATCGACCACTTCGACGCCGCCTTCGACTTCCTCGGCAACGACGGGCCGCGCTTCTACTTCCGCACCACCGAGGCGGCGCCGCGCGGCCGGGTGGTCGCCATCGACCTCGGCGCGCCGGCGATCACCGAGTGGCGCGAGGTGATCGGCCAGAAGCACTCGACGCTCGAGAGCGCCGCGCTGGTCGGCGATCAGCTGGTCGCCGTCTACCTGCGCGACGCCTACAACGCGGTGGAGCTCTACGACCGCGACGGCAACCTGCTGCGCGAGCTCGAGCTGCCGGGCATCGGCAGCGTCTGGGGTTTCGCCGGCGAGCGGCGCGACAGCGAGACCTTCTACGCCTACTCCAGCTTCACCACGCCGACGACCATCTTCCGCTACGACCTGGTCAAGCAGCAGAGCAGCGTGCTCGCCAAGCCGGCGGTCGCCTTCAACCCGGACGACTACGTCACCGAGCAGCTCTTCGCGACCAGCCGCGACGGCACGCGCGTGCCGCTGTTCGTCAGCCACAAGAAGGGGCTGAAGCCCAACGGCGACCTGCCGGTCTACCTGTACGGCTACGGCGGCTTCAACATCGCGCTCACCCCCTGGTTCCGGGTCGCGCCGCTGGTCTGGATGGAGATGGGCGGCGTCTACGCGGTCGCCTGCGCCCGCGGCGGCGGCGAGTATGGCGAGGAGTGGCACGATGCCGGGCGGCTGCACCAGAAGCAGAACACCATCGACGACTTCATCGCCGCGGCGCAGCACCTGATCGACGCCGGCTACACCCGCCCGGCGCGGTTGGCGATCGGCGGGGCCTCGAACGGCGGCCTGCTGGTCGGCGCCAGCCTGGTGCAGCGCCCGGACCTGTTCGGCGCGGCGCTGCCGGCGGTCGGCGTCTTCGACATGCTGCGCTTCCACAAGTTCACCATCGGCTGGGCCTGGGTCGACGATTACGGCTCGGCCGACGACCCGCGGATGTTCCAGACCCTGCGCGCCTACTCGCCGCTGCACAACGCCCGGCCGCAGGCCTATCCGCCGGTGCTGCTCACCACCGCCGACCACGACGATCGAGTGGTGCCCGGCCACAGCTTCAAGTTCGCCGCGACGCTGCAGCAGGCGCAGACCGGCGCGGCGCCGGTGCTGCTGCGCGTCGAGACCCGCGCCGGCCACGGGCGGGGCAAGCCGACGCGCATGCAGATCGAGGAGGCGGCCGACGCCTGGACCTTCGTCACCCGCGCGCTCGACCTCGAGCTCGGCCCGCCGTTTGGCGACACCGCGCTCGCCGGCGCCGCGTCGGCGCCAGCGCCGGTCGCCGAGGCCGAGCAGGGCGACAAGACGACGGCGGTGCGCTGAGCCCCTGGCCCGCCTGCCGGGCGGGTGATAGGGACAGCCGGGAGTGCCCATGAGCGAGCCGATGACCATCGACCAGCTCGTCGCCGTCGAGCAGCTGCTCGGCGACGAGGAGCGCGCCGCGCGCGACGCGGTGCACGCCTGGGTCACCGAGCGCTTCCGGCCACGCCTCACCGAGGCGCACCGCGCCGGTGAGTTCCCGCTGGCGCTCATCCCCGAGCTCGCCGAGCTGGGCGTCTTCGGCGCCACGCTCGAGGGCTACGGTGGCGCCGGGATGAACCACGTCGCCGCGGGGCTGATCTACGAGGAGCTCGAGCGGGGCGACAGCGGCCTGCGCTCGATCTGCTCGGTGCAGAACGCGCTGGTGATGTACCCGATTCTCACCTACGGCACCGAGGCGCAGCGCCAGCGCTGGCTGCCGCCCCTCGCCCGCGGCGAGCTCCTCGGTTGCTTCGGCCTGACCGAGCCGGGCGCCGGCTCCGACCCGGCCTCGATGCGCACCACCGCGGTCAAAGACGGCGCCCACTACGTCCTCGACGGGATCAAGGCCTGGATCACCAGCTCCCCGGTCGCCGGCCTGGCGGTCGTCTGGGCCAAGCTGAAGGACGAGGACGGCCGGGTGCGCGGCTTCGTCGTCGAGCGCGGCACGCCGGGCTTCTCGACCCCGGCGGTCGAAGGGAAGCTGTCGCTGCGCGCCTCGCCCACCGGCGAGATCCACCTGAACGAGTGCCGCGTACCGCTCGACCACCTCCTGCCCGAGTCGGGTGGGCTCAAGAGCCCGCTCAGCTGTCTGACCCAGGCCCGCTACGGCATCGGCTGGGGGGCGATCGGCGCGGCGCGCGACTGCTTCGACACCGTGCTCGCCTACGGCGCAGAGCGGCGCCAGTTCGACAAGCCGCTCAACGCCTTCCAGCTCTACCAGGCGCAGCTCGCCGAGCTGGCGACGCAGATCACCCTCGGCCGCCTCCTGGCGCTGCACTGCGGCCGGCTCAAGGACCAGGGCCGGCTGAGCCACGTGCAGGTCTCGCTGCTCAAGCGCAACAACGTGCGCGTCGCCCGCGACGCGGCGCGCACCGCCCGGGCGATGCTCGGCGCGGTCGGCATCACCGACGCCTACTCGCCGATGCGGCACCTGATGAACCTCGAGAGCGTCTACACCTACGAGGGCACGCACGAGGTCCACACCCTGACCCTCGGCCGCGCCCTGACCGGCCTCGACGCCTTTGGTTGACCGATGACCGACACCCGCCTGGTTCGTTCCGTCCAACGGCTGGCCTCGGCGCTGGCGCGCATGGAGCGGCAGGCCGCCACCTCGCTCGGGGTCTCGGTCTCGCAGATGCGCATCCTGTTGACCCTCGAGCAGGCCGCGAGCCGGTTGGTGCGCATCTCCGATCTGGCCGAGGAGCAGGGCCTGGCGGTCAGCACGATGACCCGCAACCTCAAGCTGCTCGAGGACAAGGGCTGGGTCAGCCGCGTGCCCGGCACCGACGATCGCCGCACCGTGCAGGTGGCGCTGAGCGACAGCGGTCGCGAGCTGGCCGCGCGGCTGAGCGAGACCAACGTCGCGCGCTTCTCGCGCGCCTTCCGCGAGTTCCACCCCAGCGACCGCCTCGAGCGCGCTGTCGCGCTCGATCGGGTGGCCGCGGCAATCGAGAAGGCCGACGGCGAGAAGGAGTGAGGAGGGGGCGATGGGTCTCGGCTGCGCACGCGCCGTCTGCCTGGTCGCGGCGGCGTCGACGATCGCCGGCGCCGCGCGCGCCGAGCACCTCTGCCCGGCGGCGCAGCACCTGCCGCAGCTGACCATCGACCGCGTCGACCGTCCGGCGGTGCCGGTGTTCGACGACTGGCAGGTGCTGCTGCGCGGCGTGCCGATCTCGGACGCGCAGCTGGCGCTGCTCGCCGGCGAGGACCTGTTCATCGATCGCACCCGCGTCGAGATGGAGCGGCGCGGCACCTGGGTCTACATCGGCATGTTGATCGCCGCCACCGGCGCGATCGTCTCGTCGGTCGGCTGGTACCTCTACGGCAGCGGCGAGAACAGCGTGCCGTCGGCGGTGTCGCTCGGCATGGGCCTCGGCGGCGTCGTGGTCGGCGGTGGCGGCGTGCTGCTGGTCACCGACGCGATCCAGCGCCCGCTCGAGCCGCACCTGGCGCCGACCCCGGCACACCGCCTGACCCGCGAGGAGACCCGGCGGCTGGTGGCGCTGGTCAACCAGCGGCTCTACCAGGAGATCTGCACCGCCGCTGGCCTGGCCCTCCCCACCCCGCCGCCGCCGCCCCCCCCACCGCCGCCGGAGAGCCAACCGCCGCTCGTGCTCGAGGATCCGGCGCCGACCGCCGCGCCACAGCCCTGAGCCCCGCTCAGGGGAACGACGGCAACACCGCCGCGATCAGCTTCGCGCGCAACCCCACGCCCTGCTCCCCGAAATCGCTCTCCCCGCCGGCGACCGGCACCTCAGCCGCGACCGGCTCGCCGGCCGCGGCGCAGCACCCACACCAGGACCAGCGCACCCCAACCGCTCCCGCCGGCGGTGCAGCCGCAGCCGGCCGCGACCAGCGGCGCGAGGCCATCCGGGTCGAACGGATCGGCCTCGCCGACGTGCACGTCGAACACCCGATCGATCTGCCGCGGCGGCACGCCGTCGTCGGTCACCGTCAAGGTCACGGTGTACTCGTCCTCGGCGGTGAAGGTGTGCTCGACCAGCGCGCCGCTGAGCTCGACCTGCGGGTTCCACACCGAGGCCACGGTCCAGGCGATGGTCAAGGTGTCACCGTCCGGGTCCATGCACGAGCGGGCGTCGAAGGTGGCGCGCAGCGGCAGATCGCCGCTTTCGGGGCTCACGGTCGGGTTGGCGCACGCCGGCGGCTGGTTCACCGTCCCCGAGGCCGAGACAGTGATGCGCACGGTGCCCTCGCCGGTCAACGCCGGCGTGCCGTCGTCGGTGACCGTCAGCGTCACGTCGTAGACCCCCTCGGTGGCGAAGACGTGCGTCGGGCTCGGCTCGGTCGAGGTCTGGCTGTCGTCGAAGTCCCAGGCGTACGCGACGATGGCGCCGTCCGGGTCGGAGCTACCGCTGCCGTCGAGCTGCACGGTGAGCGGCGGCGTGCCGCTGGTGACGTCGGCGGTGACCACCGCAGCCGGCGCGTCGTTGTTCGGATCGTTGACCGTGATCGTCACCTGGTCGGTGTCCTCGAGCCCGGTGTCGTCGGTGACCCGCAGGTTGACGGTGCGCGACCCGGCGGTGCTGAAGTCGAAGGTGACGCCGCTGCCCAGCCCCTCCTGCCAGGTGCCGCTGCTGCCGACGCGGAAGTAGCAGTGGTTGATGTTGTCGTTCGGGTCCGAGCTCTGATCGCAGTCGCAGGTGACCGACAGCGGCGCGGTGCCGCTGGTCGGCGCGCAGGTGATGACCGCGGTCGGCGGATCGGCGTCCGGCCCGACGACGCAGGAGACCTCCGGCGCCGCGCTCGAGGCGTTGAGCGAGTCGTCCACCGCCCGCACGGTGAAGAAGTAGGTGCCGCCGGGCGCCAGGTTCGGCGGCATGAAGCTGGTCGCGGTGGTGTAGCCGGCGTGCACGTAGTTGCCGGCCGCCTCGCCCCAGTAGATCCGGTAGCCGACGTAGAACGGCTCGGCGCCGCCGCCGGTGTCCTGGGTCACCGCGTTCCAGGTCAGGGTCAGCTGCGGCGGCGCGCCGGTGAGCGCACAGCCGAGGTTGGCCGGCGCGCGCGGTGCGACCTCCTCCTCGCGGTAGAACGAGACGACGCCGGCGTCGGCCGCCGCCGGCTGCCAGGTGCGGTAGTGCCAGGCGGCCAGGTTGAGCACGTGCGCGGCGTACAGCCCGACCCACTCGCTGGCCGCGTCCCCCTCGTTGTAGGTCCACGAGACGCGGTTCGAGACCTCGGCGATGATGTACGCGTCGTTGGCGTCGAGCCCCTGGATATTGAGCGCCGCGGCGCAGACGATCTCGGCGAACGCGTCGCCGGAGGTCAGGCAGCCCTCGACGGCAGTCTGCCGGGTCGTCTCGCCCATCATCAAGAGCGCCGCCTTCGCGGCGTTGGCCACCGCGCCGCTGCCGCCGGCCAGGCCGGTGAGGAAGGCCCGGGAGCTGGCGCCGGCGGCGCCCGAGACGTCGGCGGTGAACGGTCCGTCGCCGCCGGTCTGCTTGCCCAAGAAGCCGAGCAGGAAGAGGTTGAAGACCCGCACCGCGACCACCTCGTCGCGCGAGCCGCAGTAGAGCCGGTCGCGCAGCGCCGCGCGCTGCACGTCGGAGAGGATCGACCAGCGGTAGACCAGCTCGCCGGCCGACCAGACGTGCTGCCAGTCGTACTTGGTCATCGTCTGGCCGGTGCGCGCCGATTCGCTGGCGCACGCGGTATCCGGCGGGCCGTCGACCGGCGGGCAGGCGACCGCGGCGTTTACCGGCCGCCCGTCGCCGCTCGCCCAGGAGTCGCGGCCGACGCAGTACTCGTTGAACAGGTAGGTGATCCCGTTCGCCCGCTCGCCGGCGTCACCGAAGTCGGCGCGCACCGCCGAGCGCAGGTGGCGGGCCTGGCTGGTGTTGCTGTCCGACTCGAAGATCGGGGTCACGCCGTGGAAGACGCTCCCCGCCTGCCGCCGCGCCGCGGTGTCGCTGCTCGGGTTGACCGTCGACGGCGGGCTGGTCACGTTGCTCGAGCCGTAGCCCGAGTCCTGCACCCCGCCGCCGAAGCGGACGTAGAAGCTGATGTCGTCGATGGCGATCGTCTCGTCCACCCCGTCGCGGGTGATGGTCAACGTCTCGCGCACCCGCTCGCCGGGCAAGACGAAGCTGCCGGTGCGGCTCGAGGAGTCGACGCTGCGCACGATGTTGAAGTCGTTGGCGAAGGCGTAGAGCGCGTAATTCGACAGCGGGTAGCCCATGTTGTTCTGCAGCCAGACCTCGAGCGTCGCGCTGCCGACCTCGGGCACGTCGATGCTGTCGAGCACCGGGCGGATGACGATGTTGTAGCGCGAGTCCCACAGGCAGTCGCACCAGTGGGCCGCGGCAGGCGACGCCAGGGCGCAGAGCCCCATCGCGGCGACCCACGCGAGGCCGCGCGCCCTCCCGTGACGACGCCGCATCTGGTATGAGCTCACGGTCGGAGACGCCGCACCCGGACGACTGAGCATCGAGCGACCTCCAACGTGCCAAAGCCAAAGTATAGCCCGGGCGCCGAGCGCCACCAAGGCGCGCGCGGTCGTACCGGGTCAAGATGGAGCCTGTTCCTGCTCTTGGCCACGGCTTGCCGCGCCGGACCGCCACCGACGCCCGCCGAGCTGACCTGGCGGGACGCCGATGGGCTGACGGCGCTGCATCACGCAGCGCGTCAAGGCCGGACCGGCCGCGCGCGGCTGCTGCTCGACCACGGCGCCGCCATCGACGCGACCGACCGGCAGGAGCGCACCCCGCTGCACCTCGCGGCGATCGGCGGGCACACGCGCACCACGCGGCTCCTGATCGAG
>JBFYZW010000019.1:0-13393 GCA_041309305.1 Deltaproteobacteria bacterium | reverse complement strand
TGGCTGACGCTGGCGCCCGGCGCGCCGCCGCGCCCCGGCGAGCGGTCCTCGGTGCTCGCAGAGCTGACCGCGTGGACCGACGACGGCACGCTGGTCTTCAGCACCTACCAGTACGCCGGCCCGAGCGTGTTCACGATGTCGACCCCGCCGCCGTTCATCCGCGAGCAGCTCGCGACGCTCGGGGTAGGCGGCCGGGCGCGCGGCTGGTTCCCGCGCGGCACGGTCGGCGTCTGGGCGCCGCCCGCCTGGCGCGCGCTGGCGATGATCATCGACCTGGAGCTGATCGGCGTGCGGGAGAGCGATGCGGTGCAGGTGGTCGACGCCGCGCCGTCGCCCTCCCCGGCGAGCCGCTTTTCCCCGCCAGAGCTGAGCGGCCCGCCCCCAGAGGCGGAGCAGATCGGCTCTGGCGTGCGAGCGCTTCGCCTCGCCCCCGGCGCTGGGCCGCCGCTCTCGCACGCTGGCCGGGCCGAGGTCGAGCTGACCGCCTGGCAGCCGGGGGCGCTGCACATCGGTGAGCCGTTGCTCCAGGCCCGGCGATCGAGCATCGAGGTGACGCGCGCCGGTGAGCTTGCGGCGGCGCTGCAGGCGATGCGTGTCGGCGAGACCGTGCGCCTGTGGCTCCCCGCGCCGCTCGCGCGGGCGCTGCTTGCGCTGCCGGTCGAGCGCGAGACCGTCGTCGACCTGACCGTGCTCGCCGTCGAATGAGCACGACGACGCCGACCGGCGGGCGCGCGCTGGCCGGCGGCGTCGCCCTCGCCGTGCTCGTTGGCCTTGCGGCCGCCGCCGGCCAGTCGGGCATCGGCTGGACGTGGGTCGGGCTCGCCGGCCTGGCCAGCTTCGCCTGGCTCACCGCCACCGCCTCGTCGTGGTGGCGCGCGCTGTGCGTCGCGGTCGGCTTCGGCGTCGGGCTGCTCGCCCCGATCTCGGCCGGCATGGCGAGCTGGGGCCTGACGGTGCCGCTGACCTTCGTCGGCCTTGGTGTGGGCGTGTATGCCATCCCCGCCGGCCTGTGGGCCTACTGGGCCGTGCGCCGGTTTGCGTCCCCCTGGACGCTCGGCGCCGCCGGTGCCTGCGTGAGCCTCGTCGGCCAGGAGCTGCTCGACGTCGCCGGGCTGCCCTACAAAGGCGAGGCATTGCTGCTCGTCGAGCTGCCGGCGCTCGCCGCCGGCGCGCGCCTGGTCGGAAGCAGCGGCATCGGTGCGCTGCTCGCCGCCGGTGTGCTGACCTCGGTCGGCAGGTTGGTCGCCGGCTCGCCGGCCCCGGGCCCGGCGTGGCGGCGCGTCGGCGTGATCATCGCTCCGCTCGCGCTCGCCGTCACCCTGCTGCTCGCCCTCGCCGGCGCCGCCCACCTCACCGCGCCGGCGGCCGGCGCACCGCTCGAGGTCGGTGTGCCGCAGATCAACGTCGGCCGAGACTACTACGAGGGACGGCTGGTCCACGGCCAGGTCGAAGGGCTCTTCGACCGGCGCTTCGCCGCGCTGCTCGCCCAGCTGGATGGGGCTGCCCTGGTGGTCACCACCGAGACCTACGACGGCCGTTTCTCGTTACTCACCCGTGACGGCCGACGTTGGTGGCAGATCTGGGCGCGTGAGCGAGGCCAGGCGGCGCTGGTCACCTCGTTCCTGGTCGACGACGCGGCCAGGCGGACGAACGCGATCGCCGCAGTGGACACGGCTGGCCGCTGGCACGGCGTGCACCACAAGGTCGAGCTGGCACCGTTCGGCGAGGCGCCGCTCGGCGCCGGTCGAGATCACGCCCCCTTGCCGGTGGACACGCAGACGCGGATCGGCGCGCTCATCTGCAACGAGTCGCTCCTCGCGCGGCCCGGCCGGCGACTGGTCGAGGCCGACGCCAACCTCCTGGCCGCGACGGTCAACGACGTCTCGTTCGGCAGCGGGATGGTCGCCTTCGCGCACCTCGGCTTGACGCGGCTACGCGCGCTCGAGCTCGGGCGCGACATGATCTGGGCGAGCAACGCCGGCCCGTCGGGCCGCATCGATCGCTGGGGCCGACTCAACCCTCGCGCGCCGTTCCGCTACCCGGCGGCGTCGCGCTTCACGGTCGAGCGCCACGACGACCGCACCCCCTACCTCACCCTGAGGCCGACGTTGCCCTGGCTGTGCCTAGCGATGCTCGCTCTGCTCGCCTGGCGCGCTGCGCGTCCCTCACCGTTAGCCACACCAGCGCTGCCACGGAGGCTCGTGCGCTTCGCCCCGTTGCTCGCCGGCGCGGCGATGATACTACTCCCCGCGGCGACGCTCGGCTCCTTCGCGCTCGTCGAGCGGAGTGAAGGCGACGCGCGTCGTGCTTGGCTGGCGGTCCGAGAGGCGTGGGTCGGCCAACCACTGGTCGTCGAGGCAGAGCCGTACGCGCGCTTCCGCGGCGGGGGGAACCCGGACCTGGGCGCGGTGGCCTACTTCCTCGCCTACTACGGCGCCCGGCTCGACGGTCCGCTGCCCGCGGCCGGCGCGCCACTCGACGAGCTCGGTCGATCTCTCGCCGATTCGGCGGGCATCGTGGTCGCGCGGCGCTCCCGCGACGAGGCACCGCCGCCGCGCGTCGCCGCACTCGCGCGCCTGAGCAGCGGCGAGTTGGTGGTCTTCAACCAACCAAGCGCGACGGTGCCGGTGCGCGTCGTGTCGGTGGAGCGTGGCGAGGCAGTGTTCGTGGCCCCCACCTCTCTCGGCGAGCTGGGTATCCGGGAGTGGCTGGTGCCGGCACCGGTCCTCCCCGAGCGGTGGCCGCTCGAGGAGTGATTTGGCGCGCGCGGGTCAATCAGCGCAGATGACGCTTGCCTTCACCGCGCAAGTGCCGTCTTTTGCGGCGCAGGCACAGGTCCAGCCGGTGGGCAGGTTGTTGGAGACGACCGGCTCATCGATCTTGGGGATCACACCGTTCCAGTTCCCGATGCTGTAGATCCCGCAGCCACCGCCGGTGGCGTACTTGCCGGCGCCACAACTCGCCGTGGCGCTCGCTGTCGTCCCCGTGCCCGGAGCATCGGTGGCAGAGACGACCGAGAGCACCGAAGCGAAGTCGGGTGTCGGCCCCGCCGGCCCTGCCGGCCCCGCCGGCCCCTGGATACCCTGGGCACCCTGCGCGCCCTGCGCGCCTTGTGGCCCCGCGGGGCCCTGGGGCCCGGTGGTCCCCTGCGGGCCCGGCTCACCCTGGAGGATCGGCAGCGTCGCGTCGCAGCTGCCCGCCTGGTTGGTGACCGTCAGGCGGTAGGTGTCGGCCGAAAGGCCGAGCGGCAAGAGCACCTTGATCCGATTGCCGCCCGCCTCGCAGATCTCGAGCGGGTGGGTCATCGTCGCGTTCGCGAGCGTGACCGTCGTCTCGCGTAGGTTCTGCCCGTCGATGGTCACCACCCGCCGGACGCGGTGGTCGGTCTTGGTCGGATCGGTCTCGGCGACTCCGTCACCATCGACGCGGGAGATCACCGGCACACCGCCGGTGACAGTGCTGGGTATGCAGACGCCCTCGCCGCTGCAGGCCTGGCCCTCGACACAATCGCCGTCGGAGTAGCAGATCGCGCGGCAGGTCCCGGCCACACACACCGACCCGGAGTCGCAGTCGCCGATCGACTTGCAACCTCCGGGCGTGGTCGGCTTGTTGCCGGCACACGCGGCGACGACTGAGAGCAACGAGAGAGCCAGCGCCCGGAATGAGAACCTCATCGAACCCTCCTCGAGGATGTGGTGTCGCTGAATCGTCACTTCATAGCACGCCCTACCGGCAAGTGAAACCGCTGGCTCCCCGCCGCCTCGCGCCCGCCGGTTGCTGCCTCGAGACCGCAACCGTGGACCCGTGGGTCTGCACGACCCTGGCCGCACCTGCCGTAAGGGCTCGGATTATCGTAGACCAGCTGCTGGCACGGATTGCGCACCGAGACAGCGGAGCACCAGGGCACACGCGGAGCGTCCAGATGTCGAGCAGCCTGTATCGTCAGAGCATCTTCAACCAGGGCCTCGAGGCGGCGGTGCGCCAGCTGCACCGGCAGCGCACCCGGGACACGCTGCGCATGAGCCGGCTCTTCGGCCTGTTGCCCGGGCCGCCGGTAGCCGGCGGCGAGCTGCGCCGCGCGGCGCTCGAGGCGCGCGCGTCGGGGTGAGCGGCTGAGCGTCAGGCGCCGGCGCGGGCTTTGCGCCACAGCGCCGGGTCGGGCGGCGGGCTGAGCCACGAGCCGACCAGCGCGGCGAGCAGGCTGAGCAGGAAGGCCGGCCACAGGCCGTCGGTCGACTCGAGCCCGAGGCCCCAGGTCCACAGCATCATCACCGCCGGGCCGACGACGAAGCTCGCCAGGGCGCCGGCGCGGGTCAGCCGCGGCCAGTAGAGGCAGAGCAGGATCACCGGCGAGAAGGCGGCGCCGAGCGCGCCCCAGGCGAGGAGCACGAAGGTGTAGATCACCTTCACGTCGCCGAGCGCGAGCAGCAGGGCCACCGAGGCGAGCAGCGCCAGCGCGGCGCGGATGGTCCAGATCTTGCGCCGCTCGCTCCAGCGCAGGCCGAGCGGCTGGCCGAGGTCGTGCACCAACGAGGTCGCGGCCATCATCAGCTGGCTGTCGGCGGTCGACATGATCGCCGCCATCACCGCGGCGAGCACCACCCCGGCGACGAGCGGGTGGAGCAGCAGGCCGGTCAGCTCGGGGAGCACGTGCTCCGGGTCGGCGAGGCCGGGCACCACCGTGCGCCCGACCAGGCCGAGGGTCACCGAGCCGAACAGGACCACGACACTCCAACCGAACGAGATCCACGCGGCGCGAATCGCCTCGCGCGCGTCCCGGATATTGACGTAGCGGACCACCGCGTGGGGCATGCCGAGGTAGCCGGTGCCGATGCCCAGCTGCGCGGCGATGAAGCCGAACGCCAACCAGCCGAGCCCCTCGCCGCCGGGGACGAGGCCGACGCCGGCGGCGCTGAGCTCCTCGAGCACCGGCCCGACGCCGCCGGCCCGCGCGAGCGCCAACAGCGGCAGCACCAGCATGACCAGGGCCATCAACAGCCCCTGCACGAGGTCGGTCCAGCAGACCGCGGCGTAACCGCCGATGACGACGTAGACGGCGATGATCAACGCGCCGAGCAGCACGCCCCCCTCGTAGGGCAGAAGACCCATCCCCGCCATCTGCTTGCCCGAGCCGACGAACTGCGCCACGACGTAGGCGGTCATGAACAGCGTGACGATCACCGCCGAGACGGCGCGCAAGAGGCCCCGCCGATCACCGAGGCGGGCCTCGACATAGTCGGCGACCGTCAGCGCCTCGAGGCTCGCCGCCCCGGCGCGCAGCTGCCGGACCACCCACAGCGACGTGGCGCCGAAGCCGAGCACGCAGCCAATCGCCGCCCAGTAGGCGGCCGGGCCGGTCGCGTAGGCGAAGCCGGACAGGCCGAGCATCACCCAGGCGCTCTCGGAGCTCGCCGCCGCCGAGACCGCGCTGACCCAGGCGCCGAGCGACTTGTCGGCGGCGACGAAGCCGCGGTAGCTGCCGCCGTATCGCCGGTCGGCCCAGACGCCGATGCCGAGCAGCAGCACGAGGTAGACCGCGAAGGTCAGGTAGCTCATCCAGGCATCGGACGACATCGGCCCACCCATACCCGCGTCACTTCAGCCCGCACAACAGTCAATGGGAGGTTCCGCACGCCTTCGCCGAGCTCGACACCGAGCGCGGCGGGACGCTCTACTCGTTGGCCTCCTGGATCGTCTGCAGCGCATCGCGCCGCACCGCCGGGTCGCGGATCGGCTGTACCGCGACGCCGCTGGCCTTCGGGTCGACCAGGTGGCGGGCGGTGGTCTTCACCGCCTCGAGCCGGTCGATGTCGGTCTCGAGGCGGGCGAGGATCGCCGCCAGCTGCGCCGCTGAGAGGTAGCGCTTCTTCTCGTAGGCGAGGTCGCGGTTGACCACCTCGACCCTGGCGAAGCCGTCGTCGGCGCCCTGGATCTTGGCCAGGATCGCCTCGATCTCCGCCTTCGGCAGCGGGTAGTGGCCGTCACGCGGCGCGTGGCAGGCCGGGTCGACCGCGCTCCAGTCGTTGCGGTAGTTCCAGCACTGCCGCTTCTCGGCCTTGACCTTGTCGACGCCCGACGGCGGCGCGTTGGCCAGCGCGTCGAGCCCGGCCTTGATCGCCGCCGCCGCCTCCTGCATCGCATCGCGGGTCGCCGGACCGCACCCGGCCCCGCCGGCGTCGAGCAGGTCCTCGAGCGCGCGGCGCGCCTTGGTCAACGCCTCGACCGTCGGGTTGCCGCGGGTGGTCTCGATCGCGTCGCGCGCGTCCTTCAACCCGCCGAGCGCCCCGCCGCGACAGGCCTCGCTGTCCTGCCGGGCGAGCGCCAGCGCCTTGTTGACGCCCAGCAGCATCGCCTTGGTCGGCGACTCCGCGGCCCCGGCCGCGCCGGCCCAGATCATCAGCCCCACGATCATCGCGCTGCGCATCGCTGCTCCTCCCGGTTGGGTGACGGGTGAAGATAGCGCGCCCGGCCCGGTTCGCCAATGGGCGCGCGTGACAGGCCGCTGCCCCTGGTCGCCCGCTTGCCTGCAACATGGTGTCGCCTCTTGGACGGCAGCCAGGGCCGTCCTATCCTCGCCGCGCGAGGTCATCATGAGATCGATCGGTGTCGTCGCCCTCCTGTTCGTCGCTGGCTGTGTCGTCGACTTCTCACGCCCGAGCAAGAACGCGGCGATCACCTGCGCCAATGATCGGGACTGCCCGGCCGGGTTTCGCTGCGCCGAGCAGATCGGCGCCTGCCGCCCGGGTACGGTCGAAGACCTCGAGGGGCCGACGCTCCAGGAGGTGGTCGCCAAGAACGAGACCACCCTGATGCTCACCTTCAACGAGGAGCTCGCCCCGGCTCCGGTCACCGCGCTCGGCAACTACGGCATCACCCCGCCGCTCGCCCTGCTCGGCGCCACACTGCTCGAGGATGGCCAGCGGGTCGCGCTGACCGTCGCGGACGGCGAGCAACAGGCCGGCCTCGAGTACACGCTGGTGGTCACCGGTGTCGCCGACGTGGACGGCAACGCGATCCAGCTCGCGCACAACCTCCAGACCTTCATCGGCTACGGCACGGTCCCCGACCGCTCGCCGCCCGACCTGCTCTCCCCAACCCAGGACGAGGTCGCGCGCGCCGGGGCCGTCACGCTGGTCTGGTCGGGACGGATCGGCGCGACGTCGTACACCGTCGAGGTCTTCCGGCTCGGCCCCGACGGCGTCGAGGAGATCCCGGTCCTCGCCCCCCCGGCGGTCGTCTCCGCACCGACCACCGCGTACACGCTCACGTTGAGCGAGCCGCGCACCCACGTCTGGCGGGTACGCGCCGACACCACCGACGGTGCCCCCGCGACGGCCTCGTTCGAGGTGGTCGACGACCGCCTGCGCGTCGTGTGTCCGCCGGGTCAGGCGTCGAGCTGCGCCGCACCGCCCGACCGGGTCGAGTCGGGCAACCTGGATACGCCCTTCACGTCGGTGCAACGCGCGATCGACGCGGCACAGGGCCTCGGTGTCGGCCAGATCCTGGTCGCGTCCTACCAGGGCGTCGAGGCGCTCGAGTACCGCGAGGAGGTCGCCATCAGCGAGGGCGTGAACCTCGCCGGCGGATACGACCCGACCTTCGCCGAGGCGAACCGACGGCTCGACCTGCCATCGCACATCGTCTCACGCGGCGGCCCGGCGCTGCTGACCGGCGCCCCGGACCAGCCGACGGTGATCGAGGCGATCTCGTTCACCAGCGATCCGGTCTCGGCCGCGAGCTCGATCGGGCTATGGCTCATCGACACCAACAGCAACGTCACGGTCCGGGGCTGCCAGATCAGGGCACAGGGCGTCGGCGGCCTCAAGGTGGGCGTGCGGATCTCGGGCTCCCGCAACGACGTGCCGCTGCTCGAGGACTGCACGGTCACGGTCGACGGCGGTCAAGACAGCCTCGTCGTCGACATCGACGGCGGTGGCGCCAGGTTGGTCGGTAACCTGCTCGAGGCGCTCGACTGCCGTGTCACCACCGGGATCCGCGCCGACGACATCGATACGCTGATCCTCGAGGAGAACGAGGTGCAGATCCGCTCGCAAGCCGGGATCACGAACCAGGCGACCGGCGTCACCCTCTCGGACCGCAGCGACGGGGTCGAGCGGGTCCACTTGCGCGACAACCGGATCGTCGTCGGCCCGGGGAACAACAACTCCTACGGCGTCGTGCTCGGCCACTTCATCGCCGCCGAGGTGCGGGGCAACCAGATCATCACCTCCGGCCCCTCCGGCTTCAACGCCGCGCTCATCCTCGACACGGTCTCTGCCGGGCGCGTGTACGTGGGCCCGGACGATCCCCCGTCGATCGCGATCACCAACAACCTGCTGTGGGTCGGGGACGGCGGCAGCCAGGCGGGCCAGTACGCGCTCGGCATCCTGATGCGGACCTTCGACGGCCATAGCGTCTACGCCGGGACGGTGGTGAGCCACAACACCATCCTGGTGGGCACCACCACCGGCCAGGCGCACAGCGCCGGGATCCGGATTCAAGGCCTCGCGCCGTCGATCACCAACAACCTGATCCTCATGCGCGGCGCACCGGCCACGAGCTACGCCGTGCTCGAGGAGAACGACGAGGGCGACCCGCGCTCGCTGCAGCACAACGTCTACGGCGGCGCGCTGACCGCCCCGTACCGCAACGAGGGGACCACCGACGTCGCCGACGTCGACGGCCTCGACGGTGAGCTCTTGAAGTTCAACGCCGAGGCGTCGCGCTACGACGGCAACCAGGGGACCACGGCGGCGCTCGACGAGCTGCTCGTCAACCCCGACCCCTCCGACCTCACGACCGCCGACTGGTCACTCGCGCCGCCTGGGGGCGGGGAGTGGATCCTCACCTGGGGCAAGTCCACCGCGCTCGCCGATTGCGGCACGGTGCAACGCCCAGCCACCTGCGGCGGCGTGTGGCTCTCGTCGGGTGCGAGCTGGTCGTGGCAGCACGGCGTCACCGACGACCTGCACCACGCGCCGCGCATCGATCCGGTCACCGTGGGCGCGGTCGAGACAGACCTCTGATCGAGCGCACACAGCCTGTCCGCTCGCCGACCGGACCCGGCTCAGCGCGTCGTCTTGGCGTTCAGCTCCCTCGCCTGGGCGAGGAACCGCTTGATCGTCTCCAGATAGGCCTGGTCGTCGATGCCCAGGTAGTCGTGGACGCTCAGGTTGCGGTCCTCCAGGAAGCCCAGCCACAGCTCCACGTCGGCGACGAGGCCCAACCGACCGGCGGCCTTGATCGCATCACGCGGGCTGTAGACCTCGAGCCCGTGCGCGATCGCCTGGCGCTTCATCTCCTTCCAGGCGTACTCGAAACAGATCTCGAAGCTCTTGCTGATCCCCGCCGCGAAGAAGGGCTCCTTCTTGGCCCGCTTCGCGAAGCCGAGCGCGTGCTCCAACGCCTCGATAGAGGCAGCCAGGCGGTTATCGTCAGCCACGCCCCACCCTCCTGGTCAAATCCAACCAATCGTTGAGTCGGCCGGCGACGAGCCGCCCCTCTCGGACGACCCGGGCCAGAAACGCGCGATCCGCGCGGTTGAGGTTGACCAGATCGATCGTGACCGGCAGCTCCTCCGCCAATTCGCTGGCGGCGATCCGCATGCGCCGGTAGTCGTCGTGCGCGAGGCCGGCCTTGGCGTAGACACCGAGGTCGAGGTCAGCGTAGCGGGCGTGCGTCCCACGCGCCCGAGAGCCGAACAGCACCCAGCTCACCGAGGGGAAGCGCCCGTGCAGCTGGTCGACGATCCGCAGCACCGCGTCGGCGCCCGAGAGCTCGTCCCGCTCACCGACCTCCACCAGCGCCTCGTTGAGCGGCAGCTCCAACAACGCGAGGAGGTCCTCGACAGGCCTGGGCAACACCGCGGCGCCCGACAGGTAGTAGGTCAGCGTGTTGCGATGGACGCCGAGCCGCCGGGCCAGTTGCTGGGCCGAGCGGTAGCCCTTCCCTTTCAGGCGACGGCGAACGACGTCTCGGTTCAAGACATGCACAGTTTCATTATGCTTTGCACAAGATATTTGTGCAAGATCAGCCAAGAAGGCACCGGTGGCCCCCCGGGCCCCTGGCGAGTCCCCGAGACGCCCGCGCGCGCCGCCGAGGCGCGCTCAGGCCCAGGTGAGCGCGTCGGTCGGACAGAAGCGGGCGCAGGTCGGGTCGCCGCCGCACAGGTCGCACTTGAGCGCCGTGTGCGCCTCGTCCCAGAAATACATCGCGCCGAACGGGCAGGCGTAGACGCAGGCCTTGCAGCCGATGCAGCGGTTGTTGACCACCAGCGCGTGGGTCCCCTCGTCGCGGGTGATCGCCTCCACCGGGCAGGCGCGCACGCAGGCGGCGTCGTCGCACTGCAGGCAGGTCAGCGGCACCGGCACGCTCTGCACCGCGCGCACCTCGATGACGTGCGGGCCGACCGGGGTCGGCGCGCCGGCGTGGTAGTAGGAGCAGGCCAGCTCGCAGTTGCGGCAGTGCACGCATTCGGTCGGGCGGATGATCAGGCGCTTCATGGCGTCGCCCTCCGCTGCTTGATCGCCCCGGGCGCGGGCGGCGGGACGGCGCCGAGTTGGCGGGGCACGAAGCCCGGGTGGGTAGCGTGGACCACCTCGGCGAACTTCGCGGCCATCTTCTGCCGCTTGCACGACGGGCACTCGGCGAAGTAGGTCGCGTCGAGGTGGCGGTTGGCGAGCAGGAAGTCGCGCTCGGCGATGGTGATGAACGGCGTGGCGCAGGTCTGACAGCGGACCATCTCCAGCTCTCGCCCCCAGATGCGGCGCCGGCCGTCCTGCTCGTCGAAGGTGATGTGGCCGGTGGGGCAGACCTCGGCGCAGGCGGTGCAGCCGATGCAGTCGGGGGGCGGCCCGCCCCACGGCGTGCCGATCATCCGCTCGTGGCCGCGGTTGACCGTGGCGATCGCGGCGGTCACCGCGCTCTCGCACACCCGGACGCACAGGCCGCAGAGGATACACAGGTCCGGGTTATCACGCGGCGTGAAGCTCGACTGGCTGACGCCGTGGGCCGCGGCCAGCTCCTGGATCACCTCGCTCTCCGGGCAGCGGGCGAGCAGCAGGTCGAGGACGTTGCGGCGCACGTGGCGAACACGCTCGCTGTCGGTCTCGATGATCAGGTCGGGCGCGGCCGGGTAGAGGCAGGCGGTCATCAGCCCCTTCCAGCCCTTCCACGCCGTCTTGGTCACCTCGATCATGCACAACCGGCAGGAGCCGAACGGTTCGACCGCCTCGTGGTGGCACAACGTCGGCACCGCGACGCCGACCCGCTGGCAGACCGCGAGCACCGTCTCGCCTTCGTCGGCGGTCACCCGGCGGCCGTTGATGGTCATCGTGAACGACATCAGTCTCTCCGCCCTTTCAAGCCACCTTGACCGCGTCAAACTTGCACACCGCCGCGCAGGCGCCGCAGCGGTTGCAGGTGACCTCGTTGATGGTGAAGGTCTCGCCCTTCTTGCGCAGCCCGGTGATCGCGTTGCTGGCGCAGGCGGTCAGGCACGCGCCGCACCCGTTACACTGCGAGGTGTCGATGCTGTAGGTGATCAGCGCCTTGCACACGCCGGCCGGGCAGCGCTTCTCTTCGATGTGCGCCAGGTACTCGTCGCGGAAGTAGCGCAAGGTGGAGAGCACCGGCGTCGGCCCGGCCTTGCCCAGCCCGCACAGCGAGCCGAGTTGCACCGCCTGGCTCAGGTCCTCGATCTTGTCCAGATCGGCCAGGGCGCCCTCCCCCTCGCAGATGCGCGAGACGATCGCGTTCATCTGAAAGAGCCCCTCACGGCAGGGCACGCACTTGCCACACGACTCGTCGACCAAGAAGCTCAAGAAGTAGCGCGCCACGTCGACCATGCAGGTCGAGTGGTCCATCACGATCATCCCGCCCGAGCCCATCATCGAACCGGCCTCGGTCAGGGAGTCGAAGTCGACCGGCAGGTCGAGCAGACTCTCGGGCAGGCAGCCGCCCGACGGCCCGCCGGTCTGCACCGCCTTGAAGCGGCCCTTCGGCCCGTCGTCGAGCATCCCGCCGCCGGCGCCGAAGATGATCTGGCGCAGGGTGGTGCCCATCTCGACCTCGACCAGGCCGGTGTTCTTCACCTTGCCGACCAGCGCGAAGGCCTTGGTCCCCTTCGACCGCTCGGTGCCCATCGCGGTGAACCAGTCGGCACCGTGCTCGATGACGCGCACGACGTTGACCCAGGTCTCGACGTTGTTGAGCACCGTCGGCTGGTCCCACAGCCCCTTGTCGGTGGCGTGCACGTACTTGGCGCGCGGCTCGCCGACCTTGCCCTCGACCGAGCGCATCAAGGCCGACGACTCGCCACAGACGAAGGCGCCGCCGCCGCGGGCGAGGTGGATGTCGAAGCTGAAGTTGGTGCCGAGGATCCGCTCGCCGAGCAGCCCGCGCGCCCGGGCGTCGTCGATCGCGCGTTGCAGGTGAGCGACCGCCAGCGGGTACTCCTGGCGGACGTAGATGTAGCCGGTGTCGCTGCCGATCGCATAGGCGCCGAGGATCATCCCCTCGAGCACCGCGTGCGGATCACCCTCCATGATCGAGCGGTCCATGAACGCGCCCGGGTCACCCTCGTCGCCGTTGCACAGCACGTAGCGCCGCGCGCCGTGCGCCTTCTTCGCCGAGCGCCACTTGCGCCCGGCGTCGAAGCCTCCGCCGCCCCGGCCGCGCAGCTTGGCCTTCTCGACCGTGGTCAACACGTCCTCGGGGGTGAGCTCGGCGAGCGCCTTGGCCAGCGTGCGGTAACCGCCGCGCCGGATGTAGTCGTCGATCTCCTTCGGGTCGACGAAGCCGATGTTGCGCATCGCGACCCGCTTCTGCTGGGCGTAGAAGTCGACCTCGCCGTAGCGCGGTACCGGCTGGCCGGTGTGCGGATCGCGGTAGAGCAGCCGCTCGAGGATCTCGCCGCCGAGGATGGTCTTCTTGATGATCAGGCCGACGTCGATCGGCTTGACCCCCTTGTAGAAGATCCCCTCGGGCATCAGCACCACCAGCGGCCCCTTCTCGCAGAAGCCGTGGCAGCCGGTGCGCTTGGCCACCAGGCGCATGCTGCGTCGCTCGCTCTCGGGCAGCTCGGCCAGGCCCGCGGCGAAGGCCTCGGCCACCTGCGCCGCGCCGCCGGCCATGCAGCCGGTGCCGCAGCAGATGAGCACCGCGCGCTCCCCGGCCGCCGACTTCTCGTCCAACCGCCGGGCGTGGTTGTGGAACGACTCGATGCTGTCGTGGTGAACCATCACTTCTTGCCCCTCGGCTTGACCCGTGTGGCCGGCCGCTTCGTCCGCGCCCCGCCCTTCACCTTGGGCTTGACCCTCGGTTTGGGCCGCGCCGCCACCGCGCGCCTCACCTCTGGACGCGCGTCGACCGCCGGCGGCGTCGCCGGGGTCGG
>JBFYZW010000018.1:0-4040 GCA_041309305.1 Deltaproteobacteria bacterium | reverse complement strand
CTCGGCCCGCGCCGGCCGCGGCCGGCCGATCAGCGGCGCCGCCTCGCCAGGGGGCGGGAGCGCGGCGCCGGCGGCGTAGAACCGATCGAGCATCGCGTCGATCTCGATCTCGAGCGCGACGTAGGCGCCGACCGCGGCCTGGATGTGGTAGGCGACCTCGTGCAGGTGGTTGAGCGCCCGGCCGTCGGCGAGCGCGACGGCGAGCATCTGGCCATCCCAGCTATAGGGCAGGATGCGCAGGCGCAGGGCCATCTCGGCCGGTACGCGCGCCAGCGCTGCCGGCGCGGCCCGATCGAGCGTCCCGGGCGGGAGGGCCGGGATCGCCAGTTGGCGGCTGAGACACTCGAGCAGCGCCTCCGGCGCCAGATAGCCGAGCTCGAGCAGGCAGGTGCCGAGCAGGCGGTTGGTCTGCCGCTGCAGGCGCAACGCGTCGTACAGCTGCGGCCGGGTGATCACACCGTCGCGGACCAGGAGCAGGCCGAGGGTCTCGTGAGACGACACGGCGATGATCGTAGCATCCGGGCTCAGAGCGCGCGAAAACCCGGCCGCGGAATAATCCCCTCCCCCGTCCGTCCAAGGCGCGACGCGCACTGGCCTGGATGGTGCTCCTGTGGTACACCGCCGGTCGCGCAAAACGAGGAGAAGCTCATGCATCGTCTGATCGGGTTCGTGTGCGGCAGCTTGGTGTGCCTCTCCGTGGCTTCGGCTGCTGAGTTGAAGATCGCCTACGTCGAGATGGCCAAGGCGCTCAACGACGTCGAGGAGGGCAAGGCGGCCAAGGAGCGGCTGCAGAACGACTTCAAGGGCAAGCAGAAGCGGCTCGACGATCTGCAGACCCAGCTGAAGGCCAAGCAGGCAGAGTTCGAGAAGCGCAAGGCGATGATGAAGGAGGACGCGCGGCAGGCGAAGATGGAGGAGCTGCAGACCGACTTCCTCGAGCTGCAGAAGACCTACGCCACGTTGCAGAAGGAGCTGATCGAGGAGGAGCGCAAGGTCACCGAGCAGATCGCCGGGCGGATCAATTCGATCATCTCGAAGATCGGCGATCGGGACGGCTACCACCTGATCCTGAACATCGGCGAGACGGTGCTCTACTACAAACGCCACCAGGACATCACCGACCAGGTGGTGCAGATGTACAACGCGCAGTTCCCCAAGAAGTAGCGATGACCACCGTCGGCGCACTCGCGGCGCTGGTCGGCGGCCGCGTCGTCGGCGATCCGGACCGGCAGCTACGCGGCGTCGCCGACCTCGACTCTGCCGGGCCTGATCAGCTGAGTTTCTTGGCCAACCCCAAGTACGTGGCGAGCTTCGCTCGCACACGCGCCGGCGCGGTCCTGGTCGACGAGGCGATGGCGGCCGGCGCCGGCCCCGGGGTCACGTTGGTCGTCTGCGCCGATCCGTACCTGGCGCTGGCCCGCGTCGCCCAGGAGCTCGCCCCACCGACCCGCTGGCCGGCCGGTATCGAAGGGGGGGCGCACGTCCACCCCGCCGCGCAGGTCGACCCGACCGCCACCGTCCGGGTCGGCGCGGTCGTCGAGGAGGGGGCCCGCGTCGGCGCGCGCGCGTTGGTCGGGCCCGGCTGCTACGTCGGGCGCGAGGCGCAGATCGGCGCCGACGTGGTGATGCACCCCGGGGCGCGGCTGCTCGAGCGTTGCCGGCTCGGCGATCGGGTGATCCTGCAGGCCGGGGCGGTGATCGGCAGCGACGGCTTCGGCTACGCTCCCGACGGCGGGCGGCAACGGCACAAGATCCCGCAGGTTGGCATCGTCGAGATCGGCGACGACGTCGAGATCGGGGCCAACACCACCATCGACCGCGCGACCTTCGGCGCGACGCGCATCGGCGCTGGGACCAAGATCGACAACCTGGTCCAGATCGCCCACAACGTCACGGTCGGACGCGATTGTGTCATCGTCAGCCAGTCGGGCATCGCCGGCAGCACCGTGGTCGGGGACCGAGTCGTCATGGGGGCGCGCACCGGGTTGGTCGGTCACATCCACATCGCCAGCGACGTGGTCCTGGCGGCGCGCACCGGCGTCGCCCATGATCTGCGCGAGCCTGGTATCTACTCCGGGACGCCGTCCGTCCCCCACCGGCTGTGGCGCCGAATGGTCGCCGCCCAGAAGTCCTTGCCCGACCTCTTGCGGCGCGTGCGTGAGCTGGAGCAGCGGCTCGCCGCGTTCATCGAGCGGGGCTGAGCCCCGAGGAGTCAGACCGATGTCGATTCATCCAACGGCGATCGTCGATCCGCAGGCCGAGATCGATGGCCGGGCCGAGATCGGCCCCTACTGCGTGATCGGTCCGGACGTGATCGTCGGCCCGGGGACGCGCCTGGTCTCGCACGTGGTGCTCGAGAACCACGTCGAGCTGGGCGCGAACAACGTCGTCTTCCCGTTCGCGGTCCTCGGCGGCGCGCCGCAGGACCTCAAGTTCAAGGGTGAGCCGTCCTGGCTGCGGATCGGCGACGGGAACCAGATCCGTGAGTCGGTGACGATGAGCATCGGCACCGCCCACGGGCACATGGAGACGCGCATCGGCAACGGCGGGTTGTTCATGGCCTACGCGCACGTGGCGCACGACTGCCTGCTCGGTGACCAGGTGATCATGGCCAACGGCGTCAGCCTCGCCGGGCACGTGACGCTCGGTGATCGGGTGATCATGGGCGGCATGGCGGGCGTGCACCAGTTCACCCGCGTCGGTCGCGCGGCGTTCGTCGGCGGCGGGGCGATGGTGGCCCGCGATGTACCTCCCTACTGCGTCGCGCAGGGGGACCGCGCCCGGTTGGTCAACATCAACGTCATCGGGGTCAAACGGGCCGGCTGGAGCAAGGAGCGCATCCGCCTGGTGCGACAGGCGTTCAAGCGCTTGTTCTTCGGCGAGGTCGCACGGCTGACCGCGCTCAGTGAGGTCGAGGCGGAGCTCGGGCCGCGCGATCCGGCGATCGCCGAGATCTGTCAGTTCGTGCGCGAATCGAAGCGTGGGGTGGCGCTGCCGCGCCGGCCGCGGGTATCGTCAGAGGACGATGACCTCGACGAGTAGGCCGCCGGCGCCGCAACCACGGGGAGACGAGCCATGACACGCGTCCGGACTGTCGTCATCGGTGTGGGCCGGCTCGGCACCTACCACGCGCGCAAGGTCGCCGCCGACGAGCTGGCCGAGCTGGTCGCGGTGGTCGACCCTTCGCCGGAGCGGCGCGCGGCGTTGGTGGCTGAGCTGGGCGTCGCTGCGGCCGAGAGCGTGGGCGCGCTGGAGGTCGCCGCTGACGCCGCGATCATCGCGACGCCGACCTCGGCACACCTCGAGGCCGGACGCCAGGCGCTCGAACGCGGCTGGCATCTGTTGGTCGAGAAGCCGCTCGCCGGCGACGTCGCCAGCGCCCGCGCGCTGGTCGACGCGGCCGAGCGCGCTGGCCGGTTGCTCCAGGTCGGACACGTCGAACGCTTCAACCCGGCGGTGGCCGCGGCGCTGGCTGTGGCCGATCGCCCGCGCTACGTCGTCGCTGAGCGCCTGGGGCCCTTCTCCGGCCGCTCGACCGACATCGACGTGATCTTCGACCTGATGATCCACGACCTCGACATCGTCGCGGCGCTGATCCCCGCGCCGCTGGCCGAGGTCCGGGCGGTCGGCGTGCCGGTGCTGACCGGCGACGTCGACATGGCCTCCGCGCGCCTGCAGTTCAGCGACGGCGCGGTGGCGCAGCTCTCGGCCGGGCGGGCGTCGCTCGAGCCGAGCCGCAAGATCCGCCTGTTCACGCTCGAGCGCTACCTGTCGATCGACTGCGGCAGCCGTGAGGTCAAGTCGGTGCGGCGGCTGCCGCCCGCCCCGGGCAGCACCTGGCCGCAGATCGTCGGCGAACCGATCGAGGTGCCGGCCGGGGATCCGCTGGCGCTGCAGGACCACGCCTTCTTCGCCAGCGTCCAGGCCGGCGCGCGGCCCCTGGTCGACGGCGCCGCGGGCCTGCGGGCCGTCGAGCTCGCCGAGGCGGTGGAGCGGGCGTTGTCCGTTCCGGTGCCGCCGGACGCGTTGCCGGCGCGGTG
>JBFYZW010000017.1:0-18954 GCA_041309305.1 Deltaproteobacteria bacterium | reverse complement strand
TCTTTCCCTCCCCGACGCTCTTCCGATCTCCCGCGCCGGTGGTCGCCGAGACGGCGCCGCGCGAGAGCAGCCCGCGGCGTGAGGAGCGCCCGGCGCGGGTCGAGGAGCGTCCGGCGCGCGCCGAGGAGCGTCCGGCGCGGGTCGAGGAGCGTCCGGCGCGGGGCGAGCCGCCGCGCTCGGCCTCGGCCCACGATCGGGCCCTGGCGCTCTTCGCGGACGGTAACCTGAGCGAGGCGCTGAGCGTCCTCGACGCCGCCGGTGATGATCGTGAGGCGAAGATCCTGCGCGCGAAGATCGACAAGTTCGCCAAGGTCTACGAGGAGGCGAACGGCGAGTACCGCGCCAAGCGGACCCAGACGGCGATCAAGCAGCTGATTCAGGCGAAGGCGTTCGAGTCCAAGGTGACCGGCCGGCGCACCAAGCTGACCGACGAGATCGATCGCAAGCTGGCCGACATGCACTACGTGCAGGGGATCAGCAGCTACCTCAACCAGGACTTCGCGGAGGCCTACCGCAACTTCAAGGCGGCGGTGGCGTTGGCGCCCGGTCACAGCCCGTCGCTGCGCAAGCTCGACGACCTGGCGGTCAAGGCCAAGGAGCTGTTCGAGGAGGGCTACCGGCTCAAAGACAGCGACCCGGCCGGCGCGCGCGAGCGCTGGCGGAAGGTCCTGCAGGTCGTGCCGTCGAGCAACGAGCACTACAAGAAGGCGCAGCAGTGGCTCGACTCGTTGCCGTGACCTCAGGGGCGTGCTAGCCTTCGGGCCCATGTCCTCCGTCGTCCGCTCCGATGAACCGACCGATCTCGCGCTCGTGCACAGCGCGCAGCGCGGGGACTACGCCTGCTTCGAGGAGCTGGTGCGGCGCTACCGGGATCGCGTCTATCGGTTGGCGCGCGGGATGACCACCTCCGACGCCGAGGCGGAGGAGGTGGTCCAGGATACGTTTCTCAACCTTTTTCGTCACCTCGAGAGCTTCCGGGGCGAGGCGGCGGTCTCGAGCTGGATCTTCCGCGTCGCGGCCAACGCCGCGCTGATGCGGCTGCGGCGCCTGCGCCGCAAGCCGCTCCTGTCGCTCGAGGACACCCGCCCAGACTTCAGCGAGGACGGGACCCACTACATCGATCCCCCGGGCGACTGGGCGCGTCAGCCTGAGCAGACGCTGCTCAGCCGTGAGCTCGGGGCCCAGATCGAGGCCGCCATCGCCGAGCTTCCCGAGAAATATCGCCTCGTTCTGCTGTTGCGCGACGTCGAGGGGCTGTCGAACGAGGAGGTGGCGGACACGTTGGGCATCACGCTGCCAACGGTGAAAAGTCGCCTGCATCGGTCGAGATTGTTTGTGCGCGACGCGTTGGATGATTACTTTCGTAAACGGTGAGCCCCTGGGGGGGCGCGAGCGTCGATGGTCAACTGCAAGCAAGCGATGGGACAGTTGGCGGACTACCTGGACCGCACGCTCTCCCCTGAGCGTCGCGCCGAGGTGGTCGAGCACCTCGGTCGCTGCTCCGCCTGCGTCGCCTTCGTCAAGAGCTACCAGGCGACGACCTCGCTGTGCCGCCAGGCGCTCGACCGGCCGGCGCCCGACGGCATGTGCGAGCGCGTGATCGAGCTCGTTCGGCAGCACTCCCGCCGCTCCTCCTGAGCCGGCGACCGGTTGACTCGCCCGCCGAAGCCGCAGAGAATCGGGCCGTTGTCGCCATCACCGCGGGAAGCGCATGATCGCTCGATTGACCTATCTTCTCATCAGCGCGGCTCTCTTCGCGATGGCCGCTGTCTTGCTCGTCAACGGCATCGCGGCGCTCGACCGGGGCGCGGTGGCCGCGACCCAGGACCTGGTCCAGGTGGGGGCGGCCCGGATCGAGGTCGGGCTCGCCGAGCAGAGCCGCAAGCTCGCGCCGGTGATCGGTGATCTGGTCCAGGACGAGGAGCTGAGCACCGACCTGCGCGCGTTGACGATGGCGGCCAACCTCGCCGTCCCGCCGGGCAAGCTGGCCGAGCGGATGAAGCAGCGCATCGACGGGATCCGCGAGCAGATCCAGGACCGCGTCGGGGCCTGGCCGGAGCGGATCCCCGGGATCGACGGCATCGCGCTGACCGATGAGACCGGCATGGTCATGTTCGCCACCGCCGGCTCGCGCTTCTCGCCGGGCGAGAAGCTGGCGGTGCCGCCGGCCCCGGACGACGTGGACGAGGAGGAGCCGGCGCCGGCCGAGCCGGCCCCGGATGCGCCGGCCGCGCCAGCCGGGTCGGAGTTGATGCTCAGCGCGGTGCGCGGCGGCGTGCAGAGCACGACCCTGGCGCGCGGCAGCGAGGTGCGCTGGTTGACCGCGACCGCCATTGTCCAGCGGACGCGCATCATCGGCGCCCTGCTGCTCGAGACTCGCCTGCAGACCCTGCCGTCGACCCCGGGGACGCAGGCCTTCCTGGCGATGAGCGGTGTGCCGGTGCTGGGCAAGGCGCCGGACGGCCTCGACGTCGGGAGCGTGCCGGCGACCGAGCGACCGACGCTGTTGTTGCCGAAGAGCCCGCAGGCGCTCCTGTTCGGCAGCGTCGAGCTGCCCTTCGGGCCGATGTTCGTCGACGCCGACCAGATCGGGGTCTGGGGACAACGCTTCGTCATCCGGGAGCTGCCGGGCGCCTTCGGGGTGGTCGTCGCCGACACCGCGCCGGTCTACGCCGACCTCGCCGGGTTGCAGGTCGGCACCATCCTCTTCCTCGGCGGGCTCTGGTTCGTGCACCTGCTCATCATTCTGCTCGGCGGCATGCGCCTGCGGCGTGGCGTCGAGCAGGTGGCCGACTTCCTCGGCCGACTGCACCAGGGCACCGCGGCCGAGCGGCAGCTGAGCGAGAAGACGGTGCCGCGGGAGCTGGTCCGGCTGGTGCGGCTGCTCAACACGGTCGTTCCAGGTGGTGACGGCGGCAGCGTCAGCCCGCTGCCCAAGTCGCCGAGCCTCGACGACGTGCTCCAGGCCCAGCACGTCGACGAGCCGCCGCCCGATCTCGCCGACCTCGAGTTCGAGGGGATCACCGACGCCGCGGCGATCGGGCTGAAGGAGCGCCCCGCCGCGCCGGCCGACGAACCGGAGAGCCTCGCCGACGAGGCCGCCCTGGCCGAAGCGGCCCTCGAGGCGGTCGAGGCGGTCGACGCGGTCGAGGCGGAGCAGGCAGAGGAGCCGGGCGGCGAGCTGCCCGAGCTGCCCGAGGCGATGGCTGCGATCGAGGACCTGCGCGAGGAGGAGCCTCCACCGGCGTTGGCCGAGCCCGAGCCCGAGCCCGAGCCCGAGCCCGAGCCGAGCCCCCCGCCGGCACCGGCTCAGGAGAGCTCGGTGTGGCAGGCCGAGCCGGCCGGGCGCAACGTGATGGGCAGCGGGCCGGTGGCGCAGGGCGTGGCGTTGAGCAAGGCGCCGCCGAAGGCGCCGGCCGGCAAGCCGAGGGACGAGCTCGGTGATCTCCTCGACGAGTACTCGACCGACGCGACGACGGTGATGCAGCTGTCGCCCGAGCTGATGGCGGCGATGAAGGAGGCCGCGGGATCGGACGCCGGGGCCGTCGCGGAGGAGGAGGGCGCCTCGGCGATGAGCGGCGAGTCCCTGGCAGCCACCGACGCCGAGCTCGCGGCGCTGATCGGTGACGTCGCGCCGCCGCCGGTCAAGGCGCCGCCACCCAGCCCGCCCAAGGTCGAGCCGGCGCCGCCGCCAGCGCCGGAGGCGCCGCCGGCCGTTGATCGGACGGTGGTCGACGTTCGGCCGCCGAGCCCGAGGACGACCCACTACCAGGAGGTCTTCCGCGCCTTCCGCGAGGCGCGCGAGAAGTGCGGCGAGAGCGTGGCCGACCTCACCTTCGAGAAGTTCTCGGCGAAGCTCGACAAGACCCGCGAGGCGGTGATCGCCAAGCACGGCTGCAACGAGGTCCGGTTCCAGGTCTACATCAAGGACGGCAAGGCCGGGCTGAAGGCGGTGCCGGCGCGTTGAGCTGATCGCCGTGTCTTGAGCATCGCCGGGCGCCCGTGTACGCTGGGACTTGGCCTGGTCATCGACCCCGGCGAGCGAGGCGCATGTCGTACACCCAGTTCCCAGCCCGGTTCGGCAAGTACATCTTGTTGGATCGGATCAACTCGGGTGGCATGGCCGAGGTCTTCCGCGCCAAGGTGACCGGCGCGGAGAGCTTCCAGCGGCTGGTGGCGATCAAGTGCATGCTGCCGCAGCTGAACGAGGATCAGCAATTCACGACGATGTTCATCGACGAGGCGAAGCTGGCCGCCCAGCTGTCGCACGCGAACATCGTGCAGATCTACGAGCTCGGGCGGATCAACGAGCACCTGTACATCGCGATGGAGCTGGTCAACGGCCGTGACCTGCGCCACATCATCAAGCGGGCCACCGCGGCGCAGATGCCGGTCCCGATGGGCTTCGCCGCCTACGTGATCGCCCGCGCCGCCGAGGCGCTCGACTTCGCGCACCGCAAGACCGGCATGGACGGCCGGCCGTTGAACCTGGTGCACCGGGACGTCAGTCCGCAGAACATCCTGGTCAGCTTCGACGGCGAGGTGAAGGTCGTCGACTTCGGCATTGCCAAGGCGGAGGTGCGCGACACCGAGACGCGGGCCGGCGTGCTCAAGGGCAAGTTCGCCTACATGGCTCCCGAGCAGGTGATGGGCAGCGGCATCGATCGCCGCGCCGACGTCTTCGCGCTCGGCACGGTGCTCTACGAGACCTTGACCGGCAAGAAGCTGTTCCGCGGCGAGAGCGACTTCTCGATCCTCGAGAAGGTGCGCGCCGCCGAGGTGCCGTCGGTCGCGGCGCAGATCGCGGGCGTCCCGGCGGAGATCGACACGATCCTGCAGCGAGCGTTGGCGCGCGACCTCGAGCAGCGCTACCCCTGGGCCTCCGATCTGGCCGAGGACATGGCTCCGCTGTTGATCGATCAGCGCACGATTTTCGGCACCAAGCAGGCCAGGCAGTTCATGGCCGCGCTCTACACCGACGACATCGCCGAGCTCGACGAGCAGCTGCGCCGCTACGCCGCGATCAACACCGACGACTGCGTCGAGACCAGCACGCAGAAGAAGGAGCCAAAGGACGCCGAGGTCTTCGAGTCGGACTTCAGCACCCTCGACCAACCGCTCTCGGATCTGGTCGGCGATGCCGGCAACCCGCCGACGCAGCTGTCCGAGCGGCGCGAGGCGCCAGTGCCGGCGCCGCAGCCGCCGGAGTCGAGCGAGGTGGACCAGGACTGGGCCGAGCTCGACTCGAGCGGCGGGTTCGGCCGCAAGCTGGCCGAGCCGGGGACGCTGCTGTTCGAGGGCTCGGGGAAGCGCGTGCCGGCCCGCGATCTCGGCGCCGCGGTCACCGCCGAGCAGCCGGCGTTGACGCCGATCCCGGTGCCGGTGCCGCTCGAGCGCATGGCGTCGGCGCCCGCGTCCGGTCTGCGCCCAGGGATGGCCGGCAGCGTCGGGTCGGGGGTCGTGCTGACCCCGCAACCAGCGCCGAGCATGGCCAAGCCGGTGCTCGTCGGCCTGTTGGTCGCGACGGCGTTGGTCAGCGTCGCGGTGGTCGCGGTGGTCGTCACCCGGCCGAAGCCGGCCACGGTGGTCGTGCCGATGGTCATGCCGGTCGAGGTCCCTTCGGCCTCGGCCCAGCCGGCGGCGTCGCCGACCGTGACGGTGGGGAGCGCGACCGAGCCGACCGCGGCCACGGCGCCGGAGCCGTCGACGCCCGCGGTCGAGCCGTCGACGCCCGACACCGGCGACGCGGTGGAGGACGCGGAGGAGGCCGACAAGCCGGGCAAGGGGAAGAAGCCGGCGGGCAAGTTCGGCTACATCACGGTCAAGGCCGAGGGGGTCAAGGCGGCCAAGGTCTTCGTCGACAACAAAGAGGTCGGCTATTCGCCGCTGGTCTTCCACCGCGTGCGTACGGGCAAGCACCGGATCAAGGTCGTCGAGGACGGCGGCGCTCGCAGCAAGATCCTCGACGTGGTCGTCGCGCCGGGCAACACGCGCAAGGACCCGCTCAAGCTGCTGGTCAACCTCTGAGACCGCATCGCGCCGGACCCTCCTCGTTGGGCCAGCGCCTCGGCATCAGGGCAACAGCGGCAGGAAACGATCCGCGCTGACCATCAACCCCCGCTCCCCATGGCTCACCGCGAACCATTCCTGCACGCCGGGTGCAGCAACGAGTTGGATCGCGCGCGCTGGGCGGAGCTGTCGGGCGAAGTGAACCAGCGCAGCAGAGGGCGCGCTGTCGCCGTGCTTGGCCTCGACCAGGAGAAAGGGCCGGCCCCCGCGAGTGACGAGGAAGTCGACCTCCCGCTTCTCCTTGTCACGGATGAAGGAGAGGGTGAAACGGCCGAAGCCAGCGTCGTTCCAGAAGTCGACCGCCTTGCACAGGTGGCCGGCCACGAGGTTCTCGAACCGCGGACCGGGCGCGTGCACCGCCGACCACTCCCACAAGTAGACCTTCGGTTGTTTGCGCAGGCCACGCGCCACGCCGCGGGCATGGGGCCGGACCAGGTAGACGAGGTAGAGCCGCGCCAACCATTCGAGCCAGCGTTTGGCGGTCGGATGGCTGACCTCGAGGTCGCGGGCCAACCCCTCGACCGACAACAGCGACCCGACCCGCTCGGCCAGCATGGCGGCCAAGGCCTCGATGAGGCCCACCTCGCTCGCCCGCGTCAGGTCGCGCAGATCCTCGCGCAACAACCGCTCGCCACGCTGGTGCGCCCAGGCGGTGGTGAACTGCGGGGCGCGGGCCAGAAACGGCTCGGGGAAGGTCCCGTGGGCCCACATGGCGTCGAAAACGGCCGTCGCCGCCGGCAAGGGCTCGGCGCCGGCTTCGGGCACCGGGTCCGGCAACGAGACGCGTTCGGCGCACAGCTCGCCGAGTGAGAAGGGGTGCAGGCGGAAGAGGAAGTACCGACCGGCCAGGGAGTCACCGCCGCGCCGGTAGAGATCGAGCCGGGCGCTGCCGGTGACGACGATGTGCGCTGCCGCGCGCCGTTGATCGTAGATCGCCTTCAACGTCGTCTTCCAGCGCGGCGCCCGGTGTAGCTCGTCGAAGATCACGACCGCCGGCTCGACCCGGTCCGGGATCAACGCGACCGGATCGCGCAACCACCGCCGCCGGAGGGCCGGATCATCCCAGGTGAAATACTCCCCGCCTGTTCCGCCCCGCTCGCGCAGCTGATACGCGAGGGTCGTCTTGCCTACCTGGCGAGGGCCGGCGACAAAGGCCATCTTGCCGTGGGCGAAGGCCAGGCGCTCGATCGTGGTCAGATAGGGGGTTCGCGGCCGCATGTGACCATTCTGATTCCATGCGTTAATTTGGTCAAGACCAAATCAACGTGTGTCGTTAATTTGGTCAGACGGCTGTCCGATCGATCGGTGAAACCCGCCGTGCTGAGTTACGCGCCGTGTTATTCAACGATCGCGCCGCCGAGGATGGCTCTGCCGACGAGGAGCTCGAGCACAACCTCCTCGACGTAGGCCCAGTCGTCGCGGCTGCGGCCTCGGGCGGTCGGCGTGGGCGGGCCGGCTATGCCCACCGGTTGAGCTGATTGCGGGCAAAAAAAAAGCCCCCACCCCGATGCCGGGGTGGGGGCTGTCGCACGGACGCCGAACCTAGAGCAGGTTCTTGAGCGCGCGGGTCGGACGGAAGCCGACCGTCTTCGAGGCCTTGATCTTGATCGCCTCGCCGGTCTGCGGGTTGCGGCCCTTGCGCGCCTTGCGGTTGCGGACCACGAAGGTGCCGAAGCCCGGGTACGAGAAGCGGTGCTCCTTCTTGATCGAGAGCGCGACGTTGTCGAACACGCCGTCGACGAGCTCGGTCACCAGCTTCTTGGTCAGCTGGCCGTCCCACTTCGCGTACAGTTTCTCTACCAGATCCGCCTTGGTCATAATCTCTCCCTCAGCTCTTTCCCATCGGCCCCAGGACGGTCTCGAGACCATCTCGATACCCTCCCGGCAGATGCCAACCGCCAAAAGGGGCCCAGATCTTCAGGCGTTTAGCTGCTTGGATCGGATCGGTCAAGTTATACCTCGAGATCACAAGACTTTCTGACGCGGTCCCCGGTCCGGACCACGAGGACTCGGGTTGGCAATTTGCATATATTACAAACACATACATTGCATGGCATCACATGTATGGTCAAAACGTTGATCTGACGCGGCTCGGCGCACTGTGGCCCGTCCACGCCGCAACCTACCTGGCTCATCGAAATCATGATCGATCTTGTCGCTCTCCCGCAAGGTTTTCCTTGGTCTGCATGTCTGAGAACACTGCAGCGCAAGGAAAATCGATGACAAGACTGATTGAACAATTGGTGCACAATGGTTTCCAGTTGAATAGTTCAGTATTGCATTGTGTGCCAAGCTCTTGGTGACCATGATACCGGCGCGAGCATCGGCAGAGGCGACGCGATCGATCCCTGGCACCGGAGCCGTTCTGCTCCGAGGTGGAACCTCCGAGCGCCGCAGACGCTGCGTAGCGGATGGTGGACCGCAACAAGTTCGAGGGGTTGAACGCTCCAGTTGGTTGGCCTGGCCCGTGCTTCAGCAGATGTCATGGCAGACCAACCAGCCGAGAAGGGGGTTTTCCGGCGCCGATCGATGTCCGGCAGCATCCGCGCGGAGGAGCGCCGGCGCTGGACCACCGCCGAGATCGCGCTGGTCCACTCGGACGCCGCATTCCTCGCCGAGGCGTTGTCGCAGACCCAGTGCGAGCTCGAGCAGGCGCTCGTGCGCGAGGCCCGGCTGCAAAGCCGCGTCGCCCAGCTCGAGGCTCGCTGCCAGGCGCTCACGCGCGAGGAGGAGGAGCTGGCCGCGGCGCTCGACGAGGTGACCGCGGCGGCCTGCCGATCCGCGGCGGCCGCGCCCGGTCGGCGATTGAGCCTTGCCCCGGCGCGCCACAGCCGGCGGTTCAGGGCGATGACCTGGAAGGCGAGCTGGGACGAGCCGCCGGACGAGCAGGACGAGGTGACGGCGGCGAGGGTCAGCCCGCCCTGGTACGCCCGGCCGGCACTGTGGGTGGTGGCCGTGGCCGTCGGTCTCGGGGTCGCGGCGCTGCTCTTCGGCGCGACCGAGGCGCGGCAGCGCCAGGCCCGGCTGCAGCTCGAGCTGCCGACGACCTCCTCACCGGTGGCGGGGTTGCGCTGACACGCGGCGCGTCGCCGCTTGCCTGACCCGACTCAGGGGGCCGATTTGGGTTTTGGCTTGAGCGCCTTCTCGTCGGTGCGCTTGCCCGCGGCGTCGAAGGCGAAGCGGCTCTGCTGCTTCTTCTTGCCGCGCGTCGTTTCGAAGACGAAGATCCGACCGCCGATGCGCTCCTCGATGCGGCTCGGGATCCCATGCCGCCGGGCCACCTCGGCCTCGTCGCCCTTGCAGCTGGCGACGAAGTCGTCGAGCGCCTTGTCGGCCAGCGCCTTGGCGAGCTCGTCGTTCGCCGCCTTGACCGCCTGCTGGCACGACTTGGCCAACGCTGCGAGGGTCTGACTGCCGAACGGGGTGTTGACCTTCAGCTTCTTGTCCGCCCCCTCCTCCTTGAGGATCGACTCGGCGCGCTCGCTGCACTCGGTGAACCCGCCGACCGCGGTGCCGAGGCGCTTGGCGCGCTCGTCGTTGCTTGCCGCCGCCTTGGCGCGCTCGCGCTCGGTCTGCGCGTCGGCGACCCGGTCGCGCAGCGCCTCGAAGCGGATCCGCCAGCGCAGTCCGACCAACGTGCCGGCGCGCTTGAGCTTCTCGCTCGCGCACAGCCCGGACAGCTTCGCCGCCGGGACCTTGCCGAGCAGCGTGGTGAACACCGCGCTGCCGTCGTAGCCGGGGTTCTTGTCGCTCTCCCGGAGCGTCTCGACGCAGGCGTCGAAGACCGGCAACGCCGCCTCGGTGGCCTTCAGCGCGTCGCTGCCGTTCGGCGCGTCGGCGATCGCCTTGACCACACGGTTGATCTCGTTCACGACGTTCGAGACCTGGTTCAGCCAGCGCAGGCGGAAGTCGACGCGCTTGCCCTCGGTGTCGAAGCTGAAGTGCTTCGCCTCGCCTCGCTTCTTGTCCGCCGGTTGGTAGACGAAGATCCGCCCGCCGTTGACGTTCTGGATCCGGGTGGGGATCCCCTCGCGCTTGGCCACCGCCACCTCGTCGGCGCGGCAGGTGGCGAGGAACCTGGCCAGCTCCAGCTCGGCGGTCGACTCCTGCAGGCGCTTGGTCGCCAGCGTCTGCAACCGCTCGCACTCCTGCTCCATGGCCGAGGTGGTCAAGCGCCCGAAGGCGGTGGTGACCGCGAAGCCCCGCTCGGCCTGCCGGGCACGCCCGGCGCCGCGGGCGCGCTCCTGGCACTCCTTCAAGCCGCCGAGGATCGTCTGCCAGCTCTTGACCCGCGCCGCCGGGTCGGTGGCGCGCTCCGCCTCGTCGATCGTGCTCTTGGTCTCGTTCAGGCGCGCGCCGATCTCTTCGACGCTCTGGCGCCAGTCGAGCGCCGGCCGCTCGCGCTCGAGGCGGGTCTTCTCCTGCTCGCAGGCGGCGCGCAGCTTGCCGACCGTCAGCTTGCCGAAGGCGGTGTCGAAGGTGCGATCGCCTTCGTGGCCCGGGTGACGGCCGATCTTGTCCGCCTCGGCGGCGCAGTTGGCCAGCGCCGCCAGCGCCGCCTCGAGGTGCTCGAGGCGCTCGCCGGCGGTGGACGCCCCCTGCAGGTCGCGCAGCGGCTCGACCAGGGCCTCGATCAACGCCAGCGCGCGGGTGTGCCACTCGAAACGCAGCGCCTCGCGGCGGGCCGCGCCGGCGCGCTCGGTGCAGATCTTCTTGGTCGCCCCGAGGCTCTGCACGCCGAGCCGGGTCTCGATCAGCCACTCGTCGCGGTACTCGTTGGCGGTGGCGAGCTCGGCGATCGTGGCGACGCAGCCCTGGAAGGCGTTGGCGGCCTTCTGGAAGGCCACCACCCGCTGCTGCGGCGAGTCGGCCTCGCGCACCGAGCTGGCCGACTGGTAGGCCTCCTCGATTTGCGCCGCGACCTTGGCGCCGGCCTGCACCTGCCAGCGCGCCTGGTTCAGCCGCTCGGCCAGCGCGTCGGCTTTGCCGTCGCGATCGGCCGCGTGCGTCTGGTAGCGCGGCTGATCGGCGAAGGGCTGGCCTTCGTTGCGCAGGCCGGCGAGGGTGTTGACCGACTCCTCGAGCGCGGCGATGTCCTCCGGCGCGGGCACCCGCGCCTGCAACTCGCCCTGCAGGGCGAGCCCCTGCTTCAGCGCGGCGGTGGCCCGGCGGATCAGATCGTCGATCGCGGCCTCGCGCCGGGCGATGCGGTCCTCCTCGATCGCCTGGTCGACCCGCTGGCGCGTCTGCGCCACCTCCTCGCTCACGTCCTCGAAGTCCGGGTGCGAGCGCGTCACGTCGGAGGCCTTCTTGACCGCCCGCTCGGCGCGCAGGATCAGCCGCGTCGCTTCGTCGAACGACTTCGCGCCCAGCGCCTTGCGACAGTCGCGCAGCAGCTGTTTGAGGCCGTCGATGCCCGACTCCTCGTCTTCGATCTCGACCTCGACCTTGGCGGGCGGGGCCTGGCCGACCTGCAATGCAGCGCAGCCGAAGACCCACCCGAGGCTGACGATACCGAAAAGGCGCATGCCCCATGGTATAAACTGAACAGCGGGCAAAACGAACAACAAGTTGCGCCTGTTGCTCACTCCCCGCCTGTGGCACGATGAGCCATGGCGCCGACCCCCAGCGCCGCCGCTCGCCGGCCGCCGCCGCGCAGCGAGGTCGAGCTGCTCGTGCGCGCCGAGGCGCTCGCCGGCCGGAGCGTGGGCGATCTGGCCGCGGCGTTGGCGCTGCCGTTGCCGCGTGAGCCACGGCGGGCCAAGGGCTTCATCGGCGCGTTGGCCGAGCTGGCCCTCGGCGCCGATCCGAGCGCCGGGGACGGGCCCGACTTCCCCGCCCTCGGGATCGAGCTGAAGACCGTTCCGCTGCGCCGCTCCGGCCGGCCGGCCGAGTCGACCTTCTGCTGTGCGATCCAGATGGGGGAGGTGGACCGGGAGCGCTGGGAGCGCTCGCGGCTCCGTCGCCGACTGGCGCAGGTGCTCTGGTTGCCGGTCGCCGCGGCGCAGGAGGCGCCGCTGGCCGAGCGGCGGTTCGGTCGCGCCTGCCTGTGGCGGCCGAGCGCCGAGGAGTGGGAGCTGCTGCAGACTGATTGGGAGCACCTGGTCGGCGCGATCGCCGCCGGCCGTTGTCCATCGGCGCACGAGGGGCGGGTGCTGCAGGTCCGGCCGAAGGCAGCGCACGGGCGGGTGCGCGCGCTCGCGGCGATCGACGGCGTCCGCCGCGTCCTGCCGCTCGGTTTCTACCTGCGCGCCGGCTTCACCGGCGCGCTGCTCGGGAGGTGTGCCGAGGTGTGTGTCGCGCACACGTGATCAATCAGTTGCCAAGCAGTTAACCGATCGGTACGCTTAAGGGTACATCGTACGGGGGAGCTCGGAGCGGGAGTGACGGGGCCAACTCCACCGACCAGCGCCGACCGAAGGCAGCATGCCCGCTATGGGCTCACCTTGTGCGTCGGCTGCCAGACCGAGGCTGACTACATCACCGAGTGGACCGAGAACATCTCGGCCGGCGGGTTCTTCGTCCGCACCGACCGGCTGCTCAGCCCCGGCCAGGCGATCGAGCTGCACGTCTCGTTCCCCGGCCTGCTCGAGGAGATCATCGTCACCGGTCGCATCGCCTGGACGCGGCCCGGGACGCCCTTGCAGCCGGGCGGCGTCGGCGTCGAGGTCACCTCGGACGTGGGCCGGCGGCGGCTGGCCGAGCTGGCGCTCAAGGCCCAGAACGCGCGCCACTTCGTCCGGCCGCGCGCCTACCGTGTCCTGGTCGTCGAGGACAACCCGCGGGTCACGCGCAGCTACGAGCGTGTCTTCAACCACCTGAGCGCGCTGGTCGGCGGCCGGGTCGAGCTGTGCTTCGCCGCCAACGGCGTGGACGCGCTGCGCCAGCTCGACAAGCAGCCGGTGGATCTGGTGATCACCGACCTCTACATGCCGGTGATGGACGGCTTCACCTTCATCGCCCGGCTGCGCGCGTTGCCGGCCGGCGTGGCGATGCCGATCATCGTCATCACCGGCGGCCGGGCCGACGAGCAGGCGCGGGTCCTGGCGCTCGGCGTCCAGGGCTTTTTGCACAAGCCGATCCAGTTCGGTCAGCTGCTCGAGACCATCGTCTGCCTGCTCGCCCCGGAGCGACCCGGGGTGGTGACGCTGGCCCCCTGAGGCGCGGCGCTCAGCTCGTCGGCGCAGACCTTCGCCTGTTTGACCGCCGCGCTGCTCGAGCTCGCGTCGGTGCCGCTCGCGCCGCTGCCGTCGAATCGACCGGTGGGTTGACAGCGCCTCGGGGCGAAGCTACACGCGCAGGCTCTTGCAAGCCTTCGGAGTTGAACATGGTTGACACCTTTAAGGTCAAGGACCTCGCCCTCGCCGACCAGGGCAAGCTGAAGATCGATTGGGCCGAGGCGCGCATGCCGGTGCTGATGGCGCTGCGCGCCAAGTACGCGGCGTCGAAGCCGCTCGCCGGCCAGCGGATCGCCGGCTGCCTGCACGTGACCAAGGAGACCGCGGTCCTGGTGCGCACGCTGCGCGCCGCCGGCGCCGACGTCTACTGGTCGGGGTGCAACCCGCTGTCGACCCAGGACGACGTCGCCGCGGCGCTGGCCGCCGACGGCGTCGCCATCTACGCCTGGCACGGGATGAACGTCGAGGAGTTCTACTGGGCGATCGAGCGCACGCTCGATCCGAAGCCGACCTTGACGCTCGACGACGGCGCGGACCTGATCATGACCGTGCACACCAGGCGCCCGGAGCTGGCCGCTGGGATCCGCGGCGGCACCGAGGAGACGACCACCGGCGTGCACCGCCTGCGCGCGATGGCCGCCGACGGCAAGCTGCTCTACCCGGTGCTGGCGATCAACGACGCGATCACCAAGTGGGACTTCGACAACGTCTACGGCACCGGGCAATCGTCGCTCGACGGCATCCTGCGCGCGACCAGCATCCTGCTCGCCGGCAAGACCTTCGTCACCGCCGGCTACGGCCACTGCGGCCGGGGCTGCGCCGTGCGGGCCAAGGGGATGGGCGCGAGCACCGTCTGCACCGAGGTCGATCCGCAGGCGGCGCTCAAGGCGCTGCTCGACGGTCACCGGGTGATGACGATGGACCAGGCGGCGCCGCTCGGCGACGTCTTCATCACCGCCACCGGGATGAAGGACGTGATCAGCAAGCGCCACTTCGAGCAGATGAAGGACGGCGCGGTGGTGTGCAAAACCGGCCACTACGACTGCGAGATCCGCATCCCCGATCTCGAGGCGCTCGCGACCAGCAAGCGGACGATCCGGCCGAACTGCGAGGAGTATCGCCTGGCCGACGGCCGGCGCATCTACCTGCTCGCCCGCGGGCGGTTGGTCAACCTGGCCGCCGCCGAGGGGCACCCGTCCGAGGTGATGGACATGTCGTTCGCCAACCAGTTCATGGGCATGATGCGCATGGCCAAGGACGGGCAGGGGATGAAGCCGGCGGTCTACGACATCACCCAGGAGCAGGACCAGGAGATTGCGCGGCTCAAGCTCGAGACGATGGGCGTGGCGATCGACACGCTCACCGCCGAGCAGCGGGCCTACGCCGACGACTACCTGGCTGGCACCTGAGCGACGTCGAGCTCGACGCGCCACTCGGCGAAGCGGTCGGCGTGCTCGGCGAGCGCCAGCGCCAGCGCTTCGCCTCGCGCGAGGTCGGCGAAGAGCAGGACCTCCTCGAAGTCGCCCCGGGCGAGCACCAGCCGCTTGAACACGCCGCGCCGCTGTTGCTCCTCGTCGAAGAAGCGTAGGCGGACGCGCCACTCGGCGAGCGGCGCGCTGAGCTCCTCGGTGCGCACGAACGGCCGCCGGCGGCGGACGACCAGCCCCGCCTCGGCGTCGAGGGTGAGCGCGCCGGGGCGGAGGTAGAGCGCGAGCAGCCAGACGAGCGACGCGACGCCGAGCGCGAGCAGGATCGTGACCCAGACCCACAGCTCGCCGTCGGTGAACGGGATGTGGAAGAAGTTGGCTGGGGTCTCCTTGCGCAGCTCCCAGTAGATCTCGCCGCCGAGGATGATGCCAACGGCGGCGCCGAGCCAGGCGCGGCCGGTCGGCGAACGGACGGCGAAGTGGCGGGCGGCCATCGGTCCCTCAGCGGCGCGCGGCCAGGTTGGCGCGCACGGTCAGCGCGACGCCGGCGAGCGGCGTGACGATCAGCGAGAGCACCAGCGCCAGGATCGTCGGCGTGAGCCCCTCGGCGAAGCCGACCGCGAGGATCGCCCCCTTCTGATCGGGGTCGACCATCGCGACGGCGGCGAAGGCGTTGGTCCAGCCGGCGAAGCTGCCCAGCAGGCCGAGCGCCAGCGTCAGCGCCAGGGCGCCGACGACCAGCCCGCCGAGCGCCGCGCGGCGGGCCAACGCCAGCTGCAGGACCGCGGCGGTGAGGCTGACCAGGCCGAACAGCAGGACCGGGAACATCCAGAAGCCCCCCTCCATCCAGAAGCGGATCATCGCGCGCCTCCTTCCGGCGCGACCAGACCGCGGACGGTGATCGCTGCGGCGCCGGCGAGCACCTGCACGATGGTCACGATCGCGACCACCTGCCCGCTGCTGAGCATGCCGCTGACGCCGCGGGCGATGAACACCGCCTTCTCCGCCGGGTCGACCATCGCCACCGCTCGCCCCGCCTCGTAGCCAGACCAGGCGACGCCGAGGGCGCCGAGCAGCACGGCGGTGACCCAGGCGGCGACGATGAGCGGCACGAGGGTCAGCCGGCGCGCCAGCACCAGTTGGGCCACGGCGGCGGCGAGGCCGACGAGGCCGACCAGGATGGCCAGGATCACCGGGGCACCGCCGTCAGCGAGGATGTGCATGAGCGCCTCCCTGTCCCCGACCCGGGGTGAGCGCCTTCATAGCATTCAGGCGGGGAGCGGCCAACGCGGGCAGATCCGATCTTGACGCGCCGCATCCGCTGCGCTTTAACCAGCGCCGGCGGAGGGCCGGCCGATCGCGGTCCGGCGACGCCGGGCGGAATGTCTATCGCAAAACGGGGTTGGAGATAGATAAAACCTATAACGTGTTTGGACCCCAGACCCACATCAAGCAAGGAGCGTCCCATGTCGTTGAAGGAAGTCCTGGCCAAGAAAATCGAGGAGCATCGCCCGCGCACCCAGAAGCTGGTGAAGGAGCACGGCGCGAAGAAGATCGGTGAGGTCACGATCGCCCAGGCGATCGGCGGCGCCCGCGGCGTTCGCTGCCTGGTCACCGACACCTCCTACCTCGATGCCAACGAAGGCATCCGCTTCCGCAACAAGACCATTCCCGAGACCTTCGCGGCCCTGCCGAAGGTGCCGGGCAGCAACTACCCCTACGTCGAGGGCTTCTGGTGGTTCATCCTCACCGGCGAGATCCCGACCAAGGAGCAGGTGCTCGAGGTCGTCGCCGACTGGAAGAAGCGGGCGCAGCTGCCCCAGTACGTCATCGACGTGCTGCGCGCTCTGCCGCGCGACAGTCACCCGATGACGATGTTCTCCTCCGGCATCCTGGCGATGCAGCGCGACAGCGTCTTCGCGGCGAAGTACCGCGAGGGGATCAAGAAGGACAAGTACTGGGAGCCGATGCTCGAGGACGCGCAGAACATCCTCGCCAAGCTGCCGGCCCTCGGCGCCTACATCTACCGGATGAAGTTCAAGAGCGACGTCCACATCGCGCCGAACAAAGAGCTCGATTGGGGCGGCAACTTCGCCCACATGATGGGCATCGACAAGCCGTACGACGATGTCTCGCGCATGTACTTCATCCTCCACTCGGATCACGAGTCGGGCAACGTCTCGGCGCACACCATTCACCTGGTCGCCTCGGCGCTCTCCGATCCGTACTACGCGCTGTCCGCCGGCATCAACGGCCTCGCGGGGCCCTTGCACGGCCTGGCCAACGAAGAGGTGCTGCGCTGGACCCAGAAGTTCATGGAGAACCTGGGCGGCAAGGAGCCGACCGAAGAGGTCATCAAGGACGCCCTGTGGGCCACTCTCAAGAGCGGTCAGGTGGTCCCGGGCTACGGCCACGCGGTGCTGCGCAAGACCGACCCGCGCTACATGGCGCAGCGCGAGTTCTGCCTCAAGAACCTGCCGGACTACCCGCTGTTCAAGGTCATCAGCATGATCTTCCAGGTCGCGCCGAAGGTCCTGATGGAGCACGGCAAGGCCAAGAATCCGTGGCCGAACGTCGACGCGCAGTCCGGCGTCATCCAGTGGTACTACGGCGTCACCGAGTACTCGTTCTACACGGTGCTGTTCGGCATCGGCCGCGCCATCGGCACGCTGGCCAACATCACCTGGGACCGCGCCCTCGGTTACGCCATCGAGCGGCCGAAGTCGGTCACCACCGAGATGTTGGAGGAGTGGGCTTTGACCGGCAAGTCGGAGAAGCTGGCCGACGATTGATCCTGGTTTGAGATAGCTCCGCGGCGCCGGCGACGGCGCCACGCGAGCCGCCCGAGAAGAGGGGCGCCCACCCGGCGCCCCTCTTTTTTTTGAGGCGGGCGTGACCTCGGCGATCGCGCTACCGGCTCCACTCACTGCCGCCGAAGCCGCCGGTGCGCTTGGTGGCCGAGAGCTTGTTGCCCTGCACCGTCAAGGTCATCTCGCCCGCGGCGCGCGCGCCCCCCTTCGGCACGTCGGCCCAGCGGCCGATCAGCTGGTTGCCCTCTCGCCGGCCGAAGAAGACGTTGGTCCACGCCCGGCCGCCGCCAGCGCTCTCGCCGTACCACCAGACCTGGTCGTCGAGCTGGCGGAGGTAGTAGGTGCCGCCGTCGTTGCACCGCCACGTGCCGGTCAGATCGCCCGGCGCGGCGGCGGACTCGCCGTCGAACCGGAAGTCGTCGACGTTGATGTGGCCCCAGCCGCCGCTCGCCTCGTCGACGATGCGCAGCATCGCCTGTTTGCCTGAGAACGGGGTCAGATCCCAGGTGACGCGGGCCATCGTCTCGGTGTTCTTGCCCGAGGCGCGCAGCACCGCGGCGCCGTTGACCACCAGCTCGACGCGCGTCTTGTCCGAGCTGCCGCCGCCGACGAGGAAAGAGAGCTGGGGGGCGGTGATGGTGAACGGGGCGCTGGTCAAGGTGCCCGTCGGCCCGTCGCCGCGCACGGCGCCGGCCTTTTGGCCGGGCTTGTTCTGGAACTTCTCGAAGCCGCCGATCCACCACGAGCCCTGATGGCCCGACGGTTGGCCGCGGTTGCGCGCCGTCGGGTTGTCGCCGAAGGTCGGCTGCTCATCGAACGCGGCGCCAGTCTTGGTCCAGCCCTGAAGGTCGCCCGACTCGAAGTCGAGCGTGAACGGCGTCGGCTGGGCGACGGCAGGCACGGCCAGCAGCGTGAGCGAGAGAGCGACGAGTCGGGACATCGGGCACCTCCATCAGTCAGGGTAACCGCGGCGCGCAGCGCCACGGGCGCGCCGATGATAGACACAGACGGCCGGCGATTGCACCAGTGACGCGGGCCCCGCCCGGCGCCACGACCCGCGATCGCCGCCGCGACCGGGCCGTGCGCTTCTGGTATGACAGCCTGGCTCGGCCAGATCGGCACGGAGACGCGCGATGGTGAACCGCGACGACGAGCGCATGACCCGCTTCCTCGGCCGTTTGCGCCGCGACGGCAGCGGTGAGCTCGGCCGCGGGGTGGGGCGGTTCGCGCGCCTCCTGCGGGGTGGGGTGGGCCTGGCCGGCAACGTCGTCGCCGCCGCGCGGCGCGGCGGTGAGGCGACGCTCGGCGAGCGCGAGCTGGCGCGGCTCGAGCAGTTGGTCGCCGGGCTGGGCGAGCTCAAGGGCCTGCCGATGAAGCTCGGGCAGATCCTCAGCTACCTCGAGCTCGACCTGCCCGAGGAGGCACGCGCGTTGATGGCGCTGCTCCAGCGCCAGTCGCCGGCGACGCCCT
>JBFYZW010000016.1:0-2681 GCA_041309305.1 Deltaproteobacteria bacterium | reverse complement strand
GGGATCACCGGGCGGCGGCGCGCCGCCGCCTTCAGGGACACCAGCATGAGCACGCGTACCCTGGTCACCGCGGCGCTGCCCTACGCCAACGGCAGCATCCACATTGGCCACCTGGTCGAATACACGCTCGCCGACATCTATGTCCGCGCGCTCAAGCGCCTCGGCCGCGACGCGCTGTTCATCTGCGCCGACGACGCGCACGGCACGCCGATCGAGATCAACGCCGGCAAGCTGGGCATCCCGCCCGAGGAGTTGGTCGCCCGCTTCCACGCCGAGCACCAACGCGACTTCGCCCGCTTCGACATCGCCTTCGACCACTTCGGCATCACCCACAGCGACGCAAACCGCCGGGTGGTCGAGGAGGTCTACCGCACGCTGCGGAGCAAGGGGCTGCTCGAGGATCGCGAGATCGACGGCAACTGGTGCGAGCACGACCAACGCTTCCTCCCCGACCGCTTCATCCGCGGCACCTGCCCGAAGTGCAACGCCGCCGACCAGTACGGCGACGTCTGCGAGAGCTGCGGCGCCACCTACGCGCCGACCGAGCTGAAGGGCCCGCGCTGCGCGCTGTGCGGCGAGCCGCCGCAGGTCCGGCGCTCGAGCCACGTCTTCTTCAAGCTCTCGGCGCCGGAGAACGTCGCCTTCCTGCGCCGCTTCATCGACAGCGGCGCGCTGCAGCCGGACGTGGCCAACTACGTACGCGGCTGGCTCGAGGGGGGCTTGCGCGACTGGGACATCAGCCGGGACGGCCCCTACTTCGGCTTCGGCATCCCCGACCGCCCGGGCACCTTCTTCTACGTCTGGATGGACGCGCCGCTCGGCTACATCGGCGCCACGGCCGAGTGGGCGGCGGCCCATGGCCACGACGTCGCCGCGCTGTGGCGCTCCAGCGAGACGCGCGTCGAGCACATCATCGGCAAGGACATCGTCTACTTCCACACCCTGTTCTGGCCGGCGGTGCTCAACGCCGTCGGCTACACGCTGCCCTCGCGCGTGCAGGTGCACGGCATGCTCACCGTCGACGGTGAGAAGATGTCCAAGTCGCGCGGCACCTTCATCAACGCGTCGGTCTTCGCCGAGCACGTCGAGCCACAGGCGCTGCGCTACTACTACGCCTGCAAGCTCAGCCCGCAGAGCGACGACCTCGACCTGGCGCTCGACGAGTTCGTGACGCGGATCAACGCCGAGCTGGTCAACAAGCACGCCAACCTGTTCAGCCGCTGCAGCCAGTTCCTCAGCCAGAAGCTCGACGGGCGGCTCGGCGACCTGCCGTTCGCCGCCGCCGCCGCGCAGGAGCCGCCCACCGGCGATGGCACGATGCTCGACCTGGCGCGGCGCGTGGTCCAGAGCGGCCGGCGCATCGAGGCGCTCTACCCCCAGCTCGAGCTCAGCCAGGTGATGCGCGAGCTCGGCGTCATCGCCGACATCGGCAACGAGTTCATGCAGACCGAGGCACCCTGGGCGCACCTGGGCAAGGACCCGGAGCGGGCGCGGGTCATCTGCACCTTCGCGGCCAACGTCTGTCACGCGCTGGCGATGTACCTCTGGCCGGTGGTCCCGCGCTTCGCCGAGGCCGGCGCGCGCAGCCTGGGGGTGAGCCTGACCCGGATGGACGCCGGGCTGTTGTTCGCCGAACGGGCCCGCCCGATCGCCGGCTTCGAGCGACTGTTCGAGCGCATCGACAAGAAGGCGATCGCGGCGCTGCTCACCGCCTCGCAGGCGAGCCTGCACAAGGCCGCCGCGCCGGCGCCACCGGCGGCCGCACCGATCGACTACGCGCAGTTCGGCACCCTCGATTTGCGCGTCGGCCTGATCCGCGCGGCGACGCGGGTGCCGAAGAGCAACAAGCTGATCCAGCTGCAGATCGACCTCGGCGAGCCCGAGCCGCGCCAGGTGGTCGCCGGCATCGCCGAGGCCTACGCCGCCGAGGAGCTGGTGGGCAAGCAGGTGGTCGTGGTCGCCAACCTGAAGCCGGCGAAGCTCATGGGCGTCGAGAGCCGCGGCATGGTCCTCGCCGCCGGCAAGGGCAAGGAGCTGACGCTGGTCGCCCTCGACCGCACCGCCGCGCCGGGCACGAAGGTCCAGTGATCTGGCCACCCCGCCCCGCCCCCGGCGCGCCGCCGCCCTCCTTTGCCGAGCTCGAGGGGGCCTCGATCGAGCGTGTCACCGAGCTGCTCGCCGATCCCCGCCCGGGCTACCGCGCCGACGCCGCCTGCACGCTGGGCGATCGCCTGCGCACCGGCGAGCTGGCGGCGCTGCCCTCGGCCACCTCGGCCACGCTCGCGGCGCTACTCGACGATCCGGAGCCGTTCGTCCGCTTCGAGGCGGCAGTCGCCCTCGCCGAGCTCAAGGACCGCCGGGCCACGCCGCTCCTCCTCGGCGCGCTCCGCCGCCGAGCGGTCCGGCTCGACGCCATCCGCGCGCTCGGGCGCCTCGGCGACCCGACGGCGATCAGCCCGTTGCACCGCGCGCTGACCGGCCTGTTCGCCCCCTGGGCTGACCGGGTGCAGGCCGCCGCCGCGTTGTGCGCCCTCGCCGACCGAGCCGGCGCCGATTACCTGGTCGCGCGGCTCGGCAGCCGCCGTCCGGCCGAGCGCGCGGCGGTGATCCACTTCCTCGGCGAGGCCCGGCATCCGCAGGCGCGCGCGTTGCTCGAGGCGATCCTCGCCGATCCGGCCGAT
>JBFYZW010000015.1:0-5747 GCA_041309305.1 Deltaproteobacteria bacterium | reverse complement strand
TATCGCGGAACCCGCAAGAACCTGTACGACATGCGGCGCGCGGCAGCCATCCAGAACCTCGAGACGGCGCAACGCAAGGCGGCGTGAATGCGCGCGATTCAAACCGGTCGGCGTTCTAGCGTTCGCACTCAACGCACGTGCAACCGCCCGGCGGCGAAGCGATTGACCTCGTAGGCGATACCCGCCACCGGCAACAACAACGGCACTTTGATCACGATCGCCGCCAGAAGGCCCACCGGCCCCTCGTCGAAACTGGGCAACAACCTCTCGAGATGAGCTACCGCAGGTCGATCACGGTCACGGGGCTTTGACGCTGTACCTCGGTCTGAGCATCGCCGAGCTGACCGTAGATATCCCAGCCGGTGCACATCACGGCCCTGGTGTCGAGCAGGAAGCAGTTGTGGTAGCAGCCCGAGGCGAGAGCCACAACGCCGCTTGTGAGGTTGACAACGCTCACCGGGAGGTCTTCGTGGTAGGGACCTCCCAGGTCGTCGCCATCTCCGAGCTCGCCATTGCCGTCCATGCCCCAGCACTCGACGGCGTCGGTGGAGATCAAGGCGCAAGCGTACCAGCGGCCGGCGCTAATTGCGTCGACCCCGCTCGGGAGACGCAGCACGCTCACCGGGGCGCTCTGCTCGATGTTGGGGGAGCCGTTTCCCAGTTGACCGAACATATCGGAGCCCCAACACTTCACGGCTCCCGTGCCAAGGAGCGCGCAGGAGTGGTTCATCCCGAGCGCAACGCTCTCGACACCCGAAGACATGCCGACGACGTCCACCGGCGCCGTTTGACCCGTCTCGATCGAGCTCGTGATGGGTCCCCCGTCGCCGAGCTCGCCGACAATGTCGAGGCCCCAGCACTTGAGGGCGCCGGAGGTGAGGATGGCGCAGGTGTGGTAGCCGCCCGCGTCAATGCTGATAACACCACTTGTAAGGCCCACGACGTCGACCGGAGCATCTTGGAACTCGAATGCATTCGGATGGAACGTACCGCCGTCGCCGAGCTGCCCGTACTGGTCGGAGCCCCAGCACTTCACGCCGCCGTTCACGATCGCGCAGGTGTGCAGCAGGCCCGCGCGGATCATCGTCACGCCGCTCGAGAGCCCCACGACATCCACCGGCGTCGACTGGTCGGTCGGGGCGCCATTGTCGCCGAGCTGACCGTACTGGTTCCAGCCCCAGCACTTCACCGCGCCTGCGGTCGTGAGCGCGCAGGTGTGGTACCCGCCTGCCTCGATCGCCTGAATGCCTTTTGCGATGCCCGAGACGTTCACCGGAGAATCCTTGCTTTCGTTCGCCCCGCCGTCGCCGAGCTGACCGTTCTGGTTCCAGCCCCAACAGACCACCCCGCCGCCGTCGACGAGCGCGCAGGTGTGGAACCCGCCTGCCGAGATCGCCGTCGCGTCGAGCGCTTTCGGCACGACGCACGAGCCTTCGCGGCAGGAATCGGAGCATGTCTCGGTGGACAGGTGGTAGCAGCCGTGCTCGTCGACCGCGCAGATCTCCACGGCAGTGTTGTCGTCGTTGCAGACGCGCCCTGCGGCGTCGCACTCGTGCTCGCAGAGCTTGTTGTCTAGGTGGTCCTTGTTGCACCCGATGGCTGCCGTCAGAACGACCAGGGCAGGAATCCGTCGCCACGCCGTCGACACACCCACGAGGACGATTCTCATGGACTTTGGCTCCTAAGCCTAGCAGGTTGTTGAATTTCTGACTCGAAAATCGATCCAACTTCGCCGCGTCCGAGAAGATAACCTCGCGCGCGTAGGCGCCACAAAGCCCGCGGTCGTTTATGAATCCTCGTTTCCGATAACAATCACCGCTCCGCTCGCGTGGCAACTCTCTCCACACCGATAATGCGCCCGCCTGACAGCAGCGCGCGCCTCCCAAAATCAGAGTGAGCATACACCTCACCGCCTCTGTTGGGGAGATCTCAACAGCAGATCTCAACAGCAGGTCGTGACGCCGAGGCCCCGCGGGCTCATGCCGCCCGGCGGCAGAACCCGAGCTCCAGCTGCCCCGACGGCGGCGCACGTGAGCGGCGCGGCCACGGCACGGGCGCGGTCTCGTGGACGATCACACGGTGGAGCTCGTCGACCTGGCGCTGCGCCGTCTCAAGCTCCTTGCGGCTCGCCTCGCTGTTCTCGGTTCGATGCCGCGCCACCGCGGTGCGGTACCGAACCTGTGCGGCGAGAAGGGTGGCCGTCACGGCCGCGCGTTCGGGACTGGAGGAGAGTGCAGATGTGAGGAGGTGGTTCGTGGAGCGGTGGGCCGTAGGCGGGAGTCGATTCGTCATCGAGTGAGCTGGCGTGACCTTGCGAAGCGTGTGTTCGAGGTAGACGTTCTGTGCTGCCCTCGTTGTGGTCAGAGCCCGATGTTGGTTCTGGGAGTGGTTCACAACCCGACGGAGCGGCAAAGGCTTGCATCCGAGGGTGTGTTGAATTCTTCAAAGGCCGGCCGCCTGGGCGGCCGCTCCTTTCGGGCACGCAGTCCTCCGTCGGGGCCGGTTCAACTGCGGTTGCCGTTTTGGTTCGGGTAGTCGCCGTTGAGCGAGGCCGAGGCCGAATGAATGGAGCCGGCGAAGGTCAGGCAGGCGCAGGTCTGTCGATCCGGCGCAAATCTGTGGTTCAGCCAAGGCAGCCGGTGTTGCAAAGGGGTTCCGGTCGTGCGTTGATGGTCGTCGCGATGGAGGGGGCAAGCGATGAGCGGCGAGGTCGGGCGGGGTTCGTCATCGGGGGAGGGGTTTTGTCTTCCCTATGCACAGACATTTTCCTCGGCACCGACCACGCGAAGGGCCCCGACGCTCGGTGGTGATGTGTGAGCGGCGCAGCGAATCTCGGTGGCGCCGGCCGCGTTGCGAGGGCTCGCGGCGCTTTGTCTGCCCAGCTCTCTGGGGCAACTCTCCCGAGAATGGCTGATCTCGGGAGAGTTCAGTTGCCCCTCTCTCCCTTTGAATTTACTATCCGCGACGGCGGAGGACCTGGTTGCTTCGGTGGTACAAGCCCGTGTGGCACACCAGACTTCAGCGCTCGACGAAGCGCGTCGCGGGCTGAGCTCGCAACCTGCGCGCCGCAACTCTTGCCCGTTGCCGGTCGTTGAATGTAACGTGAAACGGGCTTTCGTCTGAACAGTGGGGGTTCACCACATGCGCGTAGCGGCGGTCGGGCTCGTTTTCGGGTTTTTCATTCTCGTGTCGTCGGGGTGTCGCGACACGACCCCGGGCGGCGGTCCTGGTCCTGACCCGGGCCCGGGCGCACCCGCTGCCGTTCGCCTAACCGTCACCTCGGGGGGCGGTACCACCGCCTCTCCCGGCCATCGGGCAACGGTGACGGTCGGCGCGCCGCAGCCGTACGGCACGACCGCCGGCTCCGGCAAACAGGTGTGTCTCGGGCCCTAGGCTCTTGGGACCACTCTCGTTCCCGAATCGTCGGTCAACAACCATCCTTCAGGGGGTTTCAATGTTGCGCAGGGCTCTCGGCATCGCAGTCATCGCTTCTCTCGTCTCGCCGGCCATCGCGTTCGCTCAAGGCTCGGCGCCTACATTCGTGCCGGTCCAGGGCGTGCTCACCGATGACCAGGGCACGCCGATCGAGGGCTCTGTCGAGCTGACGTTTTCGCTGTACGACAGCGAGACCGCCGTGACGCCCCTGCACACCGAGACGCAAAGTGTGGAGCTGCAGGTCGGGCGATTCGTCGCCTTCGTCGGCAAGGAAGGCTCGCTCGACCTTTCGTTGTTCAACGACTACGGCACGTTGTTTCTCGGCCTGAAGGTCGGGGCGGATCTGGAGATGGCGCCGCGCCTCGCGATGGGCTCGGTGCCGTACGCCGGCTTTGCCCAGTTCTCCGGCGACGCGCAGACCCTGGCCGGCAGGGCATCCACGGACTACCGTGTAGCCACTGACAAGGTTGACTGGGCCGACGTCGCGAACGTTCCGACCACGGTGACCGCGACCGACACTCTCGCGAGCCTGTCCTGCAACAGTGGCGACGTGGCGCAGTACACCGGCAGCGCCTGGACCTGTGCGCCGGCGGGCGCCTCGGGCGGCGACATCACCGAGGTCACCGCCAACGCCGGGCTCACGGGCGGCGGCGTGGCCGGCGGCGTCGCGCTCGGCGTCGACCCGACGTACGTGCAGCGCCGGGTCGGCAGTTGCGGCGTCGGATCGTCCATCCGCGCGGTCGCCGAGGACGGCACGCCCACCTGCGAGGCCGATGACGTCGGCGTCACCGGCAGCGGCTCGGCCAACTACCTCGCCCTGTTCACCGCGGCCGGCAACGTCGGCAATTCCGGCGTGTATCAGGACTCGGCCGGCAACATCGGCATCGGCACGACCACCCTGGGCTCCAAGCTCACGGTCGTCGGCGACACGGCCACGACTGGCAATTTCATCGAGCTCAACGGCGGCTACGGTGTCCGCAGCGGCAAGATGCCTGCCGGCAACGACCTCGACAACGCGCGGGAGATCGGCTTCTACCTGGCCAACGACACCTCGTTGCACAAGCCCGCCGGTGCCGCGGGCTTCGGCGCCGTCATCACGGCCAACATGTATCCCAACACCCGATCCCAGCTGTTCATGAACGCCCAGCCGGGGGCCGGGCCGGGGATGTGGATGCGCCAGAGCGCGACCTGGGCGGACGACAACCAGTGGCAGGCCTGGGTGCGCGTCATCTCGGAGGACTACAGCGGCAACGTCGGCATCGGCACGGCCGGGCCGGCGACGCGGCTCGATGTGCGGGGCGCGAGCGCCCAGAACACCTACGACGTCCCCGACGGCCAGGAGGACCTGCGGGTGTTGAGCAGCAACAACCGCGCACTCGACGGCGGCATCATAACGCTCGGCGGAGCCTGGGGGCCGACGGCGTACATCAAGAGCGCGGCCAGAAACGGCATGGCTGGTGATCTGGTGTTCGGTACTCGCCGCGGTCCCAGCAATACCACGATGACCGCCGGCATGGTGTTGGATGTGAACGGCAACGTCGGCCTGGTCGGTGGGCTCACGGCGAACTCGGTCACGGCGGGCTCGGTTGCGACGGGCGGGGACTACTACTACACCGCATCGAGAACCCGGTACTACTCGGTCTCGCTGGTCGGAGAGCGCGGCGCAAACACTTGGAGCATGTGGGGCGCCGGTGCCCAATGTTCAGCCGGGGACAGCTGCGACAACCGTCTTGCTGTGAACCTCCCAGACCGTGCCGTTGTCACTGCGTTGCGGTTGTGGGGAAACACGACCGCTACTGCCCATGATCTCGTGGCCGGCCTGTACCGGAAGGCACTGAATTCTGCCAGTGCGGTCGCAATGGTGGCGGTCGCTTCCACGGACGCGCAAATGACGTTGTCGAGCTCAAGCGTGAGCTCCGCGAACATCGACAACTCGAACTACAGCTACTTCTTGATGCTCAGGGACCAACTCCCGAACGCTGTCGTATACGTCGACGGCATCCGCATCGACTACACGGTCGATGGCCCGGAGTGAACGACAACCTCCCTCGCTTTTCCATCAGCCGTCGGCGGTTTGGGGCTGCGAGCGATCTTCCTGCGCGGCGCCGTGATCTGGCGCCGGCGCGATCTGGCCTTCGAAGGCAAAGGGAGATCGCCCAGGAACTATCGGTGGACTGGAGGAGATTGCAGCTGTGAGGAGTTGGTTCGTGGAGCGGTTGTCCGTAGGCGGGAGTCGATTCGTCATCGCGTGAGCTGGCGTGACCTTGCGAAGCGTGTGTTCGAGGTAGACGTTCTGTGCTGCCCGCGGTGTG
>JBFYZW010000014.1:0-4767 GCA_041309305.1 Deltaproteobacteria bacterium | reverse complement strand
CGTCGACCTGCCGCAGGCAGGCGGCGACGGTGTTGCCGCTCAGCTCGCGCCGGGCCAACTGGTAACAGGCGCGCGCCAGCTCGGCGCCGCGCTCCGGGTCATCCGCCAGCGCGGAGAGCAGCGCGGCCTCGACCTGTGGCGCCGGCGGCGCCGCGGTGGCGAGCGCCTGCGCGTAGGCGTGGGCCATCATCTGCAACGCCCCGCGGCGGGCCTCCAGCGTCGTCAGGGTTGGGAGCAACGCCGCCAGCCCGAGCGCCAGCGCCGCGTCGCTGGCCGGCGGCTCGAGCAGCGCCTGCAGGCGTTGCTGGTCCCAGACCAGCGGCGCCCGCTCGATCAGCGCGCGGGTGTCACGCACCACCCCGGCGAGCCGCCGGCTGGTGTAGGCGGCGCCGGCGACGACCCGGGGGCGCAGCGCGTCGACGGTCGCGCCGGTGACCCCGTCGACGGTGTCGTCCGGTCGCGCCGTCGCTAGCAGCTCGGCGGGCGGGTCGTCGACCAGCCGCGTCAGCTCGCGGCGCTCGTCGTCGGTGAGCGGCTGACCGCCGCTCTTGAGCAGCGGCCGGCGGGGGTGCAGGTCGACCAGCCGCAGCCGCGGGTCGAAGACCAGCGTCAGGTCGAGCTGGTCGGCGTCGGTGGTCCGGCCGGGGATCACCGGCGCGATCAGATCACGCAGGGTGCCGACGACCTCGCCGTTCGCGTCGCGGGCGACAACGTAGGAGTCGTTGCCACGGTCGGCGGCGGCCACCAGCGCCGGCGGGATGGCCCGCGCCTCGAACCGTGCCGCCGTCGGCAGGAGCTGGCGGTAGAGTTCGGTCTGGTCGCCGCTCAACACCGGGTGCGGTGGTGGGGGGGGCAGCTGCAGCTCGCTCAGAAGGCCGCCGACCGGCGCACCGGTTGGCGCTGGCGCGGCGCAACCGGCGAGCAGTGTGAGCGCCGCCCACCAGCGGGTGGCTTGGCTAGCCGGAGCAGAGGCGGTATGTCTGGCGGCGTTCGGCATGGGTGTTGATCGCCAGCGGCGAGCGCCCAATGGACGCTTCCTCTCGTCATGCCGCAGATGGATGAGGAGGGCAAGTCTGCGACCCGGCGATGCCAGCGGTGAGGACGGTGCGTGAGCGGTCAGCTGGTCAGCTTCGAGAACAGCCGCGGCCAACGCCTGGTCGGCGTGCTGCATGGTGAGCCGGGCCGGGCGGCGGTGATCAGCTGCCACGGGATGTTCTCGAGCAAGGACGGGACCAAGCACCTGCTGCTCACCGAGCTGCTCGCCGCGCGCGGCGTGCCGGTGCTGCGCTTCGACGCCGCCGGGCGGGGTGAGTCCGAAGGGCGGCTCTTCGACCTGACCTTCTCCGGCAACATGGAGGACCTCGATCGCGCCATCACCTTCCTCGCCGCGCGCGGCGTCGAACGGGTCGGTCTGTTCGGCTCGAGCATGGGCGGCGCGGTCGCGCTGCTCGCCGCCGCCCGAGACGAGCGGGTGGTCGCGGTGGCGACGTTGGCCGCGGTGGGCTACCCCGCCCAGCTCGCCGAGCGGCACCCGGACTTCGTCGCCGCGTGGCTGAGTCAAGGGTGGGCTGACACCGAGGCCGGACCGCTCGGCCGCGCATTCTACGACGACGCGCTGGCCCACGACGTGGTCGCCGCTGTGCAGCACCTGCGCATCCCGATCCTGGTCGTGCACGGAGAGCGCGACGGGGTCGTCCCGGTGGGCGACGCGCTCGACATCGCCGCCGCCGCGCGCTGTGTGTCGCTCGAGGTCGTCGACGGGGCCGACCACCGTTTCTCCGACCCGGTGCACCTGCGCCCGACGATGCGGACGATCGCCGACTTCTTGGCCACGTCGCTTGGCGACTTGCCTCGTGGTCGGCAAGCCACTATTTGAGCCGGGCCGATGCTGCGCTTCACGCCAACCTATCGCGTGGTCCGCTGGGGCGATCGCCGGCTCGCCGACGAGTTCGGCCGGACGCTGCCCGACGGGCCAGTCGGGGAGGCCTGGGAGCTGGTCGAGCTCGGGTCCCAGCACAGTCAGGTCCGCGACGGGCCGCGCGCCGGCGAGCGGCTCGGGGAGCTGTGGCGCCGCGGCGCGCTCGGCGGCTCGGCGCGCGGGCCGTTCCCCTTCCTGCTCAAGTGGTTGACCGTGGCCGACTGGCTCTCGGTGCAGGTCCACCCCGACGCACAGGCCTGCGCCGCGCTCGGCTTCGGCGCGCCAAAGACCGAGGCCTGGTACGTCGCGCGCGCCGCGCCGGGGGCGTTACTCCTGCTCGGTCACTACGCCGGGCTCGACGCGGCGACGCTGCGCCAGGCGGTCGCCGGTGGCTCGGTGCGCAAGTGGCTGTACGAGGTCTGCCCGCGGGTCGGCGACCTGTACCTGGTGCCGGCCGGCACCGTGCACAGCCTCGGGCCGGGGCTGGTGCTGCTCGAGGTGCAGCAGCCGGGCGACACCACCTTCCGCCTCTACGACTGGGACCGGCGTGACCTCGACGGCGGGGAGCGGCCGCTGCACGTCGCCGAGGCGTGCGCGGCGGTGCGTTACGACGCGGCCGGCCCACCCCGGGCGCAGCGCCGCGAGGTCGTCGGTCCGGGTTTCTCGATGCGGGTGGCGCCGCCCGGCAGCCAGCTGCCACCGGTCGGGTTGCGCGTGTTGGTGGCGCCAACCGGTCCGGTCACGATCGCCACCCGGCGTGGCGTCGCGTCGCTCGCGGTCGGCGAGGTGGTCGTCGCCGAGCCGGAGGACGGCGAGCTCGAGATCGGAGCGGAGCCGTGCCTGGCGATCGGCGAGGCCCCGGCGCGTTGACCTTGGGAATCGGCGGTGGATTGGGTAGCATGCCCCGCGCGGGGTGGTTGAGCCGACGTCGGCCGGAGTGAGCGGTGCGGTTTCCCGGGACGCGAATCGCAAAGCACTACTTCCCGGTCACGGCGAAGGCGACGAACGTCTGGCCGGGCGGGCAGGAGCCGGCCCGCCGCTGGGTGGTGGTCGGCCTCGACGAGGTGCTGGTTGACGTCGAGGTCAACGGCACGCCAGAGCTGGCCCGCGAGCTCGGACTCGTCCCCGGCGAGTCGGTGCAGCTCTCCGACGCCCAGTGCCACAAGCTCCTGGCGCAGCTCTCCGACGCCGGGGTGACGCCGACCGTGGTCGCCGGCGGCACGGTGGCCAACACGCTGAACAACTACACCTTTCTCTCCGGTGAGCCGGCGATCTTGCTCGGCGCCATCCAGTCGTCGATCCGGCCGGGCGAGCCGAGCTTCTCCTACGTCGCGCAGACACCGGCGGCGGTCGATCTCAGCTTCCTGGTGCCGGTGGACGGCGCGACCGGCGTCGCGATCACCTTCATCGCGCCCGACGGGGAGCGGAGCTTCGGCGTCGCGCCGGGGGTCTCGCAGCAGTACGCCGCCGCCGCGCTGCCGGTCGAGGTGATCCAGAACGCCGCGGTGTTGCTCACCAGCCTCTACACCTTGCGCCGCGACGAGTGGCCGATCGCGGCAGCGACCCGCCGGGCGATGGAGCTGGCTCACGCCGCCGGTGTGCCGGTGGCCTTCGGCCTCGGGACCGCGAGCCTGGTGCGCGAGAAGCGCGCGATGGTCCGCGATCTGCTCGCGGCCTGGGTCACCATCGCGGCGATGAACGTGCACGAGGCCGAGGCGCTGACCGGCGAAGCCGACGCGCTGCTCGCGGCGCAGGCGATCCTCGACTGGGTCGATCTGGTGATCATCACCGAAGGGCCGCGCGGCCTGACGATGGGCGGCTACACCGACGAGCGGGTCAAGACGCGCACCCGCGAGCCGGTCCGCTCGAAGGCGATCGCGGAGTACAACCGCTGGGAGTACAGCCGCCTGATGCGCCGCCGCGACTGCGCCGCGCCGGTGAAGATCTACAGCCACATCCACCCCTACCGCGGCGGGCCGGCCGAGCTGGGGAGCACCAGCGGCGCGGGCGACGCGGCGCTGGCCGCGGTGCTGCACGACATCGTCGCCAACCAATACCACCGCGCGGCGGTGCCCGAGAGCGCCAAGCACCGCGCGCCGGTGCGCTTCCTCACCTACTCGTCGCTGTCGCGCAACGCCCAGTACGGCAACCGGGTGGCCTACGAGGTCCTGCGCAGCCGCTCACCCCGCCTGAGCGGCCCGGTCGGCCGCGACGAGGCGGCCGGTCCGGCGCCGGCGCCAGTCGAGCAGGCGACCTTCCCCTGGCGGCACTGAACCGGCCCCGGCGCCGTGCCGGATGCTGGTGGTCAGCTGCTTGACAGGTGCAGGCCCGATCCCCTAAGAAGCCCGCTCTCATGCGAGGTGTGCCATGAAGGCCGGGATTCACCCAGACTTGAAGACGGCCCGCATCGTCTGTGCGTGCGGCAACGTCATCGAGACGCGCTCGGTGCGCGGCGACTTCAAGGTGGACATCTGCTCCGCCTGCCATCCGTTCTTCACCGGCAAGCAGAAGCTGGTCGACGCCGAAGGTCGCGTGCAGCGCTTCAATCGCAAGTATCGGCGCGCGCAGTAGCCTCGAGGAGGGGCGCCTTGCCCCGCCAGCCCACCTCCGCCCCCCTCATCGTCGGCGGCCAGGCCGTCATCGAAGGCGTGATGATGCGCGCCGGCTGTGGTCTGGCCGTCGCCGTCCGCCGCCCGAGCGGCGAGCTGGTGATCCGCGAGCGGTGCTGGCCGAGCCTGCGCGAGCGCTTCTCCTGGCTCGGCTGGCCGGTGCTGCGCGGCGTGGTCGTGCTCGCGGAGACGCTCAAGGGCGGCTTCGAGGCGCTCGGCTTCTCCGCCGAGCAGGCCGAG
>JBFYZW010000013.1:0-6420 GCA_041309305.1 Deltaproteobacteria bacterium | reverse complement strand
TTCGGCGCAGACCGGCGCGAGGGCGCCGGCGCAGCGGGCGCCGAGGCCGCAGGTGAGCGCCGAGCCGAGCGGTGAGGCGAGGAAGTCCGGCTCGGCCGCGAACGGCGCCTCGAGCACCAGCGCGCAGAGGTAGGCGTGCTGGCCGTGCTCGAGCGCCAGGCACCGGGCGGCCCACGGCGCCGCGGCGGCCTCGACCACGCGGCGCTGCTCGGCCGGGTAGCGGTGCGCGATCAGGCCCTCGATCAGACCCCCGCCGATGCGGCAGGCGGTCATCGGATGATCGGAGGGCCCGCGCTGCCCGTCCCAGACCAGGTAGCGGGCCAGGTTGGCCAGCGCCAGCGCCGGGTCGTGGTAGCGATCGAGGTAGCCGAGCTGCAGCATCAAGAGCGTCTGAGTGCGCGACGCCTTGCGCAGCGCCTGGAAGAGGAACCGCCGGTGCTCGGGGTCGACCTCCCAGGGCAGGCGCATCACGTGGGTGACCAACTCGACCGCGCCGTCGTCGAGGTCGCAGTCGGCGAACAGACGCTCGATGACCGCGCGGACGTGCGCCAGCTCGGCCGGGTCGCTGGCGTACGGCCAGTCGAGCAGGCGCAGCAGCTCGGCGCAGGACTTGCCGGCGAGCCGCGGCAGCGGTGCCTTGGCGGCGCGCTGCTCGTCGGGGATCGCCCTGGCCTTGGCGCGCAGCTCGGCGAAGTCGACGCGGAAGAAGAACCGGCCGCCCCCTTTGGCGACGTTGAGGTAGAGCTCGTCCGGGTCGGCGAACGCGTAGGGCATGCCGTCCCACTCGACCGGCCCGCCGCGGACGAGGCGTGCCGCGTTCGCGGCCACCAGCGCGCCGTCGGCGTCGGCGATGAAGACGTGGTCGCCGATCTGCGCCCAGAAGCTGTCGCCGAGCACGCCGGTGCCGAACAGCTCGAGCGAGATCTCGCGCCCGAGCGCGGTGGCGAAGGCGTAGCGGCGCGCAAAGGTGATCGCGCCGTCGACGAGGCGCACCCGCTGCAGCTCGAGCCCAGCGGGGGAGATCCACAGCGCGATCAGCTGGTCGCGCCCGGGCGTGTAGGTCAACGCCGGCGCGATCGGCGTCACCGCGTCGGAGCCGAGCTTCACCGCGTGCGTGACGCAGGCCCGGCCGGCCAGGTCGCAGTGGGTGAGCTGCGCCGGCCGGTCGGCGCCGGGGCGCAGGTAGAAGGCGATCGCCTGGCCGTCGGCGGCGGTGGTGGTGATGATGGTCTGCTCCTCCTCGCCGTGGCGGAAGGGCAGCTCGACCAGCGGCAGGTCAGCGCCGTCGGCGAAGAAGTGGGCGGCGTAGCGCAACCGCCCCTCGACGGTGTCGGTCAACCGCAGCGCGCCGAGCCGGCCGTAGACGACGTGGGCGCCGGTGCGCAGCGCCACGCGCGTCCTCCCCTGCCGGCCGAGCAGCGCCTCGGCGCCCGGCTCACCCACGGCGCCGCTGTCCTTGGGCAGCTCGAAGAGCAGGCGCTTGCCGCCGCCCTCGAGCTCCACCCGGTAGGCGGTGGGGCTCATGCTCGGGTAGATCACCGCCGCCTTGCCGTCGCTGGCGAAGTAGAGCCCGTCGGGCAAGAACGGCCGGGGGACGCTGACCAGCGGCCGGCCGTCGCTGTAGGCGACGAACAGCTCGGCCGGGTTTTCGTAGGTGAACAGCACCGCCTCGCCGTCTGGCGCGACGTCGAGCCGGTAGGCGTGCGAGCCGGTCGCGGCGTCGAAGACCTCCAGCTTGCGGGCGCGGCGGTCGAGGCGGAAGATCGCCTCAACGCCGAGCACGAAGACCTGTCCGCCGCGCGCGCGCATCGCGGTGGCGCGCGGCACGACGCGGCCCTTCTCGAGTGACCGCCGCGGCAGCCGCGCCAGCTCGGGGAGGAGCCTCACCACCAGCGGGTCGGCGCGCGAGAGACGGTAGGCCGGCTCGACCCAGCCCTGCTGGCCCTTCACCGCGAACGCCAGGCGCAGCTCCGCCCTGGCCCGCGCCTGCTCGCCCTTGGCGTCGAAGTGCCTGGCCAACCGGAGGTGGACGTACGCCGCGTAGCCGTACTCCTGGCCCTTGCGCCCGGGCACGGTCTGAGCCTTCAGCGCCTGGCCGAGCAGCTCCAGTGCGCGCGCCTCGTCGCCGGCGGTGAAGGCTCCTTCCGCCTGGTCGATCAGCTGACGCGCGCCAGCGTAGCCGTTGGCCAACGCCGGCCCGGCGGAGCAGGTGAGCGCGACGGCGAGCGCCGGCGCATACCAGAGCCGGGGCGGAAGGGCGCAGCACCTCATCGGCGCCAGAGTGCAGCAGAGCAGGGGGGGCGCGCAACCGCGTCGCCGGCGCTCAGTACAGCAACCAGGTGTCGTTGCAGTTCTCGGTCGCGCCGGTGCACGACGGCCCGTCGCCGCCGTAGGTCACCAGCGCCCGCGTGGACGGGTCGTAGGCCCACCCTGGCCCGTCGCGCCTGCCCGGCGCGGTGTCGGAGAGCAGCGTGAAGCCGGTGCTGCTCCACACCCAGGTGCCGGCCATCTCCGCGAGCGAGTTCCCGCCCCACCCGGTGAACAAGACCAGCTCGGCGCGCGCCTCGTGGTAGGCGAGGCCGCCGCTGTCGCGCGAGACGCCCGAGCAGGTGGCGCAGCGCTCGAGCCAGCGGCTGCCGTCCCAGGTCCACAGGTCGTCGTGCTCGGTCGTGAAGTCGCCGGTGATGCCGCCGTAGCAGGCCACCTCGCCCCAGGTGGGCACGAAGGCGCACATCAGCCCGGTCCGCGCCGACGGCCGCGGGCTCGGGCGCAGCGGCCCGACCAGCGTCGTGCCCGTAAGCTCGTAGACCGCGTCGTCGGCGACGCCGGGGCCGAGCCAACCGCCGACGATGACCGCGCGGCCGCGCACCGGATCGTAGGCCGCGCCCGGCCCGGCGCGCGGGACGAAGCTCCCGGAGGTCAGCACCACCTCGGACCAGAGCGCGCCGACGCGCTGGTAGATCTCCTCCGGCAGATCGGTGCCGCCGATGTCGGTGGTCCCGCCGATCAGCAGGTGCCGCGCGCCCGCCTCGTCCCAGAGCAGCGCGCCCCGGGAGCGTCGCCCGGGCGTCGGCGCGGCGTCGGCCAGCGACCAGGCGCCGTCCCAGCGCCACAGGTCGGCGATCACCTCCGAGTCATCACGCACGCCGCCGTAGAGCAGCACCCCGCCGGCCACCCCGTCCGGCGCCATCATCGGCTCGTTGCGGTAGCCCGGCTGGTTGGCCGTGGGCAGGTGGACCCACCCGGTCGCCGTCGTGATCTCCACCGCGCGGGTCGCCTCGCTCGCGCCGGCGCGGGCGGTGAGCGTCGTCTGACCCACGGCGACGCCGCGCAGTTGAAACGTGGCGGCCGCGCCGACACCGGACACGAACAGGCCCGCCGCCGGTGTCGTGCACGCCGCGTCGGCGAACGTCGTGACGCCGGCGAGCGACGCGGAGACCGTCACCGCCCGCGGCTCGTCGTCCGGCGCGCTCACCAGGCTGACCGCGAACGCGTTGGAGCAGGCGCCCACCGGGACCACCTGCGGCCCGGTGAACTCCAGCACCACCGGCGCCACCGCGTCGCCACCGTCGTCCCCGCCGTCCGCGCCGTCGGCGGTCGCCTGGCCGTCGGCCGGGGGGAAGGTGTCGCCGCCCGCCGGCGTCATCCGGTCGAGCCCGGCGCGGCCGCAGCCGCAGCAGCAGGCGAGCAGCACGATCTCGGCGACTCCCCCTCGACGCATCGTCATCCACCCTAGCGCGATCGGGACGGCGGTGTCACGGTCGGCCAGGCTTGTGAGTACGCGGCCGGCGGCGTCGGCGAGCCGGACAACCCGGACGTCCTGGTCCTGCGCCTGTGGCGCTGAGTCGGGCCGAGCTCAGAACGGCAGGCCGACGGCGCGGCAGACGAGGGCGGTGAACGGCGCGGCCAGCCGGCACCGCTCGCTGAAGGTGCGCAAGAAGCCCGGCGCCAGCACCTCGCGGTCGGTCAGCTCGCCGACCAGGATGAAGTCTTTGCGCCGGAGGTCCTCGGCCAGCGGGTGATCGGCGGGGTAGGGCCTGGGGACGCGCCGCAGGCTGTCGCCGTCGAGCGCGAAGCGGCGGGCCACGGCCCGGTCGTGGGCGGCGGCCTGCCAGCGCTTTGGCTGGGCCGCGATCACGGCGCGGATCTGCTGCGCCACCGCCGGCTCCGGGTGCCAGATCCCGGCGCCGACGAAGCAGTTGCCCGGCTCGAGGTGCAAATAGAAGCAGGGCGCGTGGGCGTCCCCTCCGGCGCGGTGACGGAACTGCATGCCGACCTGGGTCTTGTAGGGGGTCTTGTCGCGCGAGAAGCGCGTGTCGCGGTGGATGCGGAACAGCGAGCCGCCGCTCTTCTTCGGCTCGGCGATGAGCTGGCGGGTGATGGTGGCGAGCGGCGCCGAGAAAGCGGCGATGAAGCGCAGCGCCGGCCCGCGCACGTGCTCTTCGTAGCGCTCCTTGTTGCGCTCGAACCAGGCCCGGTCGTTGTGGCGGCGCAGGTCGGTGAGGAAGACGAACAGCTCGCTGGTGAAGGCGGTCGGCATGCCGGCACGGTAGAGCACGACGCCCGGGGCAAACAAGGGGTTGTCACCAACCCGGTGGCGTGCCTTGATCCAGGCGATGAAGAGGCGCTGCAGCACCCTCGTGGTCGTCGCTCTCTCGCTTTCGGCCTGCGGCCGCTCGCCCAGCCAGCCGGTGGAGCCGGCGCTGCAACTCGACCCGCCGACCGTGCGCTTCGTCGCCCGGCCGAACCAGGTGGTCGAGGCGGCGGCGGTGAGCGTGGTCGGCAGCGGCGGGCTGGCGTTGCCCTTCCGCGCCGTTGCCGACGCCCCGTGGGTGGTGGTGACGCCGCGTGAGGGCACGACGCCGGCGGTCGTGCAGGTGAGCGTCAAGACCTTCGGCGTGCCGCTCGGCACCAACGTCGCGGCGGTCCGCTTCGTGATGCCGGAGGCGGAGCCCGGCGCGCCGGTGGCCGGGTTGACGGTGCAGCTCGAGCTCAGCTCACCCGGCTGGTCGCCGCTCGATGAGCTCTACGCCGCGGCGCCGACGTGGCTCGCGGTCGCGCCGGACGACCCGACCCTGGTGCTCGCCGCAACCGCGCGCGGCGCGCTGCTGCGCAGCACCGACGGCGGGCAGAGCTTCACTCGCGTCGAGCTGTACCCGGGCAGCCACGACCCGATCTGGAGCGTCGCGCTCGCGAGCGGCGGCGTGGGCTACTGCGGCGGCGTCGGCGGCGTCTGGCGGACCAACGACGCCGGCGCGAGCTGGAGCGCGACGGCGCTGCAGAACGTGCGCATCGACACGGTGGTGATCGACCCGGACGACGCCGCGCGCGGGCTCGCCGAGGGGGACACCGCCTTCTTCACCAACGATGGCTGGGCGAGCTACGCCGAGATCCCCGGCAGCCCGGACCCGTACTTCGCCCGCCTCGACCCGACCGGCACCGCCACCTTCCTGCTCGGCGGCACCGGCGGCGTCGTCTACGTCACCGAGGGAGCGAGCCTCACCGCGCTGACGCAGTTTCAGGCCACCAGCCCGGTGGTCGGTTTTCTGGTCACCGCCACTGGTCGGTGGCTCCTTTCCTCGCGCGGGCTCGGCAGCTCGAGCGAGCGCGCCACCCTGGTGGTGAGCGACGATCAGGGGGCGAGCTGGACGGCGAAGAACACCGGCCTGCCGCGCGACAACAGCCCGTCCTGGTTCGCCGTCTGGCGCGATGGCGACACGCTCTGGGTCGGCCACGAGACCGGGCTCTACCGCAGCGTCGACGACGGCGAGAGCTACGCGCGTGTGACGCCGCCGCCCGCGCACGGCTCCGGGGAGGGCCCGTGGCCGGAGGCGATGGTCCGCGCCGGCGAGCGGCTGCTGTTCGCGCTCGACGGCGAGGGGGTCTTCACCCTCGGCGCCGGGGACGTTTGGACGCGGGCGCGACAGAACGACCTCTCGGTGCGCGACCTGGCCTTCGCCTCCACCACCGGCGAGCTGTTCGTTGCCACCAACATCGCGTCGGTCTACCGCTGGTCGCCGGGCGCCGGCTTCATCGGCATCGCCGGCGTCGGGCTCGACTTCCATAGCTACTCGGAGCTGGATCAGATCCTGCCGGACCCGCGCAACAGCGCGGTGATCTGGCTCGCCGGCTACGGCAGCGGCTTGCAGCGCACCGAGGACGGCGGCCTCACCTGGGCGCGCACCGCCAGCAATGTCGATGAGTACGTCTACCATCTCACCCGGTCGCACCTCGACCCGGATGTCTTCTGGGCCGGCGCCGAGGGCGGCATCTACCTGTCGACCGACGCGGGGCTCATCTTCACCCAGCTCAACACCCGCGGCGCCGGCCAGGCCGCTGTGGTCGACGCCGACACGGCGCTGTTCGAGAGCGGCGGCGACATCCTCCGCGTCGAGAGCAGCGGCGCGTTCACCACGGTCT
>JBFYZW010000012.1:0-11950 GCA_041309305.1 Deltaproteobacteria bacterium | reverse complement strand
CGCGGCGAGCAGCGACACCAGCACCGCTCCGGTGACCAGCACGAGCTTGTGCGCGGGCGCGAACGTGGCAGGCTCCAGCGTTTGACCGCGGGGCGCGGCGTGCTCATTGTTGCCCAGGCGGTGGCCAGCATCAAGGAGCCTTGGCCCCGGCCCGCCGGTCGCGTAAGAGTGCCGCACCGCCCGCGAGGAGAACGAGCCCGATGACCGAGTCGACCGTCAGCGAGATCCCGCACACCCGGCGCATCTTCACCAACCGGACGCTCAACCTGCGCAGCATCGGGGCGATCGGCTACGACATGGACTACACGCTGGTCCAGTACCGCGTCGTCGAGTGGGAGACTCTGGCCTACGCCTACGCCCGCGGCCGATTGCAGCACCAGGGCTGGCCGGTCGAGCCGCTGGTCTTCGAGCCGACGGCGATGATCCAGGGGCTGATCGTCGATCTCGAGCGCGGCAACCTGCTCAAGACCAACCGCTTCGGCTACGTCAAGACCGCCTTCCACGGCACGCGGCCGCTGCCGTTCGACGAGCAGCGCCAGATCTACGCGCGCACGATCGTCGACCACCGCGAGCCGCGCTTCTTGTTCATGAGCACGCTCTTCTCCCTCTCCGAGTCGACCTTGTTCGGCCAGCTGGTCGATCTGTTCGACGCCGGGGCGCTGCCCGAGGTCAACGGCTACGCCGAGCTCTATCGGCGCGTCCGCCAGGCGATCGACGACGCCCACCGCGAGGGGGAGCTGAAGGCCGAGATCGCGCGCGACTTCGCCCGCTACGTCGAGCTCGACCCCGACACCCCGGCGGCGCTGCTCGATCAGCGCGACGCGGGCAAGAAGCTCTTGTTGATCACCAACTCCGACTGGGCCTACAGCCGCGATCTGATGGCCTTCGCCTTCGACCGCTTTCTGCCCGCGGGGCAGACCTGGCGCGAGCTGTTCGATCTGATCATCGTCTCGGCGCGCAAGCCGGACTTCTTCGCCAGCAAGAGCCCGCTGCTCGAGGTGGTCGACGAGGCGGGGCTGTTGCGCCCGGCCAGCGGCGCGCCGCTTCCTGGCCGGGTCTACTTCGGCGGCAACGCCGGGCTCGTCGAGTCGGCCCTCGGCCTGACCGGCGATCAGATCCTCTACGTCGGCGACCACTACTTCGGCGACGTGCACGCGACCAAGAACACGCTGCGCTGGCGCACCGCGCTGATCGTCCGCGAGCTCGAGGCGGAGATCGCCGCGGCGCACGCCTTCGCCGCCGAGCAGCAGGCGCTCGATCGGCTGATGGCCGAGAAGGAGGCGCTCGAGGCCGCCTACTGCCAGGCCCGCCTCGACGGGTTGCACCAGCGGCGTGGGCGCGGCGCCGGCGAGGAGACCAAGGCCGAGCTGCGCCAGCGCCTCGACCAGCTCAAGGGGGAGCTGGCGGCGCTCGACGAGCGCCTGACGCCGTTGGCGCGCGCCTCGGCGGCGCTGGCCAATCCGCACTGGGGCCCGTTGATGCGCGCCGGCAACGACAAGAGCTACCTCGCCCACCTGGTCGAGCGCCACGCCGACATCTACACCTCGCGCGTCTCCAACTTCCTCTTCGCCACGCCGTTTCGCTTCTTCCGCTCGCCGCGCGGCAGCCTGCCGCACGATTGAGGTCGCGCCGCTTGCCCTCTGGGCGGCGGAGCGGGTAAATGCTGGCGCCAAGACGGCGAGGAGTCGCGCATGAGCAAGTTCGATTTCAACTTCAAGAAGGAGTCGCTGCCGCACATGATCGAGCCCTACCAGCAGGCGGCGCAGGGCTCGTCGCTCCAGGAGTTCGTCTCGCAGGTCCCGTTCCCGTTTCTGGTCTACGTGCGCAGCAAGCTCTGGGACCCGCTCCTCCTCCTCGCGCGCCAGAAGGGCGGCGGCACCGGCTCCGAGACCGCGGTGGTCTCGTACGACATCGAGGCCGGCGGCCACTCGTTCATCAGCCCGGTGCGCAAGCGCCAGACCGATCCGAACGACCCGAGCATCTTCCTCGGCCGCGACACCAACAACGATCTGGTCGTGCCGGTCAACTCGATCTCGGCGCGGCACTGCCGCTTCCTCGCCCCGACCCACGCCGGCGCCACCTGGCAGTGCATCGACCTCGGCACCAAGAACGGCACCTTCCTGCGCGAGCAGCAGATGCTGCCCGATCAACCCTACGATCTCGCCTCCGGCACCTACCTGCGCCTGGGCGGCAACCTGATGGCCTGGTTCCTCCTCCCCGATCGGCTCTGGGAGGTCCTGCGCTCGCCCACCCAGCTCAAGGCGATGACCGACTGAGCCTGCGCGGTCAGGGCAGCGCCGTGGGCAGCAACACGCGGAAGGCGACGATCCGCCGGCCGTCGCCGAGCCGCCGTGGCGTGGCGATGACGCGCACCTCGGCGCCGTCGGCCTTCAGCGCGACGAGCTCGTAAGGGGTCTCGGCGCCGGCGCGCAGCACGCGCGTGACCTGGGCGCGCGAGCTGTGGGCGACGAAGTCGAGCAGCGGCCGGCCGAGCGCCTTCTCCCGCTCGTAGCCGAACAGCTCGGCGAAGCGCGGGTTGACGTCGAGCACCCGAGTGCCGTCGTGCAGCATCACCCCCTCGGTGACCGCCTCGGCCAGGCCCATCCAGCGCTTCTCCGCCGCCTGGGTCGTGGCCAGCGCGCGCTCGAGCGCGGCGATCTGCTCGGCCTGCTCGGCCAGGGTGGCGACCAGCTCGGGGTCGAGCCTGCCGGCCGGCGGCGGCCGGCGCGGCTCTTCGAGCCCGAGCAGCACCGGGATGCGCGTGCCGAGCGCGTCGGCGAGCAGCTGGCCGTGGACCAAAGGCGGCCAGACCCGCCCCGACTCGTAGGCCTCGAGCGACACCAGGCGCAGCTGCGCGCGCGCCGCCAGCTGCTCGAGCGACAGCCCGCGCGCCTGGCGCAGCCGTTTGAGGTTGGCGGCGAACTGCTGCGGGCGGAGACGTTGCTCGCCCGGCAGCTCCATCGTGTCCTCCTGGGTCAGCTCGTCGGCCCAGGGGGTGGCAGACAGGTGGACCTTGGTGCGCTTCGTGGCCATAGTTGTGCTCTGCGAAACTCGGGGAGAGGCGACCGTCTGAGCATAGCTCCGCGTGGTGGGCGTCAACAAGACCAGTACCGTGGCTCCCCCATCATCAATCTGACTGACCACGCCTCCAGAGTGACCGAAGACAGGCGTCGCCATCGGCGCGCGGCTGCACAAACCGCCCGAGCGGCAACCGGTTACGCTTCTGGTCCAGATGATGCATGTGCTCCAGGTCGCCCACATCCTGGGCAACAACGCTCGGGGGAGGTGCGCGCAGGATGTGGGCGCCATACCGATGATGCGGCGACCGCACCGTGCGTCTCAGCGGTTCGCCCGGTGGCCCTTGGGCACCGGCTTGCGGCTACAAACCAGGCCGAAGCTCTTGAGCTTGCGGTAGAGCGTCGCTGAGCCGATCTTCAGCTGCCGGGCGGTTCGCGTCTGGTTGCCGCCGTTCTGCGCCAGCGCCGCAAGCAGGTACTCCTTGATGACTGCCTCGAGCGGGCGCACGCCTGCGTGGGTCACCGCCGGCGTCGGCAGGGCCCGGCGAACGTCTTCGGGAAGATCCTCGACCTCGATCCGGGTGCCGCGCGCCAACGCGACGCCGTGCTCCATCGCGTTCTCCAACTCGCGCACGTTGCCTGACCAGCTGTGGCGCAGGAGTTGATCGGCGGCGGCCGGCGCCAAGCCGGTGAGCTTGCGCCGCATGCGCAGCGCCGCCTCGGCGAGGAGGAACCGAGCCAGGGGCAGGATGTCCTCCCGCCGTTCGCGCAACGGCGGGACGTGCAGCTCGACGACCTTCAGGCGGTAGAAGAGGTCCTGGCGGAAGCGGGCGGCAGCGACGGCCTGGGCGAGGTTGCTGTTGGTCGCCGCGATCACGCGCACGTCGATCGGTCGGCTGCGGTTCTCACCCACGCGGCGGATCTCACGCTCCTGCAATGCGCGGAGAAGCTTGACCTGCATGCTGGGGGAGATCTCACCGACCTCGTCGAGCAGCAGGGTTCCGCCGTTGGCCGCCTCGAACAGCCCCGGCCGGTCTCGCGCCGCGCCGGTGAAGGCACCGCGAACGTGACCGAAGAGCTCGCTCTCGAGCAGCGTCTCGGTGATCGCGCCACAGTTAACCGCGATGAACGGCCCTGCCGCGCGCGGCGACTCGTCGTGCAGGAGCCGCGCGACCCGCTCCTTGCCGGAGCCGCTCTCGCCGGTGATGAGCACCGTCGACTCAATCTTCGCCACGCGGCGGGCGAGATCGACCACCTGCCGCATCGCCGGGCCCTTGGCGATGATCCCCAGCGCGTCGTCGAAGTCTCGCGTCACTCGGCCGAGGGCCTTGCGGTGGGCGAGCAGCTTGCGCTCCGTCACTTTCAGCGTTTCGACCACGCGGCGCAGCGACACATCGAGGCACTCCGCGAGCCGCTGCGGCTCGAAGTAGCGTAGCTCGTCACCGCGCTCCTTGCCCCACGCCTCGCGCGTGCGCCCGACGAGCAGACAGGCAGCGTCTCCGCGTCCGAGGCAACGCTCCTCGAGCACGTAGATCTCCTGCTCCGCGGTGCGGCTCAGATAGCCGCTCATCAGGCCGCAGACGGTCCAACAGATCGGCTCCTCGGCGCGGCCGAAGTGGAGCAGGTGTTGCTCCGCCTCGTAGCACGCGGTGAGCACCGAGCCCTCCTCGGAGAGCGGGCCACCCGCACCCGGCTCGACGCTGAAGAGCCCCTCGAGCATGTAGATGCGCGGGCCGGCGCGCTGCCACTCGGCGACGTTGTCCCACGCGAACTCGGTGCCCATCGCATCGGCCATCCGCCAACCGTGCGCGAAACCGAACTGGGTGAGCACGGCGCGGGCGGCGTTGTGGCCGAAGTTCTCGACCAGGTACTTGCGCAACAATCCCATCGCCACCGCGTCGACCAATAGCGCCCGCTGTCCGGCGAACCGGATCACCCCCCCGTTCGGGTCGAGCTCGAGCAACTCCCCGTGTTCCAGGTCCGTGACGCGCATGCGGCTACCCTCCTCCCCGGTGCGCCGGCGATGGTACGTCAGATTGATGGGGTGGGCCAGCGTGCAGCGGCTCACGGCGAGCCCCTCCTCTCGCGCGGCGATCAGGCAGCACGGAGGCGCGCCATCATCTTGATGGAGCTGGCCCGGGCGGCGCCCCCCCTGCGGCGTGAAACACAACGATCATCGAGGTCGATGCCAGCGGCGTGGAACGTGCATACCCGGCGGAAGGCAACAACCCCGATTCCCGCCGGCGGCCGGTGCGGGTGGCGAGTTCACAGAACGCCGGGGGCCGGAGCTCAACCCGCACCTCGGAATCAAGGAGACAGCGATGCCGATGGAACCGTTCATGCTGCTGACCCTCTTCCTCGTTGGCGGCCTGGCCCTGGTCGTCGTGATCCGTGCGGCGTTCTTCACGGTCGAGCAACGCACCACCGCCATCGTGCAGCGCCTGGGCCGATTCCGACGCGAGGCCGGGCCGGGTTTGCACCTCAAGCTCCCGTTCCTCGACAAGGTGGTCGGACGGATCAACCTGCGCGTCCTGCAACTCGACGTCCGGATCGAGACCAAGACTGAGGACAACGTCTTCGTCCAGATGGTGGTCGCGGTCCAGTATTACGTCCTGCCGGAGAAGGCCTACGACGCCTTCTACAAGCTCGACGACGCCACGCGGCAGATCACCTCATTCGTCTTCGATGTCGTGCGCGCTCGCGTGCCCAAGATCAAGCTCGACGATGTCTTCGAGAAGAAGGACGAGATCGCTGACATCGTCAAGAGCGAGCTCGCGCAGGTCATGGACGGTTTTGGCTACGGGATTCTCAAGGCGCTGGTCACCGACATCGAGCCGGACGCCCGGGTCAAGGAGTCGATGAACGAGATCAACGCCGCGCAACGGATGCGGGTCGCGGCGACCGAGCGGGGTGAGGCCGATCGGATCCTCAAGGTCAAGGCGGCCGAGGGTGAGGCACAAAGCAAGGCGTTGCAGGGGCGCGGCATCGCGGATCAGCGGCAAGCCATCGTCGCCGGTCTGCGCGATTCGGTCGACGAGTTCCGCAAATCGGTCCCGGGCACCACGGCCAAAGATGTGATGAACCTGGTGCTGATGACCCAGTACTTCGACATGCTCAAGGAGATCGGCGCCTCGTCGCGCTCCAACGCCATCCTCATCCCGCACTCCCCGGGCCACCTGGCCAGCCTGAGCGAGCAGATGCGCAACGCGATGATGGAGGCCGACCAGGTTGCCGGTGGGCTCGATCCGGGCGGCCGTGCCGCGCCGGAGCTGCGCGCGGCACACGTCGGTCCACGGGTACTCGGCACCGACGGTTGACCCTCTTCTGTCTGCGCGGAGGCGGGAGTGTTGCGATGATCCACGTGTGTCGAGCCAGCGAGCGCCGCCATGTTCGTCGGCGACGGCAGGATGTCTGGATGACCTTCGGCCAACGGCGGTCGTCCGATCTCTTCAGCGGCGGGTTTGGCGCGCTCCAGAGCCTGAACGAGAACATCCTCCGCCCCGGGGCCGGCTTTTGGCTGCGTCGCCAGCACAGCGCCGAGGTGATCACCTACGTGCTCGAGGGTGCCGTCTCACACGGTGACGCGGACGGGGGCTCCGATCTGCTCTACACGGGCGAGTTTCAGTGCCTGGCCGCGACGCGGGGCGTTCGCCACAGCGAGACCAACCCGTCGCGAACCGAGCAGACCCACCTCGTCCAGCTCTGGTTGCGGCCCTCGGCCCCAGGCCTCGAGCCCGGTCACGAGCACCGGCGGTTCGCCGCCGGCGAGCGGCACGGGGTCCTCTGCCCGGTCGCGTCCCCCGACGGCCGCGACGGATCGCTGCGCCTCCACCAGGACACGACCATCTACTCGGCGATCCTCGACTCTGGGACTCACCTGGTGCACGCGCTGCAACCACGCCGCTCTGCCTGGCTCCACGTCGTCCGCGGCGAGGTGGCGCTCGGCGAGCACCTGCTCAGCACCGGCGACGGCGCCGGGGTCGTTGCCGGACACACGGTGTCGATCACCGCACGCGGCGCCGCCGAGATCCTGCTCGTCGACGTCCTCGCTGCCGAAGTCAGGTCTGGGGCAAACGCCCGCGGTCGGGCGGGAGCCAAGCCACGGAGGTCTGCAGACAGGAAGGTCGGACCATGACCGGCCGGGGCAGCGATCGGTTCGCTGCCTGGGAGTGACGATGCCCGGCTGGCGTCGACTGGTGGGCTGGGCCGACGTCCGGTCGCGTGGCGGCCCCGCCGCGGCGGTTGCCGCGGCCAGCGTGGTCGAGACCGTGCGGCTCCTCGACGGCGGTGACCAGGCCTACCCGCGCATGTTAGCGGCGATCGGCCGCGCGGGGCGCAGCGTGCGGCTGGAGGTCTACGCCTTCGCCCCGTCCGGTGTCGGCACCCAGTTCATCGCCGCGTTGGCGGCAGCGTCAGCCCGCGGAGTCGTCGTCCAGGTGGTGATCGACGGGTGGGGCTCGGCGCGAGGCGGAAGCCTGGTTGCCGCGGCGCTGCGCGGCGCAGGCTGCGCCGTTTGGGTCCACAACCGCCTGCGGGCGATCCTCCTCGGCCGCTTCGGTCGCAACCACCGCAAGCTCCTCCTCGTCGACGACGCGGTCGCCTTCCTCGGCGGGATCAACATCGGCGACGAGAACGTCAGCTCGTCGGCGCGTCCCGGCTGGGCCGACCTCGCCCTCGAGATCCACGGCCCGCAGTGCGCCCGGTTGGGCCAGATGATTCGCCGGGAGCGTCGCCGGCCGATTGTCAGCTCGCTGCGTATTTTGCTCTCTGGGCTGGGCGGCGGCTGGCGCCTTCGCCGTCGTTTCTTGGCTGCCTTCCGCAGCGCTCGTCAGCGCATCCTCGTTGCCCACGGTTACTTTCTGCCCGACCACGGGATCGTGCGCGCCATCACCGCGGCGGCGCGCCGCGGCCTCGACGTTCGTCTTCTGCTCGCCGGTCGAAGTGACGTCCCGTTCGCCCGCGCGGCAACCCGCCGGCTCTACCGCCGACTGCTGCGCGCCGGGGTTCGCATCCACGAGTGGACCGGCTCGGTCTTGCACGCCAAGGTGGTCACGGTCGACGATCACCGGCTGCTGGCCGGCAGCTTCAACCTCGATCCCTTCTCGCTCGCCAACCTCGAGGTCCTGGTCGAGGTCAGCGATCCGCGGGTCGTTGGTGAGGGCGAGGCCTGGATCCAGCGCCACTTCGCGGGCTCGCTGCCGGTCACCGCGGTCGAGGCAGGTTCCCGGCTGCAGCGCTGGGTGCTCGAACCGCTCGGCTTCTTCGTCGCCCGATTGGCGGAGGCGGCGAGCCGGGTGATGGCCTGGAACCGGCGCCCCGAGCTGTTCGATCCGAGCGACGACGACCTGCAACGAGGATGACCGATGACGACCTTGAACCGCAGGCCAAGCAGTGTGCCCCCGAGGACCTCCGTCCGCTTGCCCGCCGGTTCCTGCTCGATCGCAGCAGCGACCTTCACCAGGCGCTGCGCCCTGGGGAGATCGCCGAGATCCGCGTCGCCAAACTGCACCGCAGCCCAGCATCGTACGTTCGCCGCCGGTAGACCGATGGATCACCGAGTGTCCTGAGACACAACAAGACACTCCGGCCAATCGTGAGACGCCGGGGGCCGTCCCCCGCTCAGAAGTTGAACCCCGGTGCGGTCGGGCGCTTGGCGTCGGGCAGCGTGGTGCCGAGCGCGTCGGTCGGGAAGGGCGTCAGCCGCAGCAGGGACGGCGCGGTCAGCTCACGGCCGCGGAGGAGCTTCGCGACCTTCGGCCGGCCGGCCAGCAGCTTGAGGTCGGGATCGGCGGCGAGCAGCTTCGCGTCGACGAAGCCGTCGGCCGCGGCGGCGAGCAGGTGATCCTCGGCGGCGGCGAGGGTGCCGCGCCGCGCCTCGACGATCGCCAGGTCGTAGTGGGTGCGGCCACGGGTGCGCCACTCGTGGGGCCCCTTGGCCAGCTCGAGCGCGCGGCGGAGCTGCTCCTCGGCCAGGTCGTCGCGCCGCTGCAGCAGGTAGACGTAACCGAGCCGCAGCACCACCTCGCCGTAGACGCCCGGGTGGCGGACCATCGGCAGCAGCGCGGCCTCGGCCTCGGTCAGCCGGCCGGCGTCGACCAGGCGGCTGGCCAGCTCGAGCTTGATCTCCAGGTCGGTCGGGTCGAGCCGGCTCGCCTGGCGGCTCTGCGCGATCGCCTCGTCGAGACGACCGAGGCGGGCGAGCGAGTAGCCGGCCTGCGCCATCGCGTACGGGCTCTCGGCGACGATCGCGAGGTAGCGTTGCCAAGTCGCCAACGCCTCGTCGTAGCGGGCGACGATGTTCAGGTGCTCGCCCAGGTAGGTGAGGAAGATCAGCGCCCCCGGGCTGGTCTCGACCGCGCGGCGCAGCACCTCGGTGCCGGCGTCGTTGCCGGAGAAGCGGGTCGCGAGCCAGTAGTGCGCCAGCACGGTGAGCGGCAGGTAGCCGCTCGCGGCGCGGGCCTGGCGCAGCGCCTGCTCGGCGGCCTGGTGATCGAACGACAGCGCGCGGGCGAAGCTGAGCGCCGCCCAGCCGGCGGCGAAGCCCGGGTCGGCGGCGGTCGCCGCCTCGCAGCGCGCCCGAGCGTCGGCCAGCGTCTGCGGGGCGATGGTGTGCGCCTTGCGCAGGCCGAGCGATTGGCGCACGAGCACCGCGAAGCAGTCGAGGAAGGCGCGCATCGCCTCGTCCGATGTGGTGTGCGGGTGGATGGTCTCCCGCGCGCTCGAGAGGGCCACGCCGTCGAAGGCGGCCAGCGCCGCGGCGATCGCCCGGCCACCGGTCTCGACCGCGAGCGCGAAGTCCTGGCCCAGCGGCGTGGTCAACCCCTCGAGGCGGCGGTGGCGCAGATCGAAGACCGACATGGTCAGCGTCCACTGCCCGTCGGTGGAGCGCAGCTCACCGAAGGCGCCCAGCTCGGCGCCCAAGAGCGGCGCGGTCGCGGTGATCGCCGCCTCGTCGCCGAGCGCGGCGCTGGTGACGCCGCGCTGGCGCATCAGGCTGAGCACCTGCTTGAGGTGGAGGTGGTTGTAACGCCCGGTGGCGTACAGCTCGGCGGCGGCGCGCTCGGCCAGGCCGAGGGCGAGGGCCTCCCCCTCGGCGTTCGGTGCGGCCGGCGGGAAGACCACCGGCGTCAGGCGCGGCGCGTCGGTGGCAGGGGTGGCGTCGGCGGCGCCGAGCGTCAGCGCCGCGACCAGAGAAGCGAGCGAGACCGGGGTGGCGAGCATCGTCCTCTCCGCGGTGTGGGGAGGGCGATTAAAGCGGAAGGGGAGCCGGCAGGCAACCGGGGGTCAGATGGCCTCGGCGGTCGGGGTCGCCGGCGGCGGGGTCAGCTTGCCGAAGCGGGACAGCAGCGCCGCGCCTCCGGCGAAGAAGCCGACCAGCGCGACGATGGGCGTGCCAATCACCGGGATGAGGTCCACCAGGGTGAGGACCACGAGGCCGAGCATCATCGCGCCGAGCTGGGTCTTGCGCCCGGCGAACAGCGGGACGCGCTGGCCGAGCCAGGCGCAGAAGGCGACCAGCCCCATGACCACCAGCGCGGCGAGCAGGAGCGCGACCACCGGGAGCAGCGGGATGCCGATGACGGTCACCGCGAGCAGGATGCACAGCGGGATGACGCCGAGCAGCACCGCGAAGCCGGTCAGCGCCGAGTGCCCCGGGCGGGCGCCGAGGAAGCCCTGGACGTTGGCGATGCGCTGCGGGACGAAGGTGATGAGCAAGAGGCCCAACACCAGCAGGGTCAGCGCGCGCAGCGCGGTGGCCAGGAGAGAGAAGAGCACCGTGTGCCAGCCGGGCTTCGCCAGCCCGAGGCCGATCGCCGAGCTGAGCAGCCCGCCGAAGCTGCCGCCGATGGCTACGCGGTCCCCTTCGATGATCACCCCTTCGGCGGCCTTGATCTCGCCGCCGATCGCGGTGACCGCCCCCTCGACGACGGCGCCCGGGTCCAGCGTCACCGAGCCGCCGATCGCGACCACCTCGCCCTCGACCACCGCGCCCGACTCGACGTAGACCGAGCCGCCGATGGCCACCGCGTCGCCCTCGACCACTTCGCCGGCCTTGATCACCACGTCGCCGCCGATGTTCGTCCGCTCCTCGCCCGGTTTGCCGTGCGGCCCGGCGTTCTTGCCGTGCTCGATCTCGACCCGGACGTCGCCGATCGGCACGTCGATGCGCGCCGCGCCGCGCCGCTTGCCGACCCGCTCCGGGCGGGCGGCCTTGATCAGCAGCACGCCGTCGACCAGGCGGGCGTTGAGGTCGCCGGTCTCGAGCACGACGCGCAGCGCCGCGGCGGCGGGCAGCTCGGTCACCTTCAGCGTCACCCGCCGGTCGGTCAGCTCGTCCGGCGCGACGATCGCCAGCTGCCAGCCGGCCTTCTCGGCGATCGCGGCGATCGCCTCGCCGACCTCCTCGTCGTCGAGCGTCAGGCTGATCTTCGGCGTCTCGGCCGGCCACTCGCCGACGAGCGCCTCGGCCGGCGGCGGCGGGACCGGCGGGACCGGCGGTTGGGCGAAGGCCAGGTCGACGGCCAGCGCGACGGCGAGCAGCACGAGCCAGGCGATCAGGATCTGCGGGCGGCGGTTTGGTTGCATCGGTTGAGCTCCTCGAGCAGGGATACGCATGGGCAGGCGCTCTTATTTCGCCTCGGCGGCGGCGAAGGCCAGCCGGCCGACCAGGGCCGACAGGCCGAGCGCGACCGCGCAGGCGAAGACGACGGTGACCAGCGGCACGAGCGGGACGGCGGCGGCCGCGGCGCCGAGGGCGCGAAGCAGGATCACCAGGTGGTTGAGCGCCAGCGCCGCGCCGTGCGCCAGGGGGGAGGCGTTGGCGATCACAAGGCCGATGGCGAAGGCCGCGGCGAGGTTGCCGAGCAGCAGCGTGACCAACAGGCCGAGGGCGGTGGCGCGCCGCCGCCGCCGGGCGACCGCCTTCTCCCAGG
>JBFYZW010000011.1:0-14043 GCA_041309305.1 Deltaproteobacteria bacterium | reverse complement strand
GTCGGGCCGGCGGCTGGTCCACCAGACGAGAACGGCCAGGCCGACGAGGAGCGCGAGGAGGACGAACCAGCGGGTGCGCATCGTAGAGAGGCGTGCACATCGTTGTCGCGTCTGTCAAGCTGGCGTGGGACTTGAAAGGTGCGGTCCGGTCCGCTACCACTGTGTCTCGGGGAGGGAGGGCGTGGGAAGGCGGCGTGAGCGGCGGGTGACGGGTCCGTGGCCGATGGGCCCGGAGGGGGCGGCCTTGCCGCCCGACCTCGATACCCCTCTGTCCGAGATCGCCGACGCGCTCGACGACCTGCGCGCCTGGTTGGCCGACTGGCATCGGCAGGTGATCTGCCACCGGCAGCCGGACGCGCACCTGTCGACCGACGGCGGGGAGTGCCGCTGCGCCTACGGCCGGTGGCTGGCCCGGCGCCTGGAGCGGCCGCTCGGCAGCGAGCAGCCGATCCTCGCGCGGCTGAGCGAGCTGCACCGCGCGATGCACGGGCACGGCGATCGCATCCTCGCCGCGGTCGCCAGCGGTCAGGCCGTCGAGCCGGACGCCTACGACGCCTTCGCCGGCGCTTTTCGCGACCTGGACGAGCTGACCCTCGACCTCGAGCGCGACTGGCGCGAGCAGCTGGTCGAGATCGATCCGTTGACCGGCCTGCGCAACCGGCGCGGCCTGGTGCAGGAGCTGCAGGCCGAGCGCGAGCGCGCGGCGCGCTCGGGCGACGCGGTCAGCGTCGCAATGCTCGACATCGACCGCTTCAAGGTGATCAACGATCGTTACGGGCACCTGACCGGGGACGCGGTGCTGCGCGCGTTGACCCGCCACGTGCTCAGCGCGCTGCGCACCTACGACCGGGCCTACCGGCTCGGCGGCGACGAGTTCATCCTCTGCTTCCCGGCCGCGCCGGTCGAGGCGGCGGCGGCGATCCTCGAGCGGCTGCGCGCCAACCTGCCGCCGGTCTCGCGCCGCGGCGCGGCGGTCAGCTTCACGGTGTCGGCGGGGGTCGCTGACCTCGGTTCGGGCGCGCACGTCCGCTCGGCGCTCGACAACGCCGACGCGGCGCTCTACACGGCCAAGCGCGCCGGCCGAGACCGCGTCGCGGTGTGGACCGCCGACGCGGCGGAGGAGAAGCGCAGGTCGTAGCGGTCGGTTGCCGGTGTCGTTCGACGGCTCCGGTGGTATACAGCGCGGCGATGGAGCTCAAGGAGCTGGGTGAGTTCGGGTTCATCGCCCGCATCGCGGACGGCGCCGTCGTCGCGCCGGAGCGCGTCGCGGTGGCGATCGGCGACGACTGCGCGGTCGTGCCCGGCCGGCCGGGCTTCTACGCCCTGTGCACCACCGACCTGCTGGTCGAGCGGGTCCACTTCCTGCGCGAGCAGATCGCGCCCCGCCAGCTGGGCGTGAAGGCGATGCAGGTCAACCTCTCCGACGTCGCGGCGATGGGCGGCCGGCCGCTCGACGCCTTCTTGTCGCTCGCCGTGCCGCCCGGGCTCGCGGTCGAGTACCTCGACGAGCTGCTCTCCGGCGTCAAGGCCGCCGCCGCAGCAGCCCAGGTCAACCTGCTCGGCGGCGATACCACCGCGTCGCGCGCCGATCTGGTGATCAACGTCGCGCTCACCGGGGAGGTGGCGTGCGACCGGGTGTTGCTGCGCAGCGGCGGCCGGGCCGGGGACCGACTGTTCGTCAGCGGCACGCTCGGTGACTCGGCCGCCGGCCTCGAGGCGCTGCTCTGGCGCCGCGCCGACAGCCCGATCGCCGCGGCGCTGGTGCAGCGCCACCTCGCGCCGCGGGCGCAGCTCGCCGAGGGCCGGGCGATCGCCGCGACCGGCCTCGCCCACGCGATGCTCGATCTGAGCGACGGGTTGAGCTCCGACGTCGGGCACTTGTGCCGGGCCAGCGGCCTCGGCTGCATCGTCGAGGCGGCGCGGCTGCCGCTCTCCTCGGCCCTGGTCGCCTATTGCGCCGCCTACGCTCGCGCGCCGCTCGACTTCGCGTTGCACGGCGGCGAGGACTACCTGCTCTGCTTCGCCGGCGAACCGGCGCTCGCCACGGCGCTCGCCGACGCCGGCGTCGAGGCGGTCGAGATCGGCGAGCTGACCGCCGCGCCCGAGCGCTGGTTGCAGCTCGCCGACGGGCGCCGCGTGCCGCTCCTCCCCGGGGGCTGGGACCATTTCCGCGGCGTCGCGGCGGAGGTGGGATGACTGGCGGCGGTGGGCGCTGGCTCGGCCGGCTGGGGGTCGGGCTCGCGGTGCTGGTCGCCGCGCTGGTGCTGGCGGTCGGCAGCGTCGAGTTGGTCCTCCGCTGGCGGGTGCGGCGAGCGGCCGACGCGCACGTCGAGCAGCTGCTCGACGGTGGGCGGCCGACGATCATCGACACCGGGCCGGGCGAGCTCGGCCCGGGGGTGCGCGCCTCGCCGGTGCCGAACTTGATCTACGAGCCGCGGCCCAACCTGCGCGGCGTCTACGACGGCGCGGCGCTGGCGACCAACCGCCTGGGAGCGCGGCACGACTACGCGTTGCCGTTGGCCAAGCCAGCCGGGGAGTTTCGCCTGGTCGGCCTGGGCGGCGACCGCGTCTGGGGCCGTGGGGTCGGCAACGGCGAGACCTACCTCGACCGCCTGCAGGAGAAGCTCGGCCGCCTGGCGCCCGGCCGCGCCCACGTGCTCAACCTCGGCGTCTGGGGCTACAACGCCAGCCAGCAGGTGGCGGCGCTGGCGGCCAAGGGCGTTCGCTTTCAGCCCGACGTCGTCACCGTCGACCTGCACGGCGACGACGCCCGCGCGCCGCAGCGGGTGTCGCGGATCGCCTACCGTCCGCCGGCGGGCTCGTTCCTGCTCGCCGCGTTGCGCGGCCTGGCCGGCGCCGGGCGCCCCACCGAGCCAGCCGAGCCGGAGGTGAGTTACGCCGACCTCGAGCGTGCCTACGACGAGCTCGCCGCGCTGGCGGCGGCGCACGGCTTCGCCGTCGTCGTGGTCAGCGACTGCCTGCTCGACGAGTCGGTCGCGGCGCTCGAGGGGCACTGCCGGTTGGTCTCGGAGGAGCAGTGGCGGCGCTGGCGGCACCGCAACCAGACCCACTGGGGCTTCGCGCTCTGTCCCTACAACGGCGCGTTGATCGCCCGGCAGCCGCCGCCCTGGCAGACCCCCTCGGCCGAGGGCCACCGCGTGCTCGCCGACCTGCTCTACGACTGCCTGCTCGCGGATCCGCGCACGCACCCCGGCCTGGCGCCGACCGCGGCGATCCGCTTGCCGGTCACTGATCCCGGGGTGTGGCTGCGCGGCTTCGTGCCCGTAGCCCCCGATCGTCGCGACGCGGTCGCGGTCGGGCGCGGGGAGATGGCGCTCGGCGTGCGTTGGCTCGAGCCGGGCGAGCGCTACGTCGTGGCCCTCGAGCTCGGCGGCCCGACCGGCGAGCTCCGGCTCGGGTTCGAGGACGGCGCGCCGGCGCCGCTCTCCGTCGATCCGGCCGGGCGGCACCGCTCGGCCGCGCCCTTCGAGGTCGATCAGGCCGGCGAGCTGCGCTTGACGCTGGTCGCCGAGGGCGAGGTGGCGCTGCGCGCCGTCACCCTGACGCGCGCGCCGCGTTGATCGTCGCCTTGATCTGCCGCGGCGCCTCGCCCTATGCTCGCGCAACACCCCGCACGAACGAGGCACCACGATGGCCGACAGCCACAACCCGTACGAAGCGCCGGCCGCCGATCTGAGCGGCGGCCCGGCGAGCGCCCAGGACCAGTTCACCGCCGGGATGATCACCGCGCTCAGGGACACCAAGCCGTGGCTGCGCTTCCTCTCCATCCTCGGCTTCGTCGGCTGCGGCTTGATGGTGCTCGCTGGCCTCGGCGTGACCATCGGCTCGCTGGTGATCACCGGCTCGGATCAAGGGGTGATGGCCATCGCCGGCATCGCCTACCTGATCTTCGGCGCGGTGTTCGTCGTGCCGCCGATCCAGATGCACCTGTACGCCAACACCATCGCCAGCGCCGTCGCGGCGCCGAGCGCCCCGGCGGTGGAGACGGCGCTGACCCGCCAGCACCGGCTGTGGAAGACCGTGGGCATCATGATGCTGGTGGTCATCGGCCTGTACCTGCTGGCGATCATCGGCGTCGTCGTCGCCAGCATGGTCGCGGCGATGTCGAACATGTGAGGCCGGCGCGCCGATGCTCGACACCGTGCACCGCATCGAGACGCCGGAGGGGGTCGACCTCGACCTGCGCGTCGCCGGGCCGGCGGTGCGCTTCGTCGCCTGGGGCATCGACCTGCTGGTCCGGTTCCTGATCGGCGGTGCGATCGCCGTGCCGTTGGCGGTGTTCGGCAACTTCGGCATGGGCATGTTCCTGATCGTCATGTTCCTGCTCGAGTGGTTCTACCCGGTGCTGTTCGAGGTGCTCAGCCACGGCGCGACGCCGGGCAAGAAGGCGCTGCGGCTGCAGGTGGTGCACCAGGACGGCACGCCGGTCGGCTGGCTGTCGTCGATCCTGCGCAACCTGCTGCGCGCCGCTGACTTTCTGCCCGTGGTCTACGGCTTCGGCTTGGCCAGCATGATCGCGACCCGTTCGTTCCAGCGCCTCGGCGACCTCGCCGCCGGCACGCTGGTCGTCTATCGTGACGAGCTGCGCGGCGCGATCCTCATGCCGTCGGTGATGCCGCGCCCGGCGCCGCTGCCGCTCAAGCTCGCCGAGCAGCGCGCGGTGATCGCCTTCGGCCAACGCGCGCCAACCCTGCCGCCGGCGCGGACGCAGGAGCTCGCCAGCCTGGCCGCGCCGCTGGTCGCCGCCGAGCCGGCGCGGCCCGCCGATCCGGTGCAACACCTCTACGCGATCGCCGCCTGGTTGGTTGGTCGCCGCGTCGCGGGATAGGGCGCGTGGACCAGGAGACCTTCGTCCGCCGCGCCGAGGAGCGTTGGCGTTCCTTCGCGGTCGCGCTCGATCAGCTGAGCGGCTCGGCGCGCCGCGGCGGCGCCGACTTCCCGCGCCTCTACCGGAGCATCTGTCACGATCTGGCGCTGGCGCGCGAGCGGCAGTTCGACGCCCACCTGGTCGATCGGCTCAACAGCCTGGCGCTGCGCGGTCACCAGCAGCTCTACCGGCCGGTGACGCCGAGCTGGCAGCGGATGGTCGGCTTCTGGGCCCGCGACCTGCCGCGCAGCGTCTGGCGCGAGGCACCGTTCGTGCTCGTCGCCGGCCTGATCTTCTACGGCGCCGGCCTTTTGCTCGCCGGGCTGGTGCAGCTCTACCCCGACCTGGTGCACGCGGTGCTCGACCCCGGGGAGGTCGCGAGCCTCGAGGCGATGTACGACCCGAGCTCGCCCCACCACCTGCGGCCGCGCGGCGCCGACACCGACGCGGCGATGTTCGGTTTCTACATCCGCAACAACATCGGCATCGGCTTCCGCACCTTCGCCGGCGGGATCTTCCTCGGCCTGGGCAGCCTGTTCTTCCTCGTCTTCAACGGCGTCGTGCTCGGGGTGGTCGGCGGCCACCTGGTGCAGATCGGCTTCGGCGAGACCTTCGGCTCGTTCGTCGTCGGCCACGGCGCGCTCGAGCTGCAGGCGATCGTCCTCGCCGCGGCGGCCGGGTTGCGGCTCGGCTGGCCGCTGCTCTCGCCCGGGGCGGCACGCCGCATCGACGCGCTGCGCGGCGGGGCGAGCGCCGCGGTGCCGCTGCTCTACGGCGCGACGACGCTGTTCTTCCTCGCCGCCGGCGTCGAGGCCTTCTGGTCGGCGAGCGTGCTCGTCCCGGCGCGGATCAAGTTCATCGTCGGCGGCGTGCTCTGGGTGATCACCGCGCTCTACTTCGCCACCGCGAGGCGCCGCGATGGACCTTGAGCGCATCGCCGTGACCTTGCGCCCGCGCGAGGGCTGGGAGGCGATCGACCTCGGCTACGCGATGGTCCGCCGCTTCGCCGGGCCGGTCTACGCCGCCTGGACCGTCGCCGTCGTTCCGCCGGCGATCGTCCTCGGCCTGGCGTTGCACAGCCACCCCTACCTGGCCCTGGCGGCGCTCTGGTGGCTCAAGCCGCTCTTCGACCGCGTGCCGCTGGCGATCGTCAGCCGCGCCTTCTTCGGCGAGGTGCCCAGCCCCGCGCGCATCCTCGCCCGGCCGCGGCAGTACCTCGGCCGCGGGCTGCTCGCTGATCTGACCTGGCGGCGCCTGTTGCCCTGGCGCGCCTACGTGCTGCCGGTCGCCCAGCTCGAGGAGCTCGGCGGCGCCGCGCGGCGCCGGCGCCTGTCGGTCTTCGCCGAGGCGCACGCCGGGCTGGCGCTGCTGCTCACCGGGATCGCGCTGGTCTTCGAGCTGGCGCTGTTCGCCGGCCTGAACGTCCTGCTGCTCCTGTTCGTCCCCGACACCGTCGAGGCGCCGGTGTTGTTCGGCGACGAGGCGCCGGCGTGGGCGCCGTTCGTGCACGGCGGGCTGTACCTGGTGGCGATGAGCCTGGTCGAGCCGTTCTACGTCGCCGCCGGCTTCGCGCTGTACATCAACCGTCGCGTCCACCTCGAGGGCTGGGACATCGAGCTTCACTTCCGCCGCCTGGCCGCGCGTCTGATCCGCCTGGCGCAGGTCGCCGCGCTGCTGCTCGCGCTCGGCGCCGCGAGCCTGGCCGGCGCCGCGCCGACCGAGGCGCCGGCGATCGACTTCGCCGCCGAGATCGAGGCCGTGCTCTCGGCGCCGGAGTTCCAGACCCGCGAGACGCGCGAGGTCTGGCGCTTGATCGAGGACGAGCCGGACGAGCCGGTCGAGGAGAGCGAGGTCGACCTGTCCTTCTTGCACGGCGTCGGCGAGCTGCTCTCCAACCTGTTGATGTGGGCCGCGGCGGTCTTCGCCGCGCTCCTGCTCGCCTACCTGATCGCCGCGCTGTGGCGCGGCCGGGAGAAGGGCGGGCGCCAGGCGACGACCACGGCCAGGCGGCCGGAGACGCTCTTCGGTCTCGACCTCCGGCCCGAGAGTCTGCCGGCCGACGTCGTCGCGGCGGCGGAGCAGGCCTGGGCCGCCGGCCAAGCGGCGCTGGCGATGAGCCTGCTCTACCGCGGCGCGTTGGCGCACGTCGTCGGTCGGTTGGCGATCGAGATCCCGGCCAGCGCCACCGAGGGGGAGTGCGTCGGCATCGTCGCCGGCGGCGCCTCCGAGCCGCTCAGCGCCGACTTCGCCGCGTTGACGCACGGCTGGCAGCTGGTCGCCTACGCGCAGCGCACCCCGGCGGCGCTCCACTTCGCCGCCTGGTGTGACCGCTGGCGGGTACACCTCGGGGCCGCGCGGTGAGCGCCGGCTTCAAGCAGGCGTTGCTGCTGCTCGCCGGGCTCACGCTCGTCGTCCTCGGCCTGGTCTGGTTCTGGCGCAGCTTCGAGAAGGTGCCGGTCGAGGAGCTCATCGGCCTGCGCGGCGAGGCGCGGCGCAACCCCTACCTCGCCGCCGAGCGGTTCCTCGCCCGCCTGCACCTGCGGGTCGAGAGCCTCGACAACCTGCACCAGCGCCCGGAGCTGCCCGAGCCCGACGCGACGCTGGTCGTACCGGTCTGGCGCTCGACGCTCGGCCAGGAGCGCCATCGCCGGCTGCGCGCCTTCGTCGAGCGCGGCGGTCACCTGATCGTCGTCGGCCGGCTCGGCCGCGAGCCGGAGGCGGCGCGGCGCCCCGATCCCCTGCTCGGCGAGCTCGGCGTCGAGGTGCGCGTCCCCGAGGAGGAGCCCGAGGTCGACGTCGAGGACGAGCTCGTCGAGTCGGACGAGGCGAGCGACGCGGACGAGCCCTGGCTCGAGGAGGAGGACGCCGACGCCGACGAGTCGTTCGACGACCCGGTCGACGAGGCGCCAGCCGAGGTCCGGCCACCGCCCGCACCGGAGCCCGAGGCGGGGCGGCGGGTGCGCTCGCGCCGCAACCTGGACGGCCTGCTGGCCGAGCTGTTCGGCGGGAGCCTCGCCGGTGAGCCGAAGCCGGTCCGCCTCCCCGGTCGCGAGGAGCCGCTCTGGGTCACCGCCGAGCGCGGCGAGGAGGAGTGGGAGCTCATCGACCGCGAGGGGCGAGCGGTCTGGGCGGTGCCGGGTGAGCAGGACTATCGGATCGTGCAGCTCGAGGTCGGCGCCGGGCTGCTCACCGTGCTGCGCAGCGCCGCGTTCATGACCAACACCCACATCGGCAAGGACGACAACGCCGAGCTGCTCTGGCACCTGGCGACCTGGGGCGACCGACGCGGGCCGGTCGTCTGGGTGGTCGGCTACGAGGTGCCGTCGCTGTGGGCCTTGATCGTCCGCCACGGCTGGATGGTGCTCGCCGCCGCCGGGCTGTGGTTCACGCTCTGGCTCGCCCGTCAGGTGCGCCGCTTCGGCCCGGTGCACCCGGCGCCGCCGCTGGCGCGGCGTAGCCTGCTCGAGCACATCGACGCCGCCGGCGCCTTCTTCTGGCGGCACCACCTGTCGCGTCACCTGCTCACCAACCTGCGCGAGCAGGTGGTGCGCCGCGCGGCGAGCCGCACCCCGGAGTGGTCGCGGCTGGACGAGAAGGCGCGGCGCGACCGGCTGGCCGAGCTGTGCGCGTTGCCCCCCGCCGAGGTCGAGGCGGCGATGAGCCCGACGGCTCCGAACCAACGCCAGCCGTTCACCGAGCTGGTGCAACGCCTGGAAAGGATGATGCGCAAGACATGAGCTCCGACCTACAGACCCCGATTCAGCCGCTCAGCCAGGAGCTGTTGCCCCACATCAACACCGCGCGGGCGATCCGCACCGAGATCCAGAAGGCGGTGGTCGGCCAGGAGCGGGTCATCGACCAGGTGCTCCTCGGCCTGTTCGCCGGTGGCCACGTGATGATCGAGGGCCTGCCCGGCCTGGGCAAGACCCTGCTGGTCCGCGCGCTGGCCAAGACCTTCGCCGGCAAGGCGAGCCGCATCCAGTTCACCCCGGATCTGATGCCGACCGACATCACCGGCCACGTGATGCTCGACCTGAAGAGCGGCCAGTTCGTCACCCGCCGGGGCCCGGTGTTCACCAACCTCCTGCTCGCCGACGAGATCAACCGCGCGCCGGCCAAGACCCAGGCGGCGATGCTCGAGGTGATGCAGGAGCAGCAGGTCAGCCTCGAGGGGACGCCGCTGCCGCTCGAGCGGCCGTTCATGACCCTGGCGACGCAAAACCCCCTCGAGCACGAGGGCACCTACCCGCTGCCCGACGCGCAGCTCGACCGCTTCCTGCTCAAGATCCACATCGACTACCCACAGGAGCAGGAGGAGGTCGCGATGGTCGAGCGGATCACCGCCGGCCAGGTCGGCGACACGCTGGTCACCGACCAGGTCGGCACGGTGACCGACGCGCGGGCGGTGCTGGCGCTGCAGGCCGCGACCGCCGGCCTGAAGGTCGATCACCGGGTGGCCGAGTACGCGGTGCGCCTGGTGCGCGCGTCGCGCAAGTGGCCGGGGTTGGCCCAGGGCGCCGGGCCGCGCGGCGGGTTGGCCCTGATCCGCGCCGCCCGCTCGCACGCGCTGCTCGCCGGGCGCGACTTCGTCACCCCCGACGACCTCAAGGCGGTGGCGCTGCCGGCGTTGCGGCACCGCGTCGTGCTCTCGCCCGAGACCGAGCTCGAGGGGCAGACCACCGATCAGATCTTGATGACCATCCTCAACACCGTCGAGGCGCCGCGGCTGTGATCCCGGCGCGCGCCAGCCTCTGGCTCGCCGGTCTGTGGACCGGCCTGGCGCTCGGCGCCGCGCTCTGGCCGCCGGCGATGCCGTTGTGGCTCGCCGCCGGCGCGGCGCTGGCGGTGGTCCTCGGCCTCGATCTGACCTGGTCGTACCGACAGCCGCCGGTGCAGGTCGAGCGCCTTCTGGCCCACACCCTGGCGCTCGGCGTCTCGACCCGGGCGCGGCTGCGTCTGCACAACCCGCAGCCGCGGGCCGTCGCGGTGCTGGTGCAGGAGGACCATCCGCCGTCGTTCGCGTTGACCCACCTGCCGCGTCTGGTCAGCGTGCCGGCGCAGGGCTGGGCCGAGGTGGTCTACGCGGTGCGCACCAGCGAGCGCGGCCAGTTCGAGCTCGGGCCGGCCTACCTGCGCCAGCGCTCGCCGCTCGGCATGTGGTGGCGGCCGCGGCGCAGCGGCGAGCCGCGTCAGGTCAAGGTCTACCCCAACTTCCGCGCCGTCGCGCGCTACGCGCTGCTCGCCGCCTCCGATCGGGTCGCCGAGCTCGGCATCCGCAAGCGGCGCCGGCGCGGCGAGGGGACCGAGTTCCACCAGCTGCGCGAGTACCGCTTCGGCGACTCGCTACGGCAGATCGACTGGCGGGCCACCTCGCGGGTGCGCCGGATGATCTCGCGCGAGTACCGGGACGAGCGGGACCAGCAGCTGCTCTTCCTGCTCGACTGCGGCCGGCGGATGCACGCCCGCGACGGCGCGCTCAGCCACCTCGACCACGCGCTCGACGCGCTGCTGCTGCTCGCCTACGTCGCGCTGCGCCAGGGTGACGCGGTGGGCCTGGCGACCTTCGGCGGCCAGACGCGCCGCCTGCCGCCGCGCAAGGGGGCCGGCTACCTCAACGCGCTGCTCAACATGACCTACGATCTCAACAGCACCACCGCCGCCGCCGACGCGGCGGTGGCGCTCGAGGACGCGGTCAAGAGCCTGCGCCGGCGCACGCTGGTGGTGATGTGCAGCAACCTGCGTGACGAGCAGGACGACGATCTGCTCGCCGCGCTGCGCCTGGCGAACCGCCGGCACCTGGTGTTGCTCGCCAGCCTGCGCGAGGTGGCCCTCGACGAGGCGGCCAAGGCGCCGCCGGCCGACTTCAGCGAGGCGCTGCGCTTCGCGGCGACCCACGACTACCTGCGCGCCCGGCGCGAGGCGCACGAGCGGCTGGGGCACACCGGCCTGCTCTGGCTCGACGTGACGCCCAAGGACCTGGCCGTCTCACTGGTCAACCGCTACCTGCGCATCAAGGCGAGCGGCGAGCTCTGAGCCGAGCCGGTGGCCGGCGTTGGGCCGGCCGTGGTATATCCGCGCCGCGACGCGGAGGTGACAATGCGCGCGATGCGATGGGATGGACTGGCGTTGGCGATCGGCATCCTCGGGTTGGCCAGGTGCGGCGACGAGCCGCGCCGCTGCGGTGAGGGGACCAGCGAGGTGAACGGGCGGTGCGCGCCGGAGGTCACCGCCTGCGGCGAAGGGTTGGTGGCCGTCGAGGGTCGCTGCGTCGCCGCGGCGACGGTCTGCGCTCCGGGGACGCACGTCGAGGGCGGCATCTGCGTCGCCGATCTCACCTGCGGCCCGGGGACGCACGCCCAGGGCGCCTCCTGCGTGCCGGATACGCTGCCGCCGCCGGACGTCGTCGAGGCCGTGCTCGGGCCGACGCCGGTGACGCTGCCCGCGCCGGGCGCGAGCGTGCGCCTCGGCGGGACGGTGGACCTGCCGAGCGACGAGGACGGCGACGGCTGGGAGGAGCCCGACTGGGACGCCTTCAGCCTGACGGTGAGCGGCCCGACCTACCTGCGGGTCACCGCGGTCAGCGAGGGGGTGGCGCGGCCGACCTTCAAGATCGTCGCGAGCGAGACGCGCGCCGACGGCTCGCCGCGGTACGAGCGCTGCGCGTTGCGCCTCGACGGCCAGCGCTGCGCGCGCGAGCTCTACCTGCCGCTGGCCGGCACCTACCTGCTCTGGCTGACCGACTACAACCACCTGAGCACCGAGCTGTTCGGGGCGCCGACGCTGCCGGCCGGCGGGCCGGAGTTCACCTACCAGGCGGTGGTCGAGAACCTCGGCGCGCCGCAGGCGGAGGTGTGGGGCAACCTGCCGCGCCAGGACAGCGGGGCGCTCACCGACGGGCGGCTGCATTTCTACCAGCTCGAGGCGCCGGCGGCGGGCACGCTCGTCTCGGTGACCGCGGTCGGCCGGCCGGAGCTGAGCTCGTGGAGCGACGTGATCGGGGCGCTGCTCCTCTTCGATGCGCAGGGCCAGCTGCTCGGCGACCGCGTCGCCACGGGCCTCGAGGCGAGCGTCGACCTGGTCGTCCGCGCCGCCGGCCCGACCAGCTACCTGGCGGTGCACGACTTCTACGCCATCATCGGTCCGCTCGACGCCTACCGCTTCCACGCCCAGGCGCTGACCACGGCCAGCTGCGGGCCGAGCAGCTGTGCCAGCTTCAGCACCGCCGCGGCGGAGCAGGCGCTGCTGCGCTGGGAGCTCGCGGCGGGCGACTTCTTCGTCGTCGGCCTCTATCCGCAGAGCGGCGACTACCTGCTCGACGCGACGTTGCTCGACGAGCAGCTGCAGCCGATCGGCCAGGAGCAGGAGGTCTTCGGGCTGATGCACGGCGCGTTCTGGCACTACGCCGAGGGCGCGCAGCCGGTCTACCTCTGGCTGCGCGAGCGGTTCGGGCAGGCGGTGCCGACCGACGCCTTCGCGCTCGAGGTGCTGCGCCTGGCGACGCCGCCGTTGACGCCGGGCAACACCTACACGGGCCTGACGGTGCACGAGACGCCGCCCGGGACGGTGGGCCTGCTCGGCATCGGTCACACGGAGGCTCAGGCGGGCCAGATCCTCGCCTACTACGACTTCGCCGCCAGCGCCGGCTGGACGCTGCCGCAGCAGAAGATCTACGACCCGCGCTTCGCGACCCTCGGCCCGGTGCTCGACGTGACCAGCGATTGGTTCCCCTACTCGGAGCTGAGCGTCGCGATGGCCTACGTACCGCGCAACGGCCACTACCTGCACATCGTCCAGGACGAGTTCGGCGCGCCGGTCGGCGAGACCTACGACGTCAGGGTCGAGACCTGGCCGACCGCGGACCTCGGGCCGGTGGTCTCGGCCGCCGGGGTGACCAGCAGCGGCCAGGCGCTCGATCGCGGCCTGCGCTACTTCACCTTCCTCGCCCCGGCCGGGCGCTACCTCGAGCTGCGCGCGTCGCCGACGATCTGGAGCGACTTCACGCTGCAGCTCTGGGCGATGAACTTCGGTTACGACGAGTTCTCCAGCGCCTATTTGGCCTACGTCTGGACCGCCGACCCGACCTCGCCGCGCATGGGCCTGGTCGGCAAGGCCCAGGCGCCGAGCGGCGGCACCCCGGTGAGCCTGGGCTACTTCTCGCCCTACAGTGGGCGCGTCGTCGCGTTGGTGATGAGCGCCGGCAGCTACAGCCTGGTCGACCGCTTCGACCTGACGATCACCGTCCCGCCGCCGCCGGCCAACGACGCCTGCCTGAGCGCCCAATCGATCACCCTCGGCGGCGGGGGCACGGCGAGCGTGACCGGCAACAACGCCTCGGCCACCGACGACGTCAGCGACGCCGACTGCCTGGCGCGCACCGCCCCGGGGCCGGACGTCTTCTACCGCCTCTACCTGACCGGCGGGGAGCAGGTCGAGCTGAGCCTGCAGGCGGCGTTCAACGCCCGCCTCTACCTGTTCAGCTCGTGCTCCAACCCGGCCACCTCCTGCGTCGCCGGCGCGAGCAGCGGCACGCCGCGGACCTTGACCTATGACGTGCCGGCCGGCGCCGACGGCTTCTACCTGATTGGCGTCGACAGCGCCGGCCTCGAGGGCGGGCCGTTCACCCTCGACGTGGAGGTGCGGTCATGAACCGGGCGTCGTTCACCTTCGTGGCGCGACTCGCGCTGATCACGCTGCTCGGCGGCTGCGGCGACAGCGGCCCGGTGTGCGGCTTCGGCAGCGTCGAGCGTGACGGGGTCTGTGTGCCGGCGATCAGCGCCTGCGGCGCGGGCAGCGTGCTGCAGGATGGCACCTGCGTGCCGACCGCCGAGCTCTGCGCGCCGGGGACGACCTGGACCGGCGGGCGTTGCCAGCCGCAGGCAACCGGCTGCGGTGCGGGGACGCACGCCGAGGGCGGGAGCTGCGTCCCGGACGCCAGCGCGCCGCCGGATCTGTGGGGCCCTGACTCCGCCAACGACGTCGTCGCGCTCACCCTGCCGGCCGCCGGCGCCAGCCTGGTGCTCGGCGGGACGATCAGCACGCCGGTCGATCTCGACGGCGACAGCTACGTCGACGCCGACTGGGACACCTTCTCGTTCGTGGGCCAGGCGGGCGACTACCTGCGCCTGGCCGCGGCGTCGGACGGCGCGCTGTTGCCG
>JBFYZW010000010.1:0-3797 GCA_041309305.1 Deltaproteobacteria bacterium | reverse complement strand
ACTTTGTCCTCTACAGCGAGCGCAACGGCTACCAGGGCCGCCTGCGGCGGCTCGACGGCAGCGGCACCGTGGCCTTCGATCTCGGCTTCGACGCCAGCCTCCACGCCTGGCGCCTGCACGGCGACACGCTCCTCGTGGCCCTGGCCCGCTCGGTCTCGGCCTACGACGCGGCCGGCGGCGAGCTTTTCACCTGGGCGCCCGACTGGAACAGCCTGCCTGTCATCCTCGCGGACGCGGTGCTGCTCGATCTCGCCGTCGCGCCGGATGGGAGCTTCTTGGCCGACGCGGCCGGCCTCGACGGCTCGAGCGTGATCTGGCGCGTCTCCGCGGCCGGCGCCACGCTCTGGGAGGAGCGCTTCGCGGCCCCGGCCTCGCCCATGACGCTCTACGTCAGCGCCGAGACCGCCGCCGCGGTTTATCTGCGCTTCGTCGAGTACACCCCGGAGACCTACGTCCCCCGGTACGCGATTGACCTGCTCTCGCCCTAGGAGCCCGTTGCGCATTTGGCTCCCGCCGCCGCTCGCGCGCCGGGGCGCCGGGGCTCGTTGCTTCTGCGGCGCCCGCCGGCCTTACGCGGGCGCGGGCTGGGCTCGATAGAGCTTCAACAGATTGTGCGTCGCGGTCACCAACGACCACTCGCCGATGACCTTGGGCAAGCCGCGCAGCAGGAACCGCCTGAAGCCGCGGGCTTGTTTGGTCTGCCCGAAAACTGGCTCGACGATGGCCTTGCGGCGGGCGTAGAGGGCGCGACCGGCGTCGGTCTGGAGTTTCGCCTCCATCTTCCCCCGCACCCCGTCGTCACCCGAGGTGTCGGATTCCGTGCTGGCGGCGGGTGGCGCGGTGTCGTGTTTTTGGCGCCGGGTCGATACGTAGAGGTCGACGCCGAGGGCCTCAGCGGCCACGACGTTGTCCGGCTTCCAGTAGCCCGCGTCCGCGAGCGCCGCCAAAGGCAGCGCGCCGCAGTTTTCACCCGCCTGCTTCAGCATCGGCAGCAGGTGGTTGGTGTCTGGTTGTTGGTTCGTGACCGCCTGCGCCACAACGACCTGCGACTCGGCGTCCACTGCCACTTGCGCGTTGTAGCCCTGAATGAAGCCACCGCCTGATTTTTGAATGCGGCTATCTGCGTCGGTGAAGTTGTACTGCGCCTTGGGCTGCACAGTACCCTCCGGTGTTGCGGGTGTGCTGTGCGTCTCGAGGCCTTGCTGCGTCAGGCCACTGCGCGATGACATTTGGTCGTCGCGGGCGTCGCCGTCGTCGCGGGCTGCGTCGTTGGCTTCCTGGGCTTCGTGGTCATCGTGGTCATCGTGGTCATCGTGGTCGGCGCGGTCGTCGTGGTCGTCGCGGTCGCCTCGCTTGTCGAGACCGTCAGCACGGCTCGTCAGCTCCGCAGCCTGCGCCCGGCACTTGCTCGCGCGGGTGGCGGCGCGCTTGCGCTCGCTGGCGTCTGGATGTGTCGCCGCTTGCGTGTCGTTGCGCGCCGCCTGCGCCTCGAGCTCGGCCGCACGCGTACGAGCTGCGTCAGCCTCCAACTCCAGCCTCGCCGCTCGCAGCCTCTCCAGCCGCTGCTCCCGACGACACAGCTCCGCCGGAATATCCTCCTCCCGCTGACCCTCTCCGAAGCGCGCGTCTTCTGCGCTGTCCGTCTGCTCCGCACGAGCCAGAAGCTCCGCGATCTCCGCCTCCAGCTGCTTCTGCTTCTCCAGCATCCGTTCGTAGCTCATGGCCTTGTGCTTGCTGGCGTTGGCCTGGAGCTTGGTGCCGTCGATGGCGAGGATACCGAGCTTGACGAGCCCGGCGCGCTGGCAGAGGTGAACGGTCTGGATGAAGAGCCCAGCAAGGGCGTTGAGGTGGTGGCGGCGAAACTCGCTGATGCGCGTGAAGTCCGGGTGTTGGCCTCCGGCGATGACTCGGAAGGCGACGTCTTCGTACGTCGCCCGCTCGATGCGCCGTGACGAAAAGACGCCGACGCAATAGGCGTACAACAGCAGTGCGACCATCATCATCGGTGAATAGGGCTTCTGGCCGCGAGCGTCCTTGGCGTCGACGGCGCGGATGATGGCGCCGAGGTCCAGCATCCTGACGACGTCGAGGATGAAATAGGCGAGGTGTCCCTCCGGCAGCCAGTCCTGTGGTGATGGCGGCAGGAGGTAGGATTGCTCGGGGTTCCACGGAAGGTAGGTCTTCATGGGCTCGCTCCTCCAAGCGACGGAGTCGGTGAACGAGATAGCGACGGCGACGGCGGTGGCGACGGCGACGGCGACGGCGACGGCGGTGGCGACCGCGGTGGCGGTGGCGACCGCGGTGGCGGTGGCCGCGCTGGCAACGGGCGCAGATGTGCGTCGCACGCCCGCCGCCGGGACAACGGGATGTGGCTTCACGCCGAGCACGGCACCTCATCTACGCGCACCAACCCCGCGCGGCGCCAACCGACGCGTAGCAGCCAACCCTTGGCTTCGCTGACCGGCTTCGGCCCCGCGCGCGTCTCCCGAGCCAACGCCTGGTGGGCCGGCGTCAGATCCCGCCAGCCATCGAACCACGCCCAGGACGAGCACGGGTCGACCCAGTCCCGGTCGACACGGCGCCCGGTGGCGGCCGAGTGACGGCGAAAGTTGTTGATGACGTAGGCGCGGGCGTTGCGAACCTCGCGCGGGGTGGCGAGCACGCGCAGGTGGTAGCGCTCGACGAAGACCGCGCCCTTGCGGCCGAGCAGACGGTTGAGACCCTTGGCGACCCGGACGCAGAAGCTCTGCATGGCCGAAGAGAGCTGCCGGGTGCTGTCGGCTTCGATGATGAGGTGCAGGTGGCTGCCCTGGATGGACCAGTCGACGATGCGGGCGCCTGGGTAGCTGCACGCGGCGACGAAGGCGCCGCGGATCACCTTGCAGCGGTCCTTGGTGCGCAGGCTCGTGACATCGCGGTGGACCTTGACTGTGACGTGGGCCGGGTGGCGGCGGGTCAGGCTCGGACGGCTGCGGTGGAGCGCCTTCTTGTCCCGGCGCTTGGATGGCTTACGGCCTGCACCGGGACGCCAGCCGCCCCAGGTCCCGAAGGTCATTACGAGCTGCTTGGGGTTCTTCATCGGGGCTCTCTTGATTATGGGCAGATATACCCCGGGGGTCCGACAGTTTCCGCGAGCGCCCCGACGGCCCGGCGGCGCCTGCGGGCACTGCCCGTGGCTGTGGGGTGCCCCGCGGCCACCCTCGACGCCGGTCAGCCGGGGTTGGAGCTGGCACGGCCGCTGCCGCCATGGCGCGACGCGCGCGCGCCAGCCCCTCATGGCTGGCGACGCGGCGCGGTCATGGCATGCAGCGGCCGTGACAGCGCCTCATCGCCGCCGAGTCCATGTGCACAGACGCGCCGTCACGGCGCCGGCATGGCGGCGACCGCGCCGCGCCGCCTGCCACTTGGGGCGGCGGCACCCGCGTCGTGTCACCGCCGGCCCGCGCCGCGCCAGCGCTGGCTCTGCCTTGGTCAAGCGGCACGCGGTGCCGTGGGGAGAGACGGTTGACTGCGGATTCTACGCGCAACGGGCTCCTAGCCCTCGGGCGTCACGGCGGCGGAGGCGGCGGCAGCGGCGGCGGCCTTCTTGGCGCGCCAGCGCTGGTTGCGTCGCCGCGCGTAGCTCGACACAAACGCCCCCCGCCGCTGGCTCCCCTTGTCCTTGCGGAAGGCGAAGGCGGCGAATGCCCGCAGGTCGCGCAGCGGCTCGAGGGTGAGAGGGATGAATATCGGGGAACATCTCCCGCTGATTTCTCCTAAGGGCCCGTGACAGAACAACTCGGATGTTCCGGGCGCCA
>JBFYZW010000009.1:0-13485 GCA_041309305.1 Deltaproteobacteria bacterium | reverse complement strand
CTCGGTCATGAACGCCTGGCAGAAGCGCATCATCTCGTTGTCGCTCATGCCGCGCGGGTCGAGGTCCGAGCCGCCCTTGCCGCCGCCCATCGGCAGGGTCGTCAGGCTGTTCTTGAAGATCTGCTCGAAGCCGAGGAACTTGAGCGTGCCGAGGGTCACGTTCGGGTGGAAGCGCAGCCCGCCCTTGTACGGCCCGATGGCGCTGGAGAACTGGACCCGGAAGCCCTTGTTGACCCGCACCTCGCCGCGATCGTCCATCCAGGGCACGCGGAACAGCACGGCCCGTTCGGGCTCGACGATGCGCTCGAGGATCTTCGCCTTCTTGTACGCCGGCGTCGCCTCGACCACCGGCATCACCGACTCGACCACCTCACGCACCGCCTGGTGGAACTCGGTCTCGCCGGGGTTCTTCGCGACCACCCAGTTCATGAATGCATCGACGTTTGCTGCCATGACGACCCTCGATGGCGACGCCTCCCGCCCCGGGGCGCGCCTTTGAGCCATGGCCAAACCACTTGCCTCCCCCTCGGTCAAGAGGAGCCGCCCCGGGTGGCAAAAGCCCCGATTGACAGCCCCTGGCGCCAGGGCGCCGCTTGTGCTCTACCGTCCGCCCAGCGATGCCCCGCGAGCCGCTCCAGAGCCTCGGCCACGCCTACCGCCTGCTCAACCCGGGCAGCGTGCTCTGGGTCAGCGTCGGTGACCGCGCGCGCGACAACCTGTTTGCGTTGACCTGGAACATGCCGCTCGAGAGCGATCCGCCGCTGGTGGCGATCCTCACCGCCCGCGATCACTTCTCCTACCCGTTCATCGAGCGCACCGGCGAGCTGGCGCTCAACGTCCCGCACGCCGATCAGCTCGACGCGCTGTACGGCTGCGGCACGACCTCGGGGCGCGAGGTCGACGACAAGTTCGCCCGCTTCGGCCTGAGCCGCGAGCCGGCGCGCGTGATCGGCGTGCCGCTGGTCGCCGAGGCGGTCGCCTCGCTCGAGTGCCGGGTGCAGCGGACCATCGACGTCGAGGGGTCGGCGCTGATCATCGCCGAGGTGGTCGCGGCCTGCGCCGATCCGCGGCACTTCGCCCGCGGCGTCTACCAGTTCGACCACGGTCTGGCGTTGCTCCACCACCTGAGCGGCAACCGCTTCTGCGTCAGCCGCGAGGTGCACAGCGCCCGCCGGGGCACCAACCAACCGTGACCTCGCCCGCCGACCGCTGGCAGCTCGCCGGCACCGCTCGGGTCAACCGCCGCGCCGCCGCACGGCTGCGCCGCGGCCACGCCTGGGTCTACCGCTCGGACCTCGCCGCCGGGGAGCTGGCGCCGGGCCTGGTCGCGGTCACCACCGCCGAAGGTGCGCCGCTCGGCACCGCGTTGTCCTCCCCGCGCTCGGCGATCGCGCTCAGGCTGGTGGCCTCAGCCGGTGAGTCGTTCGACGCCGCGACGCTCGCGCAGCGGCTCGAGGCCGCGCTCGCCCGCCGGCGGCAGCTCTTCCCCACGCGCGACGCCTTTCGCGTCGTCCACGGCGAGGCCGACCGCCTGCCCGGCACCTACGTCGACCGCTACGCCGACTGCGTCGTCGTGATGACCACCTGCGCCGGAGCCGACCTCTTCGAAGCGGACGTCATCACCGCATTGCGCGACATGCTCACCCCGCGGGCCATCGTCGTGCGCGACGACACCGCCGGCCGCCGGCGCGAAGGCCTCGCCGAGCACGTCACGGTGGTCCACGGCGAGGCGCCGGTGCAGGCCGTTTACCACGAGGGGGAGCTGGCGCTCGAGGTGGACCTGTGCGCCGATCAGAAGACCGGGGGCTTCCTCGACCAGACCGACAACCACCTGCTCGCCGGCCGGGTCGCCTTCGGCCGCGCCCTCGACTGCTTCACCTACCACGGCGGCTTCGCGCTGCAGATGGCCCGCCGCGCCGAGACGGTCCTCGCCGTCGATCAGAGCGCCCCGGCCCTCGAGCGCGCGCGCGCCAACGCGGCGCGCAACCAAGTGCACAACGTCGACTGGCGGCGGGCCAACGTCTTCGACCTGCTCAAGGAGCTCGGCGCGGCCGGCCGTCGCTTCGAGACCATCGTCCTCGATCCGCCGGCCCTGGCCAGCACCCAGGAGACGGTGCCGCGCGCACTGCGCGCCTACCGCGAGCTGAACCGCCGCGCCCTCGGGCTGCTCTCCCCCGGCGGCCTGCTGGTCACCTGCTCCTGCTCCGGCCGCGTCCGGGCCGCTGACTTCGACGAGGTGCTGCGCCAGGCGGCGCACGATGCCCGTCGTCCGGTCCAGCTCGTCGAGCGCCGCGGCGCCGGCGCCGACCACCCGGTGCTCCTCGAGATGGAGGAGACCGAGTACCTGAAGTGTCGCCTGCTGCTCGCACCGTGACCCGGGTGGCATCGCTCGACCCGGGATCGTATAGTCCCGAGCCATGAAACCGATCATCGACCCGTACAACCCGACCGAAGAGCACGCGCTGTTGCGCCAAACCGTCGCCGAGTTCGCCCGCGAGCAGGTCGCCCCGCAGGCGGAGGAGCACGACCTCGCCGGCACGCTCAACCGTTCGCTGTTCCAGAAGGTGGCCGAGCTCGGCCTGCTCGGCGTCACCGTGGCGCAGGAGGACGGCGGCGCCGGCCTCGACGCCACCGCCGCGGTGATCGTCCACCACGAGCTGGCGAAGTACGATCCGGGCTTCACCCTCGCCTACCTGGCGCACGCGATGTTGTTCGTCAACAACTTCGCCCACAGCGCCAACGCCGAGCAGAAGAAACGCTACCTTGGCCGCGCGATCGACGGCTCGACGGTGGCCTGCATGGCGATGACCGAGCCGGGCGCCGGCACCGACGTGCTGGGGATGACCACCACCGCGGTGCGCAAGGGCCAGCAGTACATCATCAACGGCGCCAAGACCTTCATCACCAACGCTCCGGAGGCCGACCTCTTCTACGTCTACGCCAAGGTCGACGGACGGATCACCGCCTTCGTGCTCGAGCGGGGCAGCAAGGGCCTCGAGGTGGGCAAGCCGATCAAGAAGGTGGGCATGCGCGGCTCGACGATGGCCGAGATCACCTTCGCCGACGTCGCCGCGCCGGCCGAGAGCCTGCTCGGTGAGGAGGGCCGCGGCACGGTGCACATGATGCGCAACCTCGAGATCGAGCGGCTGACCCTGGCGGCGATGTCGCTCGGCATCGCCGACCGCTGCGTCGAGGTGATGAACCGCTACGCCAGTGAGCGACAGGCCTTCGGCAAGCCGCTCAACGATCTCGGTCAGATCCAGCGCCACATCGGTGAGGCCTACGCCAAGACCGAGGCGATGCGCGCCTTGATCTACAATGTCGCGCGCGCGGTCGGCCCCGACAAGCGCAACCGCGTCGACACCGACGCGGCGAAGCTCTTCGCTTCGACCGCGGCCAAGGAGGTGGCCGACAGCGCCATCCAGGTGCTCGGCGGCTACGGCTACTGCCAGGAGTACCAGGTCGAGCGGCTGTGGCGGGACGCCAAGCTGCTCGAGATCGGCGGCGGCACGATCGAGTCGCACCAGAAGAATATCACCCGCGACCTCAGCCGCCTGGTGACCGTGCGATGACCCCCGCCTCGCCGACCCTGCCCGCCAGCGGCCCGTGGCCATTCGCTCCCGGGGACAGCCCGTTCAAGATCAAGGGCGCAGCCTACCAGGGCATCCTCGAGTACTTCGGCGACAAGGTCCCGGGCGGCCTCCCGGCGGTGCTCGCCGGCGCCGGCGACCAGCGGTTGAGCGCCTTCATGGCCCAGCCGTTTCTGGTCTCCAGCTTCTACGACGTCCACCCGCTGGCGACGCTCGGGCGCCACGCGGCGCGCCTGCTCGGCATGACCTTCCGCGACTACTCGTTCGAGACCTCGGCGGCGCAGATGCGCAAGGACGTCAAGGGGGTCTACAAGCTGCTGCTCAAGCTGGTCTCCGGGACCACCGCGATCAACAGCATCGCCGCGGTGACGCGCACCTACTTCAACTTCTCCCCCACGACGATCGAGAAGGTCGACGCCCACCACGCGGCGATGATGCGCCGCCAGTTCCCCGCCGCGCTGACCGAGTGGTACGTGCCGGTGGCCGAGGCCTACTGCCAGACCGCGCTGCAGATGACCGGCGCCAAGACCGTCGAGCAACAGGTGTCGCTCGCGCCCGAGGCCGAGCGGCAGTACGGCGTCGACCTGGTAACGCTGCGCCTCGAGCTGCACTGGCGTTGACGCCGCCGAGGCTCAACCGCCCCAGGGATCGCTGACGCCGAACAGCCAGGTGGAGACGCTGGCCTCGCCGGCGAAGTCGAGCGCCGCGGCGGTCGCCGCGCAGCCGGTCGCCGGCGCCGCGGCGGGGGCGGCCAAAAAATCGCCGACGATCGCCGTGCCGCAGGTCTCGCCACCGGCCGCGGTCACCGTCGTATCGACGATGCCGTGCGGCGCGAACGGGAACTGGACGAAGCGCTGCGCCGGGCCGTCGAACAGGGCCCGCAGGCTCGCCGCCGCCGCCAGGGGCGTCTGGGGATCGAGGCCACCGTGCAGCATCAGCACCGGCACGCCGCTCGCCGCCCGCCCGTCGACCAGCGCGTCGGCCTGGTAGCGCGGCCAGTCGGCGTACAGCGGGCCGAGGCCGGCGGTCGCACCGCCGTCGAACGACGCGTCGGCGAGGGCGGCGAGCTCGGCGCCGGTCGGTTCGCGCCACATCTCGGAGAAGACGATGTGGTCGCGCAACACCATCGAGCGGAGCGTCAACGTCGCCGGCGCCGGGTCCGGCGCGGCGAAGAAGGCCGCGGTCAGGCGCTGCAACGCCTGCACGTCGCTGCCGGCGCAGCGCTGCAGCCGGCGAATGGTCGCCGGGATGTACTGGCGGACGGTGCGGTCGCGCAGCATCAACGCCAGGAGACGCCGCGTGTAGCCCGCCCCCCAGCCGAGGGCCGCGCAGTGTCCGCGGTCGAGATCATCGAGCAGGCTCGCGAGCGCGGCGCTCGGGTTCGGCAGTCGACCGGCGCACACCGGGTCGGTGTCGCAGTGGGCGAGCAACAGCTCGCCGGCGTCGGCGTGGCCGAGGTCGAAGAAGGCCGGGAAGGCGCACTCGGTCGGGCCGCAGCTCGAGTCGAAGATCACACCGCTCGCCTGGCCGGGCGCGACCTGCAGGTAGCGGTGCAAGAGATAGGTGCCGTACGAGCGGCCGTAGACGAACACCTCGTCCCCCGGCGCGCGCAGCGCGTCGATCAACGCTTGCACGTCGTGCGCCGCTTCGCTCGGCCTGAACGCCTCGAGGCGCGCGCCCCACGTGGCGCGAAGGTACGCGGCGCAGCCGGCCAGCTCGCCGGTGGTCACCTCCATCCCGCCGGGGCTGCCTGGCTCCTCCTCGTCCGGGCAGGAGAGCCGGCTCGAGCGACCGGTGCCACGGTGGTCGAGCAGGTAGACGTCGAGCTCGGCGGCGAGCGGCGCATAGTGGGGCCAGAGGGTCTCGAAGAAGGCGCCGTCGACCCCCGGCCCACCGGCGAGCAGCCAGAGCTGACCGCGAGCGCCGCCAGCGGCGCGGCGCCGCTTGACGAACAGCTCGAGCGTCGCGCCGTCCGGCGCGCTCCAGCGGTCGGGGACGCGCGCGGTCGCGCACTCCGCCTCGGCGTCGTCGCCGCCGCTCTGCCAGGCGCAGGTCCGCCAGGTGAGTCGCAGGTCGAAGGCCGGCGCCGGCTCCTCGTCGCCACAGGCGACGCCGAAGACGAGCAGGAGCCCGAGGGTAGACCGGAGGCGCATCGCCTCAGCGTAGCCGCAATCGCCGGCCGGCGCGAGGCCTCCGATGCGCACGGGTGTGATCGATCGTCGGTTGCCCCACGCATCGTGCACCGCGCGCCTGATGCCGAGCGGGCCGAGCACAGCCCCCCGAGCCGCCCGAGGCGCGGTCGCCTACCGAGGCTCCTGGATCAACCCCGCTTGCGCTCCGGCCGAGCCGGGCCTACCCTGCCGCATGCCCGACCGCCCCCGACCGCCGGCGTGGCAACGCCTGTACGGCCTCTGGGCCTTCCCGCTCGTCTTGCCCTTTCTGATCCTCGAGACCACGCTGCTCGGACTCGCCGCCTGGGTGGTCAGCTACGTCAACCCCGACCTGGCCACCGCGGTCGCGAAGCTGTGGTCCCGCCTGGCCCTCGGGGCGAACTTCACCCGCGTCACGCTGCGCGGCGCCGAGCTGATCACGCCCCGCCGCTCGTACGTGATCATGGCCAACCACCAGAGCCTCGCCGACATCGTCGCGCTCGGCAGCGTCTTGCCGCTCCAGTTCCGCTTCGTGATGAAGCAGGAGCTGCGCCGCATCCCGGTGTTCGGCCACGCCTGCGCCGCCTGGGGCTGCGTCTTCGTCGCCCGCGACGACCGCGCCCGGGCGATCGAGAGCCTCAAGGGCGCCGGCCCGCTGCTCGAGCGCGGCGCGTCGTTGATCGTCTTCCCCGAAGGCACCCGCTCGCCGGACGGGCGCCTGCTGCCGTTCAAGAAGGGCGGCTTCATGGTCGCGCTGGCGCTCAACGCCCCGATCCTGCCAGTACGCATCGACGGCTCGGCGGGGGTCCTGCCGGCGCGCTCGCTGACCCTGCGCCCCGGCCAGATCCGCGTCACGGTCCTGCCGCCGATCGACACCGCGGAGTTCGGTTTGGCCCGCCGCGACGAGCTGATGGCCGCGGTGCGCCAGGCGATCGACGCGCCGGCTCAGTCCCCCGCCGACACTTCGTCGGTCGAGCCGGTGATGAAGTAGCGCGGGTCGTCGAGGAAGCGCGCCACGAAGACCAGCGCGTCGCGCTCTGGGCAGGAGAAGCGGACCACCACCTCCTCGGCGATCCCGGCGATGAACTGACGGTAACGCTCCAGCTCGGCGGTGGTCGCGTCGGTCTCGCCGGTATCGCTTCGAAGCGTGCCGAAGACCCGCACGTCGCGCCTGATCGGGCGCGGGTCGCCGGCCGGCGCGCACCCCGGGCCGAGGTGCGTGCGCGCGATCGCGAGCGTGTGCCGCCGCTCCCGGTCGTCCTCCGCCGGGTCAGCGAGCACGCGGTCGAGCTCGCGGAACGTGCCGCACCAGGCGAGGTCCCCCTCCCAGCTGTACAGGCAGGAGGCCGCGACCAGCCGGGTGCGCAGGTCAATCCGCGCGAGCAACGCCTCGTCCGGTCCACCGAGGTCGCCGACGAACCGAGCCGCGAAGGCAATCGCGTCCTCGGGCGGCGAGGGCGGCGGCGGCAACCGCGACGCCGCGGCGCAGGCTACGAGCTGCCCGCCAGCGACGAGCCACAACCATCGCGAGCAAGGCGCGGGCATCGTCGCCAGCGTACCACACGCGGCCGTCAGCGCGGGATGCTCATCGCCGGGTGGGTGCGGCAACGAGCCGGCGCCGGTGGGCCGCGCAGCCGGGTGACGAAGACGCCGGCGTAGCCACCGGCCACCAGGTAGTCGCCGAGCGGCACCTCGGTGACCTCGCCGGCGAGCGGGTCGGCGTTCAACAACAGGCCGTCGCCGACGTAGATCCCGACGTGCCAGACCCAGACCGGCTCGCCGTCGAGCGTCGCGAGGCTCGGCTCGGCCGGGTTCTCGAGCGGCGCCAGCAGGTTGAGCAGGTCGCCCGGGACCAACCAGCGCGGGTCGAGGTCAGCGGTGCGGATCGGATCGAGGCCGGCCACCGGCGTGCCGAGCTCGCGGGCGCGCACGCTCTCGGTCGGCATGGTCGAGAAGGAACGCCAGCCGCACCGGCCGAGCCGCTCGGCGGCGTAGAAGACCACGCCCTGACAGTCGATCCCGTCCCCGGGCCGGCGCAGCCGGCCGCCGAAGTCGTACGGCTGGCCGAGAAGCTCGCGCGCCGCGCTGACGAAGCTGGTGCGCAGGGCCGGGGTCAGCTCGCCCAACTGCTCGCGCAGGACGATCACCGGGTCGATGAACCGCGCGGCGAGCTCGGCCGGCGTCATCGTCAACCAGGAGGCGACCCCGAGGTCGTCGAAGCGGGTGCGCACCTCGAGGTGCAGGTGGTCATAAGGCCCACCGAGCGCCGCCGCCTCACGCCGGGTGAACAGCCGGCCGAGCGGCGTCGTCGCGCTCACCTCGTCGCCGAGCGCCACCGTGACGTCGGTGAGGTGCTTGTACGCGGTGTAGAGCGCGCCGCGGTTGGCGAGCCGATGGCGCACGACGACGGTGGTGTGCGGCGGACCGAGGTGCACCGAGACGACCACCCCGGGCGCGACCGGCAGGACGGTGATCGGATCGTCGACGCGCCCGACCGGCCGCAGGTCCGCGCCGGTGTGCAGGTGGCCGGCCCGGTAGCTCCGTCGCCCGGCGGCGAAGGGGCTGACCACCCGCAGCGCGGCGGCGCGGGTCCGGTCGGCCAACGCGAACGGCGCCAGCCACTCGACGGCCACCTCCCGCGGCTCGACGTCGCGACAGGTGTCGGCCCACTCGCCGCGCGCCTCGGCGATCGTCTGCGCGGCCGCCACGCCGGCCGCGCTCACCGCGCACATCAGCACGAGCCGAGCGAGAAGCCGCAGCATCGCCGACCTCCGCCGCTCGAGGAAGCAGGGCACGTGCCAGGCGGAAGGGCCGGGCAGCCGCTCGAGAAGGAAGAGGAAGTCGACCCGCCTGCTGCGGCCCGGCCTTACGTTTCGTCAACCGGCCAAACGGGGGTGGGCGAGTCGCGCACACCCCGTTTGCGGTTCTTCCTCGGACGAGGCCGCGCTTTGGTGATCGAGAATCGTGACCGTCCGTCTAGCGGGCCATGCGGCGCGTCAGTCGATCGGATCGTAGGCCTGCTCGAGCGGCAGCACGAGGCGGTCACGCGGCAGCCCGCTCCAGTAGGTGACCTGCAGGCCGACCGAGGCGGTCAGCGCGGCGAAGCCGTCGGCCGGCAGCAGCTCGACCGAGACCAGCGGCGCGAGCGCCAGCCCGCCGCCGAGCGGGCGGGTCCAGGGGAAGAAGTCGCGCTGGGCTGTGAGGCGGACGCGGGTGCCGAAGCCACCCAGCGCGTCGGCCTCGGCGTCGCGGCGATCGTCGAGCCGCGCGAAACCCAGGCCCACGCCGGCGCTGACCAGCCAGGCCTCGCCGAGCTGCCGGCCGACCTCGAGCCCGAGGCCGCTGCCGATCCCGTCGCGCCGCGGGCCGCCGGCGGCGGTGAAGTCGAGGAACAGGCCGAGCGACCAGCCCGGGGCGAGCGCCTGCCCGAGGCGCAGGCTCCCGCCGCCTCCAGGCCAGGTGGGCAGCGCGCCGAGCTCCTCGTCCCGGTTGATTACGACGCCGCCGCCGCCGGCGAGGGCGACGAAGTAGCCCTGGCGCGGGCCTGGCGGAACGAGGGTCTGCGCCGCGGCGTCATGGGCGAAGAGCGGGACGACGAGCAGGACCAGGGGGAGCGAACGCAGGTTCATCGGCGCACCTCAGAACTCGGCCCGCAGGCCGAAGATAGCCAGCAGCGGCAACCCCTGCTGCGCCTCCGACTGCGAGTAGTCGTAGTTGTACTGCACGCCCTCCGGGTTGGCCCGGTTGTAGACGTTCTGCAGGTCGAGGTAGACGCCCAGGATCCACGACTCGTAGATCCAGCGCTTGTCGACCCGCAGGTCGAGCTGGTGGAAGGCCCCGACCCGCTCGGAGTTGACCCGCCCAGGGATCGGCTCGTAGGTGTCGGTGTCGGCGTTGAGCACCGCGCCGACCACCGGCGTGGTCAGGTTGCCGGAGACCAGCCGCCAGCGCGCGCCAACCTCCCAGTTCTCCGGCAGCCGGTAGGTGCCGAGCAGCGTCAGGATGTGGGTCTGGTCGAAGTCGAACAGGCGCCAGGAGCGCGAGCCGGAGTCGCGCCGCTCTGCCCGCGACAGCGAGTAGCTGAGCCAACCGAAGAAGTTGCGCGACAGCTCGTGGCGAACGAGCAGCTCGGCGCCGTAGACCCGCCCGCGCCCGCGGTTGTCGTAGAGCAGCGGCACGAGCTGACCGTCGCGCTCGACCACCCGGTCGGTGCGGCTGACCAGCGCGCGCAGGTCCTTGTAGAAGAGCGTCGCGTCGGCGCTGAGGAACGGCAGCGGCCGGTACTCGGCGCCGAGCGAGTAGTGCCAGGCCGCCTCCGGGCCGAGCGCCGGGTTGCCGAAGGTCGCGTCGGTCTCGTCGAAGAACGGCTCCTGGTGGAAGAGCCCCACCCCGCCCTTCGCGGTCCACTGCTCGGCGAGAGCCCAGCGGACCGTGAGCCGCGGGTCGAGCGTCGTCTCGCCCAGGCGCCCGAAGTGATCGACGCGCAGCCCGGGGATGACCGTGAGCCCCGCCCCAGGTGTCAGCTCCGCCTCGACGAAGGCTGCCGGGGAGAGGAACAGCTCGCCCTCGGAGCGAACGCTGAACAGCTGCCGGGCATCGCCGACGGCGGCCGGATCACCCTCCTTGCTGCCGCCGCGCGGCAGGCGGATCTCGGTGTCGGCCAGGTTGAAGAAGACATCCAGCCCGGCGCGCAGGGTCAGCCGGTCGTGCAGCTGCCAGCGCACCGTGTTGCGCGTCTGGTTGGTGTAGAAGTTCAGATCGAAGAGGAAGCCGCCGTTGGTCGAGAAGCCCAGCCAGTTGCGCCCGGCCGACAGCCTGAGCTCGTTCTCGAACCGCTCGCTCGGCGCGTAGCGCCAGGTGAGGATCGAGCGGTAGAAGCTCGAGCGCGCCTGCAGGCGGCTGAACACCGCCTGCGGGTTGGTCTCGCCGGCGTTGTCGAAGGCCAGCTTGACCTGGTCGTCAGAGCCGAAGATCAGCGCAGTGACGCTGTGCGCCGGCGCCGGGCGCCAGGAGAAGAGCAGCTGGCCGTCGTAGTAACGCGGCGCGGTGACGAAGCCGACCGGCACGTCGTCGGGCACGGCCAGCGCCAACACGCCGTCGATGTAGCTGCGCCGCGCGCCGAAGGCGATCGCCGCGTCGGGGCCCACCGGCGCCTCGAGGAAGAGGCTGGTGTCGAGGAGGCTCACGTCGACGTAGCCGCCCAGATCCTCGGGCGCGAGGCGCACACTGCGCAGGTCGAGGATCCCGCCGGTCGCGCGCCCGTAGTAGGCCGAGAAGTTGCCGGGGTAGAAGTCGATCGCCTCGAGCAGACCGGCCGGCACGACGCTGCGCAGCCCGCCGAAGTGGAAGGCGACCGGGATCTCGACCCCGTCGGCGAAGATGCGCGTGTCCTCCGGGGCCGAGCCGCGCACGATCACGTCGCCGCTGCCGGTCGGCACGCGCGCGACGCTGGGGAGGTTTTGCACCACCGCCAGCGGATCACCGGCGGCCCCGGGGATCTTCTCGATCTCCCGCGTCGCCAGGGTCGTGCGGCTGACCTCCTTGCGTGGCCGGACGGCCTCGACCAGCACGTCGTAGGGGTTCTGCGACACGCGCTCGATGAAGTAGGTCGCCTCGGTCTTCTCGCCGGCGACCAGCTCCTCGCTGGTGCGCAGCGGGAAGAAGCCGTCCGGCTCGGCGAGCACGCGCCAGGCGCCGGGCTCGAGGTCGAAGAAGGCGAACCGACCGTCACGATCGCTGAACGCCTCGAAGCCGCGCGCCTCCTCCCCCTCGCCACGGAAGACCGTGACGCGCACGCCCGGGAGCGGCGTCCGGGTGCCACGCTCGAGCAGCAGGCCGGCGAAGTTCTCGACCGGCGGCGGCGGCGGCGCGACCTCGGCCGGCGGCGTCTCGAGGATGAAGCGGTAGCGGTAGGTGAGCTGGACCGGCACCGCGACGCCACCGGCCTCGGCCGGCTCGAAGACGAACTGCTGGGCGGCGGCAACCGCCGCCTCGTCGAAGCCGTAGCCGGGCGGGCCGGGCTCGAGCACCGCAACGCCCTCGACCTGCCCTTCGGCGTCGATGTCGATCAGCAGCACCACGGTGGCCTCGAGGCCCTCGGCCTTGGCCTGCTCGGGATAGGGCGCGGCGACGAAGGTCTGCAGCACCGGCAGTTTGTCCAGATCGCTCGCCGGCTCACTCGCTGGCGGTGGGTCCTCGGCGCCGGCCGATCGGACGGCAGCGGCGAGGAGCAGGACGGTGAGGGTCGTGGCGCGCATCGCTCACTCCTCTCCCAGGCGAACGCGTCGCTCGATCCAGCCGGCGCCGCCACGGTCGTCGCGCGCGACGACGACCACCAGTGCGCTCTCGCGCGCCAGCTCGGCCCGGAGCGGCACGGTCCAGGTGTTGCGCGCCGCGGCGGCGAGGTCCGATCGGCCGGTCGCGAAGGCGGTGCGCGTCACCTCGGTCTCGCCCCCCTCGACGAACCAGGTGAACAGGAGGGTCTCGCTGCGCGACTCGCCGGTCGCGTCGTCGTAGACCTCGGCTTCGGCGGGGTCGAGCGTGAGCTCGAGATCGACCGACGCGCCGCGGGCGAGCTCGGTCGACCCGTCGGGCGCCAGCGGCGCCCGAGGGCCGTCCGACGCGCCGGCGAGCAGGTCGTCGATCACCGGATTCAGGTTCGCGACCTCGCTCGTGCCGCGCAGCACCAGCTCCTTGACCGCGACCACCGCCTGACCGCCGCCGCGGACCTCGAGCCGGATGTTGACCGGCAGCCCGCGCCCGCAGTCCGGCACCGGCACCCCGGGGGGCAGGCCCCCGGCGACCAGCTCGCGGCAGGCGGCGTCGAGCAGCTCGGGGACGAAGACGTTCGTCAGGCTCGCGACCGCCGCGTCGCCGAGGTCGAACGACGGCAAGCTGAAGCTGACGCCCGGCGGCAGGTTGGCGTCGATCGTCGCCTGCAGGTCGGCCTCCTCGACCGCGCAGGCGTAGCCGTCGAGCGCGCCGAGGGTGAACGGACACCAGGACCAACTCGCCGTGTAGCTCAGCTCTGGCGGCGCGTAGACCAACGCCGAGAGCGCCGCGGTCTCACCGAACGCCGGGGTCGGTGGGTCGGCGCGCACCGCGAGCACCCGCAGGCTCTCGAGGCGGTTGTAGGGCGCGAAGTCCGGGCCGCAGCCGGCGGCGGCGGCGACGAGCGGGAGAACGAGCAGCTGGCGCATGGCTCCACTCATGCTTCCCCGAGGCGGAAGCGGTAGGTGAACTTCAGGGTGTAGGCGATCGGCGTGCCGTCACGGGTCGCCGGCGTGAACCGCTCGGCGCGCGCCGCCTGCGCGGCGGCCTCATTGAACTCCGGCTCGGCGGCGGGGCGCAGGATCGAGACGCGCGTCACGGCGCCGTCGGGCGCGATGTCGACCAGCACGACGACGTCGGCCTCGAGCCCGCGGGCGCGCAACGCCTCCGGGTAGGGCGGCGGCGCCTGCGACAGCCGCACCGGCTTGCTCAACGTGACGCCGGTGGTCGGAACGACGGCGGCGCGCTGGTTGGGCTCGGGCGCCAGCTTCTCGACCGCGCTCGGCTCGACCGCGGTCGGGGCGGCCTGGCCCATGCGGGTGTTGCCGACCGCCAGCGCCGGCCCGCCCCCGCCGGCCACGGTCGACTCGTAGCTGATCCCGACCACGCGCCGTCGCGGGGCCGGCGGCGGCTCGGCGACCGGCGCAGGCGGTGGCGGAGGCGTGTCGATTGGATCGGCGGGCGGAGGCAGATCG
>JBFYZW010000008.1:0-4224 GCA_041309305.1 Deltaproteobacteria bacterium | reverse complement strand
CGCCCGGCGCCGAACCCGCGCGGCGCGCACACCCTGCACGGCCGGGTAACGCTGAACGGTGCGCCGGTCCCGGCGGCCCGCGTGCGCCTGTTCGTCGGCGACGTCGCCGGCGGCGCCCGCATCGACTGCCCCTGCGACGGGCAGCGCGCGCTCGATGTCTTCGCGCTCGCCTGTATCTGCGACGACGCCGAGCCGTTGATGCTCGCGGCGATCGCTGCCCAGGCGTTGGCCGCGCCGGTCGCCGAGGTGACCAGCGACGAGCACGGCGCCTTCACCTTCGTCGAGCTCGCCGACCTGTCGTTCGACCTCTACGCGACCCACCCGCTGGGCGGCAGCGGCCTGACCCAGGCGGCCCGCCCCGACAGCGCGCCGGTGTCGATCGCGCTGAGCGCCGGGCACCAGGTGCGCGGCCGCGTCGTCGACGAGCTCGGCGAGCCGATCATCGAGGCCCAGGTCAGCGTCGTCAGCGAGCGTGGCGTCGCGCTGCAGACTCTCGGCGCCGACGACGCCGGTGAGTTCGTCCTCTCCCTGCCGCTGCAGACCCACTACCTCGCCGCGACCGCCCCGGGGTTTCTACCCAGCTTCGAGATCGTCGCCCCCGGCGGCGACGAGGTCCTGCTCGAGCTGGCCGCGCCGGGCGTGATCGCCGGCGTGGTCACCGACGAGGACGGTCAACCGGCGGCCGGCGTCGCCGTCGCGTTGCGCGGCTGGGGCACCCGCCTGACCGCGGTCACCGACCGCGACGGTCGGTTCGCCTTCGCCGACCTGGCGCCCGACGACTACTACCTGGTGGCCGAGCGCGACCGGCTGATCGCCGGCAAGGCGGTGGTGCTGTCGCCGGGGGTCGATCGCGATGACCTGGAGCTGATCCTCTGCGCCCGGCAGGTCGGTACCGTCCGCGGCCTGGTCGAGGACGAGCGCGGCACGCCGCTCGCCGCCACCGTGACGCTAATCGGCGATTTGAGCTGGGGACGCGACCGGAGCGCCACCGACGCCGCCGGCCGCTTCACCTTCAGCCCGGTGCCGCCCGGCTACTACGAGGTGGTCGCCGAGGCGCCCGGCTACGGCCGCGTCTGCGGCGCGGTCGACCTCGACACCGACGTCGCCGGCGAGGCCGAGGTGCGCTTCCTCCTTCCGGCGCACAACGACAACGACGGCCAGGTGGTCGATCACCGCGGCCAACCGGTGGCGCACGCCCTCGTCTGGGTCGAGGAGACCATCACCGACGACCTCGAGCTCGAGGAGGAGGACACCCTGGTCGGCGAGGACATCGAGTGGCCGAGCCACCGGATCATCGTCGCCCCCGACGACGAGGAGGTCGAGGACGATCCGGACGAGGACGAGGAGCTCGCGGTCGACGAGGTGGACGAGCTCGAGCCGACGACGGAGGTCGAGCACTGGGAGTTCGGCGCCGCCGACAGCGACTGCGAGCCCTTGGACGCGGTGACCGACGCGCAGGGGCGCTTCCGCCTCCCTGGCCTGGCGCCGGGCAGCTACACCCTCCTGGTGTCGGTCGCCGACGGGACACCGCACCGGCAGGTGGTGGCGTTGCCGGCGCGGGGGCTACGGATCGTGCTGCCGTCGTCGGCGCGGGCGCGCGGGCTGGTGCTCGACGGCCACGGCAACCCGGCACCGTTCACCGCGCTGCTGCTCGAGGAGGCCGAGAACAGCCTGGCCGGCGCCGTGGTCAGCGACGCCTACGGCGCCTTCGTCACCCCGCCGCTGTTCGCCGGTAACTATGGGCTCACCACGGCGCTCGCCGACCGGCTCGGCGTCGGCGCCGATCACCGGCTCGATTTCACGCTCTCCGGCCGCGATCGCGACGGCCTCGTCGTACGGCTGCCGGCCATCGTCTCGCTCGAGGTGCAGGTCACCGACCGCGCCGGCCGGATCCTCGACGGCTTCATCGTCGAAGCCGTCGACCCATCCGGGAACCCGGTCGCCGAGGTCGCCGCGCTCGAGCCGGAGGCCGCGACCGAGGGCGTCGTCCTCGAGTTGCTCACTGATCGCGAGCACCGCCTGTTCGTCACCAGCTCCGGCTACCAGCCGGTCAGCGTCTCGACCGCCGCCGGCGCGACCGCCATCAGCATCCCGCTCGATCCCGACCTCGACGCGGTCGATCCAGACCCAGGGTCCGATGACCCCGACGTCCCCGACCTCGGCGAAGAGCTCGACGATCCGGCCGCCGACGACGTCGATCTGTGGTTGGCGCGGTGAGCGACCGGCAGGCCACGAGCCGCTCGGCACCGACGCAGTGCCTCTTCACCCGCCTCTGCGCTCGGCGATGATCGCGCCGACCCGCAGCGCGTTGGCGATGATCGTCGGGGTCGCGGGCACGCCGCCGGAGGTGGGCATGAAGCTCCCATCGGTGACGTAGAGGTTCTTCACCTCGTGCGCCTGACAGCTCGGGTCGAGCACCGAGCGGCTCGGGTCGGTGCCGAAGCGACAGGTGCCGTGCTGCAGGTGGAAGGTCGTGCTGCCCCAGGTCCAGGGCTTGACCGACGTCGCCTCGGGCCGCATCGCCGAGAGGATGTCGAGCCCGCGCCGAGTCATCCAGCGGTTGACCTCGACCTCGACCGGGTGGTTGGCCAGGTTGATGCGCGCCGCCGGCAGCCCCCAGCGGTCCTTGATCTCGGGATCGAGCTCGACGAACGTCTTGCGCCAGGGCAAGAACTCGCCGAAGACCTCGAACTCGACCCACAGCTCGTCGTGGAAGTAACGGCGCAGCCGATCGAGCAGCGGCTGGCCCCACAAACCCCAGTCGGCGTCGGAGACCAGCCGGATCGCCGCGTTGATCGGGTTCGGGTGATGGAGCAGGAAGTTGTAGGTGCCACCCTTGGGCATGCCGAGCCCGGCGCGCGGGATCCAGTAGTCGTCCTGCACCGAGCGGAGCAGGAAGGGCAAGCTCATCTGCTCCGCTCCGAGGCGGGCGACCAGCGCCTGGCGGTCGAACACCGCCGTGCCCTTGCCGAAGCTCGAGAAGGTCAGGTGGCGGCCGACCAGACCGTTGCGGTTGGCGAGCCCGTCGGGGAAGCGCGTGGTGGCGGAGAGCAAGAGCAGCCGCGCGCTCTCGATCGCCGAGGCGGCGACGACGACGACCGGCGCCCAGACGGTGCGCAACCGGCCGTCGGCGTCGTAGTACTCGACGCCGGTGACCTGGTCCTGATCGTCGGTGAGGATCTGGCGCGCCATGCAGCGCGGCCGAATCTCGCACCGCCCGGTCGCCTCGGCGCGGGGCAACAGCGAGGCGAGCACGCTCGACTTCGAGCCGTTCTCGCAGCCGTAGTCGCCGCACAGACCGCAGTAGTTGCACGGCGGCCGCACACCGTACGGCGCCGAGACGATCGCCCGCGGCGTCGGGAAGGGGTGGAACCCCAGGCCGCGCGCCGCCTCGTCGAGCAGCAACGCCGTCGGGTGGGCCGCGAGCGGCGGCAGCGGGTACGGCCGACGCGGCCGATCGAAGGGGTTGATGCCGGCGACCCCGGCGACGCCGATCGCCGCCTCGGCCAGGTCGTACCAGCGATCGAGCTCCTCGATGCTGATCGGCCAGTCGGCGAGCTCCGCGTCGGGAACGCCGCCGGTCAAGGTGGCCAGGCGCAGGTCCTGCTCCTTGAGCCGGTAGGTGAAGCCGCTCATGTGCACCGTCGCGCCGCCGACGCACTGCGAGGTCCACCCCTCGCGCGTCTTCTCCGCCGCGCCGCCGGCGCGGCGGATCACGTGCGGGTCGTCGTCGAGGTAGGGGACGAAGAAGTCGCGCCGGCAGATGGCCACCTCGTCGTGGGTGAAGTCCTGCATCGCGTAGTAGGGCCCCTTCTCGAGCACCACCACCCGCGCCCCGGCCTCGGCGAGCGTCATCGCCACCGGCGCGCCGCCGGCGCCGCTGCCGATCACCACCGCGTCGACTTGATCTCGCTTCGCCACACCCACTCCGTCAGTAGGGGAGATCGGCGCGCCGCCGGATCAGCTGCCCGACGTGCTTCGGTGACCACCAGCACGCCTGCCAGCCGATGAACCGCCAGCCAATCTCCCCGCGGTTGCCGCCGTACCTCGGGTCGCCGAGGAAGCTCTCGAGCACCAGCGTGAGCAGGCGCTCGAGAAACTTGCGCCCGTCGAACTTGTCGTGCACCGTGCCGGCGCGGAACTCGGCCAGCACCTCGTCCTGCTCCGCCCCATCGAGCGCCGAGAAGCGGCGACGGAATCGCCGTTGAGCGACCCGGTCGAGGA
>JBFYZW010000007.1:0-6084 GCA_041309305.1 Deltaproteobacteria bacterium | reverse complement strand
GCCTCGACGCCGCTCGCGCGCAGCGCCTGGGCGGTCAGGCCGCCGACGTCCCGCGGCCCGCAGCGCAGCCAGTCACGGCAGGCCCACAGCGCCCGCGCCGCCAGCCCCTCGTCGCGCGGATAGGCGGCGAGCAGGCAGAGGGCCATCTGCGTGTCGTCGGTGAACTCGCCGGCCGAGAACGTCCCGTGGCTCTCGGCGACCGGGCCGGTGAGCGCGCCGTAGCGACGGCGGACCGCCGCGGGGGTGAGAAACTCCATCGGCGCGCCGAGCATGTCCCCGGCGGCGAGGCCGACCAGGATCTCGCCCTCGCGGCTGACGAGCGGCTCCACCGGCCGGGCCTCAGCCGAGCAGCGCCGCGGTTGGCGGCGCGGCCGGCTCCGTGGCCGGCTCCACGGCCGGCGCCGCGGTGCGGTAACCGGCGACGGTCAACGCGTAGTAGACCGGCAAGGTGAAGATGATGCCGACCAGGCAGACGATGAGACCGAGCGAGCCGGCCAGGCCACCGATGAGCAGCAGCCCGAACGTGGCGCCCGGACTCTGGCGGGTGATCGTCCAGCTGGTCCGCACCGCGTCCCAAAAGCCCGCGCGCCGGTCGACGAGCGCGACGTAGGACCAGAAGAAGCCCATCGTCAGCACCGTCGCGGTGACCAAGAAGAGCAGCACGCCGACGCCGCCGACCGCCATCTGCCAGATCTCGGGCGTCGCGTTCGGGTTCTTGTCCATGCGGATGACCCACGGCACGATCGCGACCCCGGCGATCACCAGGCTCGGGATCACCGCCGCCATCCAGATGCCGACCTGGACCAGGACCAGCATCGCCAGTTCGCCGAGCATGCGGAACTCGGCGAACAGGTGGTCGACCTTGGCCGGCGCGCCGTCGTACAACCGGAGCGTGGCCAACGCGAAGCCGGCGTTGACCACCGGCGTCAGCGTAAACGGCGCGACCAGCGCGACCAGCACGCCGAGGATCGGGATCTGCTGCGCGATGGCGAGACCGAACTGCACCGAGCAGAAGACCAGGCTGACCAGCACCAGCGCGCCGAAGTTGCCGGTGTAAAGGTTGAAGCCGCGCGAGAGCGCCTGGTCGAAGTTGACCGTCCCCGGGGCGCCGCGCGCGCCGGTCGCCCCGGGCGCCGGCATCTCCTTGAGCGAGACGGGCGTCGCGTACGGGTTGTCGGAGCGGAAGATCGCGCCGCAGGAGGTGCAGGCCAGCGCCCGCCCGGCGGTCTGGGGGGTCACCTCCTGGACGTTGCCACAATGGGGACAGATCGCCGTCGTGCTCAAGGGGACCTCCCGCGCTCAGGCGGTCCATCTTCGCAGGGGGCGAGGGTCGACACCAGCCCCTCGCCGGCGCTGCTGGCTCCCACCCGGCGCGGCGAGTTCTGCTAGGCTGCGGCCAACCCGGGAGGTCCCGATGCCCCTCACGCTCCGCGCGCTGCCATACGTCTGCGGTCGTTGGTTCCCCGTCACCCTGCTCGTCGATCTGGCGCTGCTCGCCGCGCTCGTCGGCGCCCCGTGGCTCCGCTGGGCCTGGCCCGGGGCCCTCGCCGCCGCCGTCGCGATCGGCTTCGCCACCACCCGCGTCTCGCTCGCCGCTGGCGCGGCGAGCGTCGCGCCGCCGTGGAGCTGGCTGGTCTGGTGCGTGCTGATGCCGGTGAGCACGCTCGCGGGCCTGCGCCGCGGCCTGTGGGCCGGCGCCCACCCGCAGGCCCGACTGCGCTGTCGCGTCGGCGCGACCGCGCTGCTGGTGTTCCTCACCCTGGCCAGCGTCACCCGACAGGCCGACGGCTACGGCGACGCCGCTGGCCTCGCCCGGCTCGACGCGGCGGCCGCCACCTACCTCGACGGCGCGGTGGAGCGATCGTCGGTGATGCTGCTCACCGTCGCCGCGCTCGGCGCCGCCGTCTCGGTGCTCAAGAGCTTTGACGTCTCGCTCGGCGTCGGCCTGACGCTCGGCGAGGCGCTCGATCCGGTCGACCGTCTGATCGAAGGCCTCGCCTGGGTGATGGCGGCCAGCAGCGCGTCGCTCATCGCCCAGCGGCTGCTGCTGGAGATCGGCGGCGCCGTCGCGCTGCCGCTTCTGCTCTCGGCCGGGCTGGCGCTGTTGACGCTCGGCCTCTGGCTCCCGCGCGCCGGTCTGACCGCGACCCTCGCCCGCCTCGGCCGCCGGCTGCTGTTCGCCGCGCTGCTCGTCCGCCTGCTCGTGCCGGTGATCGCGGTCGCCAGCGACGACCTCGGGCGGCGCTTCATCGACCCGAGCCTCGACCAGGCGCGCGGCTCGATCGAGGGGGTGGCCGAGGAGCTTTCGGCCGGCTCGGCCGACCTCGGCGCGGTGGCGCAGACCATCCCCCAGACCGCCGCCGGCGGACTGTGGGCGACCGTGAAGGAGGCGCCGGCCAACCTGACCGGCCTGCTGACCCGCCTGAACGTCACCGGCCAGCTCGAGGCGGCGAAGCGCAAGCTCTCGGCCCTGGCCGCCCAGCTGGTGCGGATGATCGCCCTGTTGCTGTTGCAGACCATCCTGCTGCCGCTCGCCGTCGCCTGGGCGCTGTGGCGGATCACGCTCCTGCTCGCCGCCGAGCCGGCCCGACCGGCGCCGGCGGCCGGCGCGCCCGAGGGGTGAGCTGCACCCTTCCCCCGCCCTGGCGGCTCTCCACCGGCACAGGAGAGAGCCATGCAAGACCAACCCGAGATCCGCATCAGCTTCCCGGGCGGCAAGCGCGTCGACGCCGACTTCTTCGGCACCTTGATCCGCACCGACCAGTCCCCACGCGCCGGCGGGGACGGCTCAGCGCCCGAGCCGTTCGCGCTCTTCTTGGCCTCGATCGGCACCTGTGCCGGCATCTACGTGCTCGGCTTCCTCCACTCGCGTGGGCTGCCCACCGAGGGGCTGGGCATCCGTCAGCGGCTCGACTTCGATCCGGCGACCCACCTGCTGCGCGGCGTCAGTCTGGTCATCGACGTGCCGCCGACGGTGCCGGAGAAGTACCACGAGGCGATCCGCCGGGCCGCCGACATGTGCACGGTCAAGAAGGTCATCCAGGCCCAGCCGCAGTTCAGCGTCGAGGTGCAGAGCAGCGCGCACCCTGGCAGCTTCGCGCCGGCCGGCGCGACCGAGGCCCACGCCTGAGCCGTGGCGGTCGCGCCGCGGCCGCGGGCCCGGTATGCTGCAGGGCGTGCACCACACCTTCGTCAGCTGGGTCGAGGCGATCGAGGAGGACGCGGATCGCCTGGGGGTGACCTTCGCCACCCGGCGCGGCTACTTCTGGGTGCCGCGCCAAGCCGAGGAGCTGGTCGGCGCGCTCCGCCGCTCGATCCAGACCGGTGCGCTGCTCGAGGTGCTCTTCCACGCCGCGACGCTCGAGATCGTCGATCTGATCCGCCGCTGAGGGTCAGGGAAGATAGCCGAGCAGCTGGGTCAGCGGCCCGTCGCGCAGGACCACCTGACAGGCCTCGGCCAGCTCCGGCGAGCGCGGGTGGAAGGCGAACGAGCGGCCGGCGGCGCGCGCCGCGCCCAGGTCGTTGACGTCGTCGCCGACGAAGGCCATCCGCGCGAGCGGCACGCCGAGCTCGCGCGCCAGCTCCTCGAGGGCCGCCGCCTTGCCGTCGAAGTCGAACGGCGTCGCGGTCCAGCCGGCGATCGCGCCGTCGGCGGCGAAGCGCAGCCGGTTGCAGAAGAGGCGCTCGAACGGGTGCGCGCCGAGCACCGTCTCGACCAACAGGTCGATCGTGCCGGAGACCGCCGCCAGGCGATAGCCCCGGCGACGCAGCTCGGCCAGGGTCGCCTCCGCCCCGTCGACCAGGCGGAACTCGCGCAGCCGCTCGACCATCGCCGCCCGCCGGGCGCCGGCGCGCTGCCAGTCCTCGACGTCGAGGCGCACCCACTCGGCGTAGCTGAGCTCGCCGGCCAACACCGCGCGGTAACGTGCCCGGTTGACCTCGACCGGCGTGCCGTAGTGCTCGTTCAACAGCTGCCAGACCACCTTGCCGCTCGGGTGGACGATCAGCGTGCCGTCGAGGTCGAAGACCACCAGATCGACCGGCCGCGCCGGCGCCGCGCCGTCTCTCATTGCGCACCCGGCGGGCTGCGCTCGAGCTCCTGCCCGACGACCTCGTAGACCGCGACCTCGGCGGCGACGTAGCGTTCGAGGCCGCGACCGATGAAGAAGCTGGCCAAGGTCGGATCCTGGTGCGCGCCGAGCAACAAGCGCGTCACCGCGGCGCGATCGGCAGCGTCGAGCGCGTCGAGGCTGAGGATCGCGTCGTCCGGGATTGGCGCGGTGCGCTCGATGACACGCAGCCCGGAGGTCGAGGCGCTCAGGTCGCTGACCGCGCCGACGTCGGCCTGGCCGGCGCGCACCGCGGCCAGCACCGCCTCGTGGCTGTGGGAGAACAGCTGCCGGCCGAACAGCCGGTCGGGATCGTGGCCGAGCTCGCGCAGCCGCAGCCGCGGGTAGATGTAGCCGCTCGACGAGTCGCCGTCGACCCAGGCGATGGTCTTGCCGGCCAGGTCGGCCGTCGTCTCGATCGGGCTACCGGCGGCGACCACCAGCGCGCCGGCGTGCCGGTCCTGGGCGGCGCGCTTCTCCTGGGCCAGCAGATGAACCGGCGCGCCCTCTCGGGCGCGCGCCACCGCGATCGAGGCGTAGAGGTAGGCGCTGGCCTGCGCCAGGTGGACCCGGCCGGCGAGCAGATCGTCCTTCAGCCGCCGGTAGTCGGCGGCCATCTCGAAGACCACCGTTCTGCCGGTCGCGCGCGACAGCGCGGCCAGGAGCGGCTGATAGACCTCGCGCAGGTGGGCCTCACGCACCGCCGGCAGCACCGCGAACCGCCACGCCGGCGGCCCCTGCTCGACCGCGCTCGGCGCCGGCTTGCGGCAGCCGCCGCTGGTCAACGACACCGCAACCGCGAGCGCAAGAAGAACCCGCTGGTGCATCACGCACCTCCTCAACGACGCAGTATCGAGGAGCCGGTCGCCCGGGACAAGCGCTCAGGGCCAGGCGGTGGTCGGGCAGGCGATGTCCACCTGGCCGTTGGCCAGCGTGTCCCAGCACAGCTGCTCGCCGCTGACGCGGGTCAGCTTGCCGGCGCCGGTCGCGAGGTTCCAGACCACGTCGAAGTCGGCCGGCAACCCGCCGGCGTCCATCTCGTCGTGGATGCTCATCGACGCGAGATCGCCCTTCAGGGCGTAGGCCAGCTCGTCGCCGTTGCCGTCGACGCCGGCCTCGACGTTGGTGAAGGTCAGCTCCTTGTCGGTCGGCGCGGCCCGCGCCCAGTCGATGCGCAGCACCGGCCCACTCTTCTCGGGCGCGAACAGCTCCCAGGCGCCCTGCTTCGCCTGGTGCTCGCCGGTGAACCAGGTGAAGTCCTGCAGCTGGTTGGTCCCGGCGCGCGTGCCGGTGACCAGCATCTCGAGCGACAGCGTGTCGGCCGGCATGCTGCCGCGCAGCTCGCCTTCGTAGCCGAGCAGCGGGAAGGTATTCTCCCACACCCACTCGTCGCCGTCGCGGCTGGCTTTGCTCGAGACCACGCCCCAGAAGAAGGTCCGCGCCGGCAGCAGCGCGAGGAACACCGCCACCGAGACCAGCCCGACCGCCACCGCGGCCTGCTCGACGTTGCTGGTCGTCTGATCGACGGCGAGCAGCGCCCCGCCGGTGCCGGCGTTCTGGAAGTCGGGCAGGTCCATCGTGTCCTTGGGCGGCAGCTCGGGCGGGCTGCCGCAGCCGAGCAACTGCGTCACCAGGGTGATCGCACAGAACGTCGCCAGCATGGGCCTGGTCAGCTCACTGATCCGCATCACGTCCTCCTGGGTTCGAGCGCCGGTTGAGTCTAGCATCAACGTTGGTCAGGCACCACCGTCGCCAACGCAGCGCCACGGCGCGCCGGCCAGTCGCTGCGCGGGGCGCGGGCTGTGATAGGCTCGAGGCAGGGCGGTCAACGTGAGCACGCGGCGGCAAACCATCGCCTGGCTCCTCGCCGGGTGCCTCGGCGCCGCCGGCTGCCGCGAGCGCTTCGTCGCCTGGCGCGTCGGCCCGAGCTGCCCGATCTCCGGCGGCGCGGCCGGCCAGCTCGCCTTCGGCCGCA
>JBFYZW010000006.1:0-8661 GCA_041309305.1 Deltaproteobacteria bacterium | reverse complement strand
TCCTCGAGCCAGTCGGTGACCGTGGCGGCGAGCAGGGCGCGGACCTCGGCCCGATCGGTGGCCAGGTCGCGCAGCCCGCCGCGGAAGTCGCCGCGCAGCGTCTGGGTGGGATCGCCCCAGTCGGTGATCTGCCCGGCCCGGTGGTACCAGCTCGGGTCGCGCAGCGCCGCGGGTGAGATCTGGTCGGCGGCGAAGAAGATGAACGGCGCCGGGCCGGTGCCCGCCTGGTTCTGGACCCCGCCGGCGGCGAACGGCGGCGCCAGCTCGTGCCCAGCCGTCCCCGGTGAGCCCGGGGTGTCGAGCGCGCCGTTCTCGTTGATGTCGTAATAGGCGATCGGCCCCATGTGGTTGATGACCACGTCGACGATCACCCGGATGCCGCGCGCGGCGGCGGCGTCGCACAGCGCCGCCAGCGTCGCGCGGTCGCCGAAGCGTGGGTTCGGTCGGTCGAGCGCGACCGGCCAGTAGCCGTGGTAGGCCTGCCGGCCGAGCGGCGAGTCGGTGTTGTCGACCACCGGCGAGATCCAGATGACGTTGACGCCCAACCCCTCGAGGTAGCCGAGCTGGTCGATGACCCCTTGCCAGTCGCCGCCGTGGTAGCAGACGTTGCACAGCGGGTCGGCGTCGCCGTCGTTGGTTGGATCGCCGTTGGCGAACCGGTCGGTGACCAGCTGGTAGACGACCGCGTCGCGCCAGTCCCACGGCGTCGGGTCGGGGTCGGGAGGGGGCCGCGCATCCTCGCCGCAGGCGGCGGCGCAGAGCAGGGCGGAGGCGACGGCGAGGCGGGAGGAGATCATCGTCTCCACGGTATACCACCGCCCATCGGCTTCGGCACCACCCCGCGGGGCGAGCCGGGTGGCTTGCCGCGGCGGGGCGCGGCGATTACCCTCGCGGTGGAGGTGCACCTGTGATTCATCGAGGCCTCGCCGTGACTCTGCTGCTCTGCGGCGCCGCTCCGGCAACGGCGCAATCGCCCGGCGGCGTCGTGCTCGTCGACCCGCTCGAGGGGCAGCTCGAGGACGATCTCCCGCCCCCGGCCGAGGAGCTGGCGCCGCCGGTGGAGCTCACCCCGGCCGAACCGCCGGAGCCGCCGGCGCTCGAGCTGCGTGGGCCTCAGGTCCAAGAGACCGAGCCGGGCAGCCGCTGGTCGGTCTCGGTGTCGGTGAGCCCGGGGGCGACGCTGCGCGCCGAGGGCTTGCCGGCCGGCGCGACCCTGGTGCTCGGCGAGGACGGCCAGGCCGTGCTCTGGTGGTGGCCGGGCGATCGCGATCTCGGGGACCACGCGATCCGGCTGGTCGCCGAGCGCGACGGCGCCGTCGCCGAGCAGACGGTGCGGCTGTCGGTCCGCGAGGAGTGGGAGAGCTTCCTCGTCCCCGGCCTCGGCTACGTCTTCTTCGCGCCGCAGGCGCGATGGCTCGGCCGGTTCCACGGCCTGGTCGTCGAGCTGACCCTGTTCGAGTGGCTCTACCGCAACGACCGGCGCGGGCCGAGCCACGGCCGGGTGACCGCCAAGGCGGCACTCGGCTTCGCCGACCGGCGGCCGAGCCCCGAGCTCGGCAGCCTCACCGTCGGCTTCGACCTGTCGTTCGAGCGCGATCCGGGCCGGCGCTTCCTCGTCCCCTACTACGGCCTCGACCTCGGCGCCCTGCAGGTCGGCGACACGGTCTTCCACGTCTACCCCTACGTCGGGGTTCGCCTGTGGGCGAGCCGCGCCCTCTGGCTGCAGCTGCAGGGCGGCTACGTTCTCCCCGGCGCGCGCCTCGACGAGCTGCGCGGCTGGCAGGCCGGCGCGAGCGCGTCGGTCTCGTTCTGGTGAGCGAGATACCGACGGCGGCGGCTCTTTGCTTGTCCGGCGGCGTGGTTGCGCTGTAGAATGACGGCCCCGTCGGTTGGAGGTGCCATGACCAAGCATCGCTCGCCAGAGGAGCGCATCGACGAGATCCTCGCCGCCGCCGTGCGGGTGATCGAGGACGAGGGCTACGAGCGGCTGACGATGGAGCGGATCGTCGCGCGGACCAGCCTGAGCAAGGGCGGCGTCTACCGCTTCTTCGCCAACAAGCGGGCGGTGGTCGTCGCGCTCATCCGCCGCAACCTCGAGCCGTGGACCACCTTCGACGTCGCCACCGCGGTGGGCTGGAACCTGCCGCTCTCCGAGACGATCATGCGCCTCGCCTTCGGCGTCGAGCCCGACGAGATCGAGCGGCGCCGCCGGCGCCTGTGGCTGCAGCTCCTACCCGCGACGATGACCGATCCGGAGTACAGCGCCGAGCGCCAGCGGTTCCTCGCCCTCGGTCGGCGCCGCTATCACGAGCTGGTCCAGGGCATCCTGGCGCGCGACGGGAAGCGCGCCGATCCCGACCTCGGACGCAGGCTCGAGCAGGTGGTCGCGCTCGGGGCGGTGTTCATGGACGGCGTGATCCTGGCCTCGCTCGGCAGCGAGCGTTGGCAGGAGCTCGAGCAGATGGTCCGCCAGTTCGTCGAGGCGATGCTGTCCAAGATCGCGCTGCCGGTCGACGCGCCGCTCAGCGGCGCGGCCTGACGGCTGTCTTTGGTCAGCGCGTCTCCTGCGCGTCGACGGCGAAGATCCGCCGGTCCTCGAGGCGCACCGCGACCAGCTCGCGACCCCAGACGCAGCCGGCGTCGATGGCCAACAGGTTGCGCCGCCGGACCAGGCCGAGCGCCCCCCAGTGGCCGGCGATCACCGTCGCGCGCCGGCGTTTTGCCGCCGGCCAATCGAACCAGGCCCGCCACGGCCGGCGCAGCCGCCCGGGCGGCCCCTTGTGCGCCAGGTTCATCCGGCCGTCGGCGTGACAGGCGCGCAGGCGGGTCAGCACGTTCAACGCCGCCTGCACCTCGTCGCCGGGCTCGGCCGGCCAGCGGTCGGCGTCGTCGTCGCCGTAGTCGCGCAAGACCTTCCACCAGCGCGGGCCGCACAGCGCCCGTTCGGCCAGCCGCGCGGCGCGCTCCGCCTCGGCGAGCGACCAGCCGGGCAACAGCCCGGCGTGGACCATCACCAAGTCGCCGCGCCGGACGAGCAGCGGGAAGCGGGCCAGCCACTCGCACAGCGCGGCGCAGTCGCGGGCGGCGAGCAGCTCGTCGAGCGTGTCCTGTTTGCGCGGCGCCCGCACGCCGGCGGCGCGCCCGAGCAGGTGCAGGTCGTGGTTGCCGAGCACTGCCTTGACCGTCTTGCCCTGGTCGGCGAGGAAGCGCAGCACCTCGAGCGAGCGCGGCCCGCGGTTGACCAGGTCCCCGACCAGCCACAGCCGATCGCGGCCGGGCCGGAAGCGCACCTCGCGCAACAGACGGCGCAGCGTCCGGTAGCAGCCCTGGATGTCGCCGATCGCGTAGGTCGCCATGGCAGCCTCAGGCGCACCTATCGCACGTTCATCGACCGCGCCAGAGGCGTCGATCTGTGGCGCGTGCTCGGTCGCCCAGAGGCGACGCTGGACCAAACCCGCGAGGTAGGGCGGTGTGGGTGAGGCCTGGTAGATCCGCGGCGAGCGTCTGGCTACAATACCGCGATGCGCAGCGCGGGCCGGTGGATCCTCTTCGGCGTGCTGGCGGTCGCCGCCGACGCGGCGGCGTCCGACGCGGCGCCGGTCGTGAACCCGAGCTACCTGGTCTGGGACGTCGCGCCGCTCGGCATCGAGGTGCACACCGCCGATCTCCTCTACGACATGCTCGTCCTCGAGCTCGGCAAGCTGCTCGGCGACCGGCTGGTCACCGCGGCGCGCGAGGTGACCCCGCTGACGCGCAAGGAGGTCGACGACTGCGGCCGCACGACCACCTGCTTCGCCGAGATCGGCGGCGCGCTCGGCGCCGATCGGGTGATCGTCGGCGTCGCCTCGACGTTGGGGGACGCGTACAGCCTCAACCTCAAGATGATCGACGTGCGCAGCGGCGCGGTCGCGGCCAAGGCCCAGACCCAGCTGCAGGGGGCCCGCGACCAGATGCTGCCGGCGATCCAGGGCCTGGTCTTCGACCTGCTCGACCCGGCGCTGCTCAAGGGCAGCCTGGTGGTCGACATCGCGCTCGAGGGGGTCAACGTCTTCGTCGACGGACACCAGGTCGGGACGACGCCGATCGGTGCGTCGATCCAGGGGTTGCCGGCCGGCGAGCACACGCTCAAGCTCAGCTCGCCGGTGATGCGCGACTACTTCACCTTCTTCACCGTGCAGGTCGGCAAGACGACGACGATCCGCGTCGAGCCGGAGGAGATCGAGGCGCTCAAGGCGCAGCTGGCCGCGGCGCAGGACGCGGTGGCGGTGCCGCTGTACAAGCGCTGGTGGTTCTGGGCGATCATCGGCGGCGTCGCCGCCAGCGCCGCCGGGGGCACCGCCGCGGCGCTGGCCCTCGGCGATCGGGGCACCGGGCTGCCGCCGACCAGCCTCGGGACGATCGACCTCACTGGCAGGTGATGTTCAGGGTCCAGCAGTTGAGCGTCCCGTCGACGTAGCGCTCGTTGTCGGAGATCCACAGCGTCCACGTGCCGGCGGTCGCGCGGCCGTCGAAGTCGGTCATCGTCCCCGGTCCATCGGGGGTGAGGGTCCGGTCGTAGTTGCCGAGGATGTCGTCCTCCGACCCGTCGGTCTCGTTGTGCAGGCGCACGGTCCGGTTCGGCGAGCGGAGCTCGACGATCAGGTCCCCCCGCCACAGGTGGGCGATGTCGACGTCGACATCGACGTTGGCCGCGGTGCAGCCGGCCGGCACGGTGATCGTGTCGCTGGCGATCCCGGGGATGGAGGAGCTCTGCGCATCGGGGATGGGCAGCGCCGGGCAGCGGGTCACCTGGAGTTGATGGACGCACAGGCTCGGCGTGCCGCTGCAGCTCCAGGTCGGCTCGACGATGCAGTCGGCGTCGCAGCCGTCGCCCGGCTCCTCGTCACCGTCGTCGCAGGTCTCGCCCTGGCCGGCCTGGAGGACCCCGTCGCCGCAGCTCGGGCAGGTGCAGTCGGCGCAGTTGCCGCAGTTCTCCAGCGGCGGCTCGCAGACCGCGTTCGGGCAGGCGGTCGGCGCGCGCAGGGTCAGCGTCCAGCAGGCGAACAGGCCGTTGACGTCGGCGACCCGATCGCTGACGGTCAACCGCCAGTCGCCGGCGCTCGCCCGGCCATTGAACGCGGCCAAGGACTGCGCCGGCGTCAAGCTGGTGTCGTACTGACCGACGAGATCGTCAGCGCCGGCGCCGGTCTGGTCGTGCAGCCGGACGGTGGTGCCGTCCGGTGCGCGAAGCTCGAGGCGCAGATCGCCGATCCAGGTGTGCTCGATTTCGACGTCGACCAGGACGTCGTCGACCGCAAACGACGGCGCCGGCACGGTGATCGTGTGGCTGACCCCGGCGGTCAGGTTGTCGGGGACGATGAGCTCGGGGCAGAAGCTGGCGCGAAACCCCCGTCGGCAGGCGCTCGGCTCGGCGTCACAGAAGAAGCCAGCCTCGACGGCGCAGCCGGCGTTGCAGCCGTCGCCGGCCACGCCGTTGCCGTCGTCGCACTGCTCGCCGCGCGCCGGCTCGATCACCCCGTCGCCGCAGTGGCGCTGGCAAACGCTCGGCGCACCACCGCAGACGAAGCCGGGCTCGACGGCGCAGCGCCGGTCGCACCCGTCCCCGTCCTCGTCGCCGCCGTCGTCGCAGGCCTCGCCGTCGGCGGCGTCCACCGTGCCGTCGCCGCAGCGCGGGCACGGGCAGTCGAGGGGGCAGGTGCGGCAGTCCTCGTGTGGCGGCTCGCAGGCGAGGTTCGGGCAGGTCGCCGACGGGGAGATGACCACCGTCAGCGTGTACTCGCCGCACGCCGCGCCGGCGCCGTCGACGACCACGAAGTAGAGGCCGGCCGGCAGGCTGGTCTGGATGTGGGAGGGACCGTCGACGGTCCAGCAGTCGTCGTTGCAGACCGTCCGCTCGCGGCCCATGCCGCCGCTCGGGTCCGCCTCACGCAGGTAGAGCACGGTGTCGAAGCGGGAGCCGGCGGTCGACAGGTCGACGCCGGAGTCGACCGGCAGGGCGAGGAAGAAGACCGCGTCCTTGCCGCCGCGGCCGCTGTGGGTGCACAGCGAGTCGGTCGACGAGGCGGCGAGGGTGCAGTCGTTCGCCGCGTCGACCGAGCAGTTGGCGCACATCGAGGTCGCGTAACCGCCGCCGTCGATCCCCTCGACGCAGTCGGGGGTGTCCGTGCTGCAGTCGCCGGAGATCGTCTTGGTCGAGGCGTAGAAGCGGTACTGATCGGTCAGCGCGCAGGTGTCGCCGGTGAACACCCCGCCGCGGGAGATGTTGCCCGACTCGGCGATGACGTCGAGGCTCGCCGGGCTGATGGTCGCCACCAGGCCGTAGGCGCCGCAGGTGCCGGCGGCGGAGTCGACCGCGCCGAAGTAATGGCCCTCGGGCAGGCCGCACAGGCTCATCACCTCCGCCCCGGGGCCCTCGCTGCAGGCCCGGTCGGGCGTGGGCGCGGCGGCGCCGCAGACGCTCGCGGTCGGGACCTGGAGCGTCTCGTTGCCGCAGACGGTCGACAGGCGCAGCGCCGAGTCGAAGGGCGCGCCGGTGGTGTCGAGCGTGACGTGGAAGAACCCGGCGGTCGGCTGGCCGTCGTCGAGGAGCAGGCGGAACAGCTGCTCGGGGCCGCCGCCGAGGGCGCGCGGCTGGCAGGCGGCGCCGCCGGGCAGGCAGTCCTCGGGGATGTTGTCGTCGGCGGTGCAGGTGTCGCCGCTCAGGGTCGTCGAGGCGGAGATGCTCGGCGCCGAGGCGCACAGATCCTCGAGGCAGGCGCTGCCGTCGCAGGTGCAGCGGTTCGAGGCGCAGCAGCTGATCGCGCTGATGGCGCCGGCCGCGTCGCATTCGACCCGCGCGTTGCACAACAGCGATAGATCGGCGCGGCAGCTGACCGTGCCCGGCACGCAGGCGTTGCAGGCGGTCAGCGCGGCGTTGCAGCCGAACGGGCAGATCTCGACCGCCGGGTGACATGCGCCGTCACAGGTGACCTCGGTGTTGCCGGCCGGGTCGCACAGCGTGCCGGCGGCGGTGCACGGGAAGCTGCAGGCGTCGGCCTCCTCGTCGCAGGAGTTGTCGGTGCACGGGTTGGCGTCGAAGCAGGGGTTGGCGATCCCGGGCACGCAGGCGCCGCCCTGACACCGATCGCCGGCGGTGCAGAACGAGCCGTCCTCGCAGGCCGTGCCGTCGGCCTTGGTCGGGTTCTCGCACAGGCCGGCGGCGGCGTTGCAGCGGTCCTCGGTGCAGCTGTTGCCGTCGGCGCACAGGTTCGACTCACCGCCGGCGCAGATCCCGTCGAGGCAGGTCTCCCCGAGCGTGCAGAAGGCGCCGTCGTCGCAGCCGCGGCCGTCGTACGGGAGCGCGTCGAACACGCAGGCGCCGGCGACCTCGTCGCAGGTGTCGAAGGTGCAGTCGTTCTCGTCGTCGCAGCCGCGCGGCGTGCCGCCGCCGCAGACGCCGGCGGTGCACACCGTCCCCTCGGTGCAGAAGCGCCCGTCGTCGCACGGGGTCTGATCGTCGGCGGCGGTGAGGACGCAGCCGCCGAGCGTGCAGCGGCCGGCCTGGCAGGGGCCCCCGACCTGGGTGCAGTCCTCCTCCGACTCGGCCAGGCCGTCCGGGCCGCAGAGGACGAAGCGGTCCTCGAGGCAGGCGACGGTGCTCGGCGGGCAGGCGTTGCAGCGCGCCGCGCCGGCGTTGCAGCCGTGCGCGCAAGGCGTGCGGACAGTGAGATCGCTGACCGGGTCACAGGTGACCAGGGTGTCGCCGTCGCAGAACGGCCCGGCGGCCGCGAGGCAGGAGCGGAGCAACACCTCGGCGCTGACCATCCGCCCGCGGCGCAGCCGGACCTCGGTGTGCCCTTCGGCGACCAGCTGCTCGCCGAGGTGGGCGCCAACGCCGATCGCGACGGCGCTGCCGCCGTGGCGGGGGGCGAAGCTCAGGTTGAGGGTCTCGCTGCCGCGCGGCTGCCGGCCCTCGAGGGCGACGACGCTCTCCTTCGGCAGCTCGCCGGCCGCCTGGGTGGTGACGACGAAGCGATCGACGCTCAGGCCCTGGTTCAAGATCTGCACCGAGGCGATGGTCAGGGTGATGCCGGTCGGGCCCTGGTCAGCGCCGCAGGCCGACAGCGTCGCCGCGCCGGCCACGGCGCCGAGCACGGGCCAGAGGAGCGCCGGTCGCCGGGTCGAGAGCTGGGCCATCGATCGCCTCCGGTGGAGAGGCTATCGTAGCTGGAGGCGGGTGGGGCTTCAACCAGCGGCTACTCTGACCGCCCATCACTTTCGGGAGCCGATTCCTCGATCCTTTCGATCGAGTAGACCGGGCCGTGCACGGCGATGATGGCGAGTGCGATACCTAGGGCCGATAGGCGATGGCGATCGGCGAGTAGCGACCTCCTTTGGCTGCCGGACGCCTCAGGCGCCTCTGTTGGCGCGCGCCTTCAGCGCCCGGCAGCAAATGGAGGTCAACCGTGCTGCACACCGATACGCGAATCTATCGCCACAGCCTCGAACTCGCCCGCCTCGCCGCCCGAGGGTCGGCCAACGAAGTCGTCGCTCTCCTCGATGTCGCCCTGGCCTGGGGAGCTTTGGCGCCTGACACCCACCGCGTCACCCGCGAGCTCGCCGACCATCTCGCGGCCATGCTCTCCCGTTTCCGCTGACGCGGTTTAACCACGGGACTTCCTT
>JBFYZW010000005.1:0-6495 GCA_041309305.1 Deltaproteobacteria bacterium | reverse complement strand
CGGGTGGGCCGCGGCGACCAGGCCGCGGGTCGTGACCACCGGCGCGGCGCCGGCGGCGATCGGGCAGAGGACGAGGAGCCAGGCGAAGAGCGGGCGCGGGGGCTGCATCGCACGACCCTACCCGCACGGCGCGCCGGCGGGCAACCGGGCGCGGGTCAACGGACCGGCACGAGCACGTCGACGGTGACGTCGACGATCGACCGCATGTCGGAGAAGATCTCGACCAGGTGGTCACCGCCCTCGAAGACCGTCTCGCGGAAGCTGACCCAGCCGGACTCCTCGCCCAGCGAGAAGAGGTTCTCCCCGTCGCTCGAGTAGGTGTAGACATCGGAGCAGCCGGGCTCGTACCAGAGGATGCGCGAGTCGAGGCCGGCGTCCGACTCGGTGACGAAGAAGAGGAAGACCTCGATCCGCTCGCGTGGCAACGCCGAGACCAAAAAGCGGAACGGCGAGTCGTCCGGGAAGCGCACCTGCGCGTAGGTGGTGCTGTTCAGCTCGCAGGCGGCGAACAGCCCCTGGCAGGCGGGGATGTTCTGCACGCATGGCACGAGCGACTTGCCGGCGATGAAGGCGCTCTCCCGGGTTGGATCGCAGCCGGCGGTGGTGACGCTGAGCGCGGCGCCGACGCCGAGCAGGAGGAGGAGGCGGCTCATGGCTGCGAGGCGGTCAAGTCGGCGTCGGTCAGCTCGACGAAACCACCGTCCGGTTCGCGGGCGCAGCTGTCGATCACCTCCGGGTCGGTGCAACGGAAGACCACCGGTACATGGGCCCACTTGGCGATCCCAGGCGAGTCGAGCCGATTGCCCGGCGCCTGGGTGAAGAAGACCAGGATGTGGTTGGTGCCCTCCGGGTGCTCGTTGTCCGGGTGGCTCGGCCCCCAGTGCAGGATGTCGTGGGCCGGGCGGGTCTGCATCAGGCGGATGTTGCTCATCTTGATGTCGTAGCAGGTGCGGTCGGAGGTGGAGATGTGCGGGTGGGCCTCGACCACAGCGTTCGGGAAGCGGCTCGGGATGACGAAGACCTCGATCGAGATCACGTCGCCGGTCGGGGCGTTCTCGGCGTAGAGGTTGTAGGTGGCCGGGATGTTGGGATCGATCTCCGCCGGCCGCGGGTCGTAGCGCGCCGCCGGCGGCTCGTTGATGCTCGCGTCGCTCCACTCGAGGATGTGCGGGTTGCCGGGGGTGAAGCGCAGGAGCCCCGCGCCGCCCTTGACGCCGGGCGAGGCGGAGCGGAAGAGCACCGCGTAGCCGAGCTCGGGCGGGTCGCGCATCGTCGCGACGGTGCGCACGCCGAGGTCGACGATGCTGGTCCGGTACCCTTCGGCGCCGCGCAGGCGGCCGTCGTTGGTGCGCGGGTTGGTGTGCTCGAGCACCTCGTCGGCGTTGGAGATGCCGTCGCCGTCGAAGTCGAGCAGGCGATCGCGGGCCGAGGTCGGCACCGTGCCGCTCATGAACTCGAGCGCGTCCGGCAGACCGTCGCCGTCGGAGTCGGGGATCGAGAAGTTGGTCTGCAGCAGCCCCTCCTCGCAGTCGTTGAGCAGGTCGGCGTCGGCGTCTTCCACCAGATCGAGGACCAGCGGTCCGTCGCCGCACGAGACCGGGCGGTCGCTCGGGTCGAGCGGATCCTGCTGGGGGTAGGAGCGCAGCTCGACCCGGTCGCTGATCCCGTCGCCGTCGGTGTCCCAGTCGTCGGGGCGGGTCGGCTGCGGCGCGGCGAGCTCCTCCTCGTCGGTCAGGCCATCACCGTCGCTGTCGAGCACCGGACCGTCGCGGCCGAGGCGGACGTTCAGGTTGTAGGCGACGATGTCCTTGCGCTTGAGCAGCACCGAGGCGGCCGACGACTCGAGCCGCACGTCGATGGCGCTGCCGCACGGGAACTCGCGGAACAGGCCGTCCCCTTTGAAGGCCATCGCCGAGTAGAGGTTGCGCGCCTCTCTGTTCCACGTCTCCCAGGTGCTCCACGGCGCCGGGGCGCTGCCGGGCACCGGGTCGGTCTGGCAACCGTAGCCGCCGCTGGCGATGGGCTGGGAGCTCTGCGGCCCGAAGTAGACGTAGCCGATGTTGAGCCGGAACTCGAGCGCGCCGCGGGCATAGATGAGCTGCTTGAGCTGGTCGATCTTGTCGCCCAGCACGTTGGCCATCACCTCGGCCGTCCGTCCGCCGGTGCTCGGCGGCCCGCCGAGCAGCATGTAGACCAGGTAGCGGGTGCGCAGGATCTTGCCCGCGCTGGTGCGCGCCATGTCGGCGACGATGAAGCTCTCGACCTGGCCGAGCGCCGCCTCGAGGTCGCGGCTCGCGCCCGAGCCGACGCCGATGCCGTTTTGCACCAGGCCGAGGTCGACGTCGGCCGGGCGGAAGAACTGCTGCGCGTTGCACGGCGTCTCCGGGCAGTAGAGCGGCAGCACCGGGACGATCGGCCGCGAGACCGAGCTGATCGACGCGAAGCCGACGGTGGCGTTCTCCTGGTTCTTGATCCGATCGATGAAGGCCTCGATCGAGCCGGGCGAGGGCAGCGAGCCCGGGCCGTGCAGGCGGTAGAACTCCGGGTCGGCGGTGAAGATCGCGTTCGAGATGTCGGTCATCAAGAGGATCTTGACCGGGAAGTCGGCGCCGGCGGTGTCCTCGGTGCACAGCCGTCCGGTGATCGCGATGCGATCGGGGCGGAACGGATCGGCGCCGGTCGCCGTGTAGACGTCGGCGTCGGTGCAGTGGCAGAGCGCCGGCGAGACGAGGAGCGTGAGCAGCGTTGGGCGAAGGTGCATGGGGCGTTAGTATAGCCGATCCCCGGCGCGGCGCCCAGGCGCATCGCCCCGGCCTCGTCGGAGCGCTGGCCAAGGCGCGCCGGTTCGGCTACGATTTCGCCCATGCGATTCAGCCGATGGATGCAGGTCGGGGCGGTGTGTGGGCTGCTGGGCGGGGCTGGCTGTCAAGATCGAAACGCCGGCCAGGTGCGACGCGGCGACGAGGACGTCGAGCCGCCGCGCTGGCGCTTCGAGCGGCTCGACCACCTGATGGGCGAGATGACGCTCAACGACGTCTGGGGCCGCGACGACGGCGCGGTCTTCGTCGTCGGCTGGTACGGGACGATCTTCACCAACCGCGTCACCCGGGCCAACCCCGCCGGCGCGTGGAAGAAGATGGAGTCGAACACCACCGAGCACCTGACCGCGATCTGGGGCGTCTACAACGGCGACCAGTTCCGCCAGGCCAACCGCCGCGACGGCGAGATGTTCGCCGTCGGCTGGACCGGCACGCTGCTGCACTACAACCCCAACCCGACGCTGAAGCAGAACCCGGTGCCCGAGGACGGGCGCTGGGAGGTGGTCGCCGGGCCGGGCAAGGGGTTCACGCCGCGGATCAAGATCGATCCGTTCTGCCCCGACGCCGACGGCGATGGCTTCCTCGACGATGGCGGCGGTCACCCGGTGACCGGCGGCGCGGACGGTTGGTGGACGCTCAAGGACACCTGCTCCGGCGGTGCGATCGACGATTGCGACGACAACTGTCGGCTGAGCCCGAACGGCTCGTTGCGGCCGCTGATCGACCGCGACGGGGACTTCGGCGACCCCGATCCGACGCGGGCGCAGAACTGCATCGAGTGGGGCGACGACGGCCCGAGCAACGACCTGAGCCTGCGCCAGCTCGACGCCGACAACAACGGGGTCGGCGACGTCTGTGACGATGCGCTCACGCCCACGAACGAGGCGGGCTTCTTGCCCGCGCTGTTCGACGTCTGGGCGGGCGTCGATGCGAACGACGCGACCCAGTTGGTCGTCGTCGCGGTGGGCGAGGACGGCGCGGTGGTCAGCTACCGCGGGCCGAACGCCGCCCAGACGGTGACCGCGCCGGCGCTGCCGGTGAGCAACCCGCTGGCCTGGATCGCCCAGGAGCACGCGGCCTACCAGTACAGCTCCGACTGCGCGCTGTCGGCCCCGGGCACCCTGCCCGGCCAGGCCTGCGGCTCGACGCGGCTGCCCCCCTCCTGCGCCGCGCAGTGCAGCTCGTACAAGCCGAGCTGCAACTGCGCCGAGGTCGATCCCCCCGAGCCGTGCTGCGTCAGCGTCGCCGGTAATCCGCTGGCGGTCGGCGCCCCCTGCGCCGGGCCGGGGTGCGTCGTCAGCGTCGGCGGCTTCTCCGCCGATCGGACGGGGGTCTCCGCCGACAATGGCTGCGCCGGGGTCGGCGGCCTGTCGTGCAGCACGCTCTGTCCGAACTGCTTCCGCTCGTTGAGCAAGACCCTGCGCGCGCTGGCGGTGGATGACGGGGGCACGATCGTCGCGGTCGGGGCCGGCGGCACGCTGGTGACCTTGACCCTGGCCGGCGGCAACGACGCGACCGGCATCTGGATCGCCAGCGACTTCGGGACGGCCGGGCCCCCCGAGGGGATGGAGGGGCGCGAGCTGTTGACCGCGATCAGCCACCGCGACGGCGGGTTCCACGCGGTCGGCGCCGCCGGGCTGGTCGCCGGCGTCAACCCGGGCGCCGGGGCGATGGTCACCGGCGTGCAGTGCCGGGAGGACGATCCGACCACGCCGGCGATCGACGAGTCGATCCCGGCGGTCTTCCTCACCGGGGTCTTCGCGCTCGGCGATCAGCAGGGCTACGCGATCGGCGATCGCGGCACGTTGGTCGAGTTCCGCGGCGGCGGGTACTGCGAGGTGATCGACACCGACACCACCGAGAACTTCCTCGGCATCTGGGTCACCTACGTCCAGGGCGTGCGCCGCCTGTGGTTGGTCGGCGCCAACGGCGCTGTGGTGCGAGGTGGGTATTACTGATCGGCTTGTTCGAGCTTTCGAAACTGGATAGAAGGCGCTAATCTAATCGCCCGATCCCGCTTGGATCGGCCAGGGAGCATCGGCATGTTTGACGTGATGAACAAAGGTGGCCCGTTCATGTGGGTCATCTTCGGCGTCTCGATGGTGGCGCTGGCGCTGGCGATCGAGCGCGCCTACTTCCTCTGGATCCGCTACCGACTGAACGCCGAGCAGTTCGTCAACCAGATCATCGGCTACCTGGAGGAGAAGAAGTTCAGTCGGGCGATCGAGGCCTGCAACGTCGAGTCGGCGCACCCGCTGTCCGAGGTGGTCAAGGCCGGCCTGATGAAGGCCAACGAGTCGGACAAGGACATCCAGCGGGCGATGGAGGCGGCGACGATGAAGGTCGTGCCGGTGGTCACCGCGCGCGTCGCCTGGCTCAACACGCTGGCCAACATTTCGACGCTGCTCGGCCTGCTGGGCACGATCCAGGGCCTGATCGACGCGTTCAAGGGCGTCGCGCAGGCCGACGCCGCGGCCAAGCAGGAGATCCTGGCCAAGGGCATCGCGGTGGCGATGTACACCACCTTCATGGGGTTGGTCGTCGCCATCCCGACGATGGTCATCTACACCGCGTTGCAGGCGCGCCAGAACAGCGTGCTCTCTCAGCTGGAGGCCAAGGCCACCGACCTGTTCAACTACCTCTCGGCGCGCAACCGCCGGCTGGCCAAGAAGCGGGCCTGAGTCCGAGCCTCCGAGGAGACGCGCGGCATGGCCAAGGCGAAGATACGGGAGGTTGAAGAGGTCGCCCTCAACCTTATCCCGATCATGAACCTGTTCACCGCGATGATCCCGTTTTTGCTCCTGGCCGCGGCCTTCTTCCAGCTCTCGATCGTCAAGATCACCATCCCGGTCACCGGCGACGAGACCGGCGAGACCGACATCGCCAAAGAGGAGGACAAGATCACGCTGCAGCTCGACATCACCGGCACCTCGTTCGAGATGGCCGCCGCGAGCGACACGCTGGCGCCGGAGGTGGTGAGCAAGCTGCGTGATCGCGTGCCGAGGGTCGCCGACGCCGACAAGGAGGCGCTGATCGCCACCTACAAGGCGGTGACCGACGCCGCCTATCGCCTGAAGGGCAAGTACGCCGCCTCCGACACGGTGATCGTGACGCCCGATCCCGAGATCCCCTACGAGGTGGTCGTCTCGGCCATCGACGCGGTGCGCGTGACGACGATCGAACGCGGGCGCGACAAGCTGCCGGTCGAGCTGTTCCCTCGGGTGGTGCTCTCCACCCGGTTGAAGTGAGCTGTCCGTTTTGAGCGAGGGTTGCCGATGAGGGCCAAGCGGGTCGAGGTCAAGGATGCGGCGCTCAACATCACCTCGCTGATGGATATCCTCACCATCGTTTTGATCTTCTTGATCATCAACTACAACACCAAGCAAGCGGAGACGGTGCCGCCCTCCGATTTCGAGCTGCCGATCTCGACCTCGGAGCAGGACACGCAGCTGGCGGTCAAGCTGTCGATCGGCACCACTGAGGTCCGGGTCGAGGACAAGCCGGTGGTCAAGCTGGACAACGGGCAGTTCCGCGCCGGCGAGTTCGAGGGCACGCTGGTGCCGGCGCTGGTCAAGGAGCTCAAGCACCAGAAGCGGCGGCTGACCCAGGGGACGGTCAAGACGAAGGCCGCCGGCCCGGAAGAGGAAGACGAGTCCGAGATCATTTACCTCGAGGC
>JBFYZW010000004.1:0-18515 GCA_041309305.1 Deltaproteobacteria bacterium | reverse complement strand
CGACGACGGCTTGCCGCCCGCGAGTGGGATCTCCGGCGTCGCGACGATCCGCCCGCCGCCGGCCGACGGCTTGCCGAAGACGACCACCATCGGGTCCGAGGCGCGCACCCGGTAGGTGTGCTCCCCGGCCGGCACCGGCAGCTCGAGCTCGGCCTGCGCCCGGAGCTTCTTCGCCCCTCGGCGCTGATCGACGAGGGTCAGGGTGTTCTCCGAGATCGCCGCGTCGTCCCGCTCGATGTCGAGCCAGACCGACCGGCCGTGCAGGTCGGCGTCGCCGAAGATGCGGAAGACGAGCGCCCGCGGCCCCTTCACTGTGAACGAGAGCTCCTCGTCACCGATCGCGAAGCCGCTCTTGCCTGAGACCTTGACCGTGCGCGCCTTGCCGATCGGCGTCACCGGTGACTGGGCGAGGGCCAGCGCGACGACGAGCGAAGCGATCATCGGATCTCCACCGCGGCGGCCATCCTACCCCGAGCGCCGGGGGGCAGTCGACCCCGGCGGCGGCGCCAAAAAAAAACGCCGCCCCCGCCGGAGCAGGGGCGGCGTCGCAGCGGAGACCGGCCTACTTCTTGGCGTCGAGCTCCTGGTAGTACTTCATCAGGATCTTGGCGCACTCGGGGCGGCTGAACTCGGGCGGCAGCGCCATGCCCTTGCCCAGCATCTCGCGCACCTTGGTACCCGAGAGGTTGATGAAGTCGTCCGGCGTGTGGTCCGGCGCGTCGCGCATCATCACCACCTTGCCGAGCTTCTTCGACCAGGCGGTGTTGTCGGCCTTGAAGATCTCGATCGCGAGCGCGCCCTTGGGCACCTCTTGATCGAAGATCGTCTGGGCGTCGAACGGGCCGTAGTACTTGCCCACGCCAGCGTGGTCGCGGCCGACGATCAGGTGGGTGCAGCCGGTGTTCTGGCGGAAGACGGCGTGCAGCACCGCCTCGCGCGGCCCGGCGTAGAGCATGTCGAAGCCGTAGCCGGAGATGAGCACGGTGTTCTTCTCGAAGTAGATCTCGACCATCTTGCGGATCGACGCGTCGCGCACGTCGGCGGGGATGTCACCGGGCTTCAGCTTGCCGAGCAGCATGTGGATGAGGATGCCGTCCGCCTTGACCGCCTGATGGGCCATGCGGCACAGCTCCTCGTGGGCGCGGTGCATCGGGTTGCGCGTCTGGAAGGCGACGACCTTCTTCCAGCCCAGCTTCTGCATCTCGTCGCGCAGCTGATACGCGGTGCGGAACGTCTCCGGGAACTCCTTCTCGAAGTAGGAGTAGCTCAGGACCTTGATCGGGCCGGAGATGAAGGTGTTGCCGACGGTGTTGAAAGCCTTGACCCCCGGGTGCTCCATATCCATGGTCCGGAAGATCTTCTCGGTCATCAGCTTCATCTGATCTTCGGTGGCGGTCTCGATCTTCTCGACGTCCATGATCGCCAGCACCGGGTTGCCGTTGACGTTCGGATCCCGGAGGGCGACGCGCTTCTGGCCCTTGATCGACGAGGCGTCCTTGACGACGTTGACCACCGGCACCGGCCAGAACAGCCCCTTGGTCGTCTTCATCGACTTGGCGACTGCGAGCGAGTCGTCGAGGTTCATGTAGCCGGTCAGCGGGTTGAAGTAGCCGCCGCCCAGCATCACGGCGTTGGCCGCCGCCGCCGAGCTGACCACGATCGAGGGGAGCTTCTCGGCCTCCTTGAGCAGCTTCTCGCGCTCCTTCTTGTCCATCACGTACAACGGATTCAACTTGTCCGAGCCATGCGGTTTAATCACGACGATTCTCCTTTGCTTGCCAAGTAGCCTTGGTTGCCAGCCGAGCTGGCTTGGTTTCACGCTTGCCAACGCCGCACCGTGCGGCGCCCCCATTCGCTGATCAGCTCTTCGCCGCCGTGACCATCCGCTCGTGGACCAGCGCCAGCGTGCGGTAGACCATGTGGGCGAACTTCGAGTACGGCACCGAGAGGAACAGACAGAGCACCGAGCTCAGATGGACGATGTAGATCCACATCGCCACGCCCGGGTTGAGGACCAGTCGGCCGACCTCGGCGCCGACGCCGGTCGCAATGACCAGGAGCACCACCGCCAGGAGCAGGTTGTCGAAGGCCATCGACTTGCCGGCCGGCTGGCCGGGGCTCAGGCGGTTGATCAGGATCAACACGCCGCCCAGCACCAGCGACACCGCGCCGATGTTGCCCATGATCTTCATCCAGTTGTCGAGCGGCAGGTGGCAGGTCGGCCCAGCCGCCCCGGGGCAACGATAGGAGAAGAGCGGCAGCTCGAGGTCGTAGGCGTAGAGCCAGACGACCAAAAAGCCGCTGGTGACCGCGGCGAGGATAAAGCCCCAGAAGATGAAGAAGTGGCCCCACTTGCGCCCTTTGCCGACGCCGCACTTGCCGAAGCGCCGATGGACGACGATCTCGGTCAGGACCGCGATCAGGTTGGTGACGAACGAGCCGGCGCGCTTGCGCCCCTCGCCCCACTTCTTCCACGCGCGCGACGCGCCGACCAACGCCGGCACCCCGGCGAGCACAAAGAAGGTCGGGAAGTAAACCGAGTAGATCATCCAGTGCGGCACGATCTCGGCGTAGGCCCAGTCGCCGCCAGCGGCCGGCGTCAGGCCGTTGTGCAGGTAGACGAGCAGGGTCCAGAAGAGGAACGGGATGCCGAGCAGGAGCACCCAGGTGGTCCGGGCGCGACCGACCAGGTGGCCGACGAAGCGCGGGAAGGCCAGCTCCTCGATCGCCATGCCGCGCGCCACCTGCATGATGTCACCCGGCCGCGCGTCGCGCGGGCAGCGCACCGTGCAGTCGTTGCACTGGTGACACAGCCAGATGCCCGGATCGCCGGCCAGGCGATCGCGCAGCCCCCACTGCGTCCACAGCATCTGCCGACGCGGGAAGGTGTGGTCCTCGGTCGCCAGCTCGCAGACGCTCGAGCAGGTGGCGCACTGATAGCAGCGCGCCGACGCCTCGCCGCCGCGGCCGTAGATCTCCAGGCGTGCGGCCGAAGAAGGAACCAGAGCAGTACCGGAAGCCATGACCGTCCTCCGTTAGAACCCCTTGTAGGGGTTGGGCCCCACCGAGGTGATCGTCTCGGCGAAGGCGTCGAAGATCTCGGGGATGCGCGCGAACTCGTTGCGGCCGATCTCGTGGATCTGCACCCGCTCCGGCTCGAGCGTCAGGCGTGAGAGGGTCTCCCGCACGTTGGTCATCCGCGTCTTGCACAGCTCCGAGCCACGGATGTAGTGGCACTGGTAGTCGTCGCCGCTCTTGCAGCCGAGCATCAACACGCCGTCGACGCCGCTGGAGAGCGAATCGGCGATCCAGACCGTGTTGATCGCGCCGAGGCAGCGCACCGGGATCACCCGGATCCACGGGTTCCACTTCATCCCCCGCGCCGCCGCTTCGTCGAGCGCCGGCAACGCGTCGTTCTCGCACAAGAAGGCGAGGATGCGCGGCTTCTCCTCGGTCTCGTCCGGCACCTCCATCGCCTTGATCGCCGTGGCGATCGCGTCGACCGAGTAGTCGGGGAAGGAGATGATGCGCTCGGGGCACGAGCCGAGGCAGATGCCGCAGCGCCGGCAGCGCCACGGGTTGTACTCCGGCGTGCCCTTGACGTCTTCGTTCAAGGTGCCGAACGGGCACTCCTCGGTGCAGCGCTTGCACTGGGTGCAGCGCTGGAGGAAGAACTCGGCCACGCCGATGTCGCCGGCGCGCGGGTGCACCGCCTCGCTGCGCTTCGCGGCGCTGATGCACTGCACCGCCTTCATCGCCGCGCCGAAGCCGTCCTCGGTCGCCTGCGCCGCGTCCATCGGCGCGCGCACCGTACCGGCCGCGTAGACGCCGGTGCGCCGGGTCTCGTACGGGAAGCAGATGTAGTGCGAGTCGGGGAAGGCGTAGCGCAGCACCGGCAGATCCGGCCCTTGCCGATAGACCAGGTTGAGGATCTCGGTCCCCTCGTGGTGACCGAGCTTATCGACCGTCTCCTTGCCCTGCCGGACCTGCTCCTCCGACTCGTTCTTGGCGATGCGCGCCTTCGCGTCACGCACCTGGCGGATCGCCTCACCGTCGGCCGAGTTCGGACACATGCCGACCGCCAGCACCACCAGGTCGGCGTCGAGCTGCAGCTCGTCGCCGAGGATGCTGTCTTTGACCCGCGCGCACAGCCCGTCCCCCTTGACCTGCACCTCGTCGATCGTGCCGCGCGCGAACAACGAGTTCGGCTTCGACTGCACCGCCAGGTAGAAGTGCTCGAGCTGACCCGGCGCGCGCATATCTTTGTAGACCACCGCGCACTCGATCTCGGGGTGATCGCGGTGGATCGCGGCGACCTGGCGCAGCGTCGTCGCGCAGCACTCCGACGAGCAGTACGGCAGGTGGTTTGCGTCGCGCGAGCCGGCGCACTGAACGAAGAGCACGCGCCCGGGCAGCTTGCCGTCGCTCGGCCGCTTGAGCGCCCCGGCGCCGAGCTGCGCGTCGAGCTCCTGCGCGGTGAGCACGTTCGGCGACTTGCCGTAGCCGAGGTGACCGAGCTTGGTCGCGTCGTACGGCCGGCTGCCGGTGGCCTGAACGATGGCGCCGGCCTTGAAGCTCTGGGCCACGCCGTTCGCCTCGAGGCTGACCTCGAACATGCCCGGCTGGCCGGTGATCGACTTGATCGTCCCCCGGGTCAGCACCTTGATCTGTTTGCTCGCCTCGACCTCCTTGACCAGCGCCGCCACCGTGTTGCTGTGCAGCCGATCGTACGGCGGCGTCTCGGGGAGGACGTCCTTGAGCCCGGCCATGTAGCCGCCCAGCTGCTCACCCTTCTCGACCAACACCACCGGGTGGCCCATACCGGCCGCGGCGTTGGCCGCGGTCAAGCCGGCGAGGCCGCCGCCGACCACCAGCACGGTGTCGTCGAGCGTGTCGTCGAGCTTCTTCGGCAGGGTCATGCGGCCGACCTTGGCGACGCCCATGCGCACCAGGTCGGCGGCGAGCATCTGCGTGTCCTCCTCACCACCCGGGTGAGTCCAGACCACCTGCTCGCGCAGCGCGATGCGCTCGACCGGCGTCTTGGTCCGGTCGAAGCTGAACTCGGCGACTTTGGCGCGGTTCGAGCAGGCGGCGATCGCCACCGCGTCGACCTCACCACCGTCGATCGCCTTCTGGATCAGCGCCACGCCCTCCGGGTTGCACAGGCAGGCGTGCTTGACGAATTGCTTGGCGCCCTTGTCGCGGCCCGCCTCTTCGAGCGCATCGACGTCGATCGCCTTGCCGATCTCGCAACCAGTGCAAACAAAAAGTCCGATCTTGTCCATCACGCGCTCCTACCCGCGGCCACGATCGCCTTGGCCGCCGCTCCGGTCGCGTCGCGGACCGACGCGGCCACGTCCTCCGGCCGGCGCGCGACGCCGGCGACGAACAGCCCCCGTGACAGGTCGTCGAGGCCGAAGCCGTCCGGATCGCGCTCGACCCCGAACAGCGCGCCATCGGCGAGGTTGGGGACCATGCCGGTGGCGAGCACGACCAGGTCGGCGGTCGCCTCGAGCAGCTGGCCGCGGTCGACGTCCTCGACCCGCAGCGCCAGCGTGCCGTCGTCACGCCGGGTCACCTTGCCGACCTTGCCCTTGACCAGGCGCACGCCCTCGAGGGCGGTGGTCTTGGTCAGCACGTCCTCGTTGCGTCCCGGGGTCCGGCGATCGATGTAGTAGATCGTCACCTCGGCGTCCGGGATCTGGTTCTTGACGTAGGTCGCCTGCTTGAGCGACGCCAGGCAGCAGACCGCCGAGCAATAGGGCAGGTGATTGCGATCGCGCGAGCCGGCGCACTGGACGAAGGCGACCTTCTTGGGCGCCTGACCGTTCGAGGGGCGCAGGATCTTGCCCCCGGTCGGCCCCGCCGGCGCGGTCAGCCGCTCGAGCTCGACGTTGGCGATGACGTCCGGGTAGAGCCCGCCGCCCAGCTCGACCAGCTTCTCCTTGGCGTACGGCCGCCAGCCGGTGGCCAACACCACGGCGCTGACCTCGACGGTCTCCTCGGTCGGCTTGGCGTCGAGATCGATCGCCTTGTAGGTGCAGACCTCGACGCACTTGGTGCAACCGGCCGGGCAGGCGGTGCGATCGAGCACGAAGCGGCGCGGCCAGGCCTCGCCGTGCGGCAGGCGGATGGCCGGCACCTCGCTGAGCTTGAGGTTGAACGGGTCCGGCACCTTCGCCGGACAGACCTTGCTGCACTCGCCGCAGGCGGTGCAGTTCTGGTTGACGTAGTCGGGTTGGCGCTCGAGCGTCACCCGCCAGCCCTTGCCGACCGGTTCGGCGCGCTTGACCGTGGTGCGCACCTTGACCGTGACCCGCGGGTTGTTCTCCAGCCGCCGCGTGTTGATCTCCATGCCGCAGCTCGGCGGGCACATCTTCGGGAAGTAGTGGTGGCTGCGCAGCACGCGGCCACCGACGCTCGGATCCTTCTCCACCAGGATGACCTCGCGCCCGGCCTCAGCGGCCTCGGCGGCCGAGGTGACCCCGGCGATCCCTGCCCCGACGATCATCAGGGGCTGGCTCATCTTTTCCTCCGCGGTTGCGGTGCGTCCGGACGCACCTCGAAAGTCGGCTCCCGGAACAGGGCGAAGCGCAACCAGCGCTCGCCGAACTCCATCAAGAACAGGTCGTCGTCGCGCAGCCGCTCGAGCTCCGCCTCGCTGACGACGAAGCGTTGACGGAACGTGGTATCGAGGACGAAGCGGCGGAAGCTGTCGAGATCGTAGGTGGCGGTGAAGAACAGATCGATGCCGGCCGGGTGCAGCTGCCGGCCGCCGATGAACCACGGGTGCGACACCAGCGCGCGGAAGCCCGCCTCGCGCGCCTCGCGCTCGGCGATGCCCTGATCGGCCCGCCAGCTGTCGACCGTGAACCGACCACCGCTGCCGTGCCCCTTGCAGAAGCCGTCCTCGAGCAAGAAGTAGAACGGCTCCGGCTCGACCCCGGCGCGCGCCGGCGGCAGCGCCATCGCCAGCGGGTACATTCGGCAGGCCCACGGTCGATCGGCGTAGACCGTGCACCCCTTGGGGCCGACGAACGGACAGGGCCGGCCGGCGCCGTCGCTCATCTTGAGCAACAGGATCGGCAGCTTCAGCTCCTTGGTGATCGGCTTGAGCGTGTGCTGCTCGATGAACTCGGTGGTGGTCATCCCCAGCCGCCGGGCCAGGCCGAGCACATCGTGCGGCGTCAGGACGATGTTGATGTCGGCGCAGCAGGTGTTGAAGCACGGCACGCCCGGGTGGCAGCCGAAGACGATCTCGTCGCCCGGTCCGAGCCGGCGCTTGTCGCGCAGCGACTCGGGGATCACCGGCGCCGGGGCCGTGAGCCCGCTCACCGGCGGCGCGGCGCGCGGCGCCTTCCGCTTCGCCTTCGCCCTCGGGCTCGCCTTCCTGGTCTTCTTCACCACACCCACCGCCTTGTCTCCCGCGGCCTCACCGGCCGCGCTTACGACCGCGCGACTGCGGCCGCCCGCGCGCCTTGCGCCCCTTGACCTGCGTGGCCGAACGCTTCGTCGCCGGCCGGCGCGGCGATGTCCGCGCCTTGGCCGGTGGTCGGCGGGCCGGTGCCTCGTCGACGACCAGCCGATCGCGCAGCGCCTCGGGCGCCCAGACCGGCAGCGGCGACGCGACGCCCGAGAGCGGCTCGACGCGGTAGCGGTAGGATGCCTTGGCGTTGTACTGCTGCAGCATCCACTCCCACCCCTCGCGGTAGTAGGAGCAGTCGTCGTTGAAGCAGACCAGGTGGACCGGCTCGTCGTAGGCCGCCTCGAGCGGCAGCTTCACCCGTTGCAGCGCGGCGCCGCAGTGCGGGCAGGTTGTCGACGTCGCCGGCACAGCACAACCTCGAATCTCGCCCCCAGATGCTCGTTGGCCCCAGGCACGCGTGCGCGCACCTGGGGCCAACACGTGCATCCGACTACAGAGAGATCAAACCTGGGCTCAGAGCCCCATGCGCTTGATCGGCACCTTCTTCATCGTCCACTCGCCGGTCTTCGGGTTGTAGACGCTGTTGACGAAGCACTCCCAGTTCGGATCCAGCTTCGGCTTGTCCGACCGGAAGTAGTAGCCCGGCCACCGGGTCTCTTCGCGGAACAACATCGCCCGCACGTGCGCCTCAGCCTGGTACATCCGGTGGGTGTTCTCCCACGCGCGCATCAGCTCGTGCGAGTTCCGAGCGCCCAGCTTCGCCGAGTCCTCACGGAGCATCTTCAGCAGCTCGAGGGCCCGCTTCAGGTTGGCCGCGGAGGTGGCGAACTGCGCGGTGACGCCGCCCGCGTACTCGTCCATGAGCTTCTGCAGCCGCATCATGAACATCTTCGGCAGGATGTAGTTCGGGTTGATGTCGACCTGCGTCGTCTTGTTCTTGTTCTCGTCGAAGGTCTTCAACGGCTTGAGGCACTCGCCCTTGAGCTTCTCCACCGTGCCGGCGTCGACGCTCGGCTTCGGCGGGTTCTCCTTGACCAGGAAGCGGATGGCCGCCTTGGCGGCGATGCGCCCCTCGGTGCAGGAGCCCGAGGAGAACTTGTGCGACGAGGCGCCCGAGGCATCACCCACCGCGAAGACGCCCTTCACCGTGGTCATGTTCTCGTAGCCCCAGAAGTACTCCGGCGGCGCCAGGTCCTTCGGCCCCGAGACCCAGGCGCCCGAGGCGCCCGAGTGCGAACCGATGAAGTACGGCTCGGCGGCGGCGATCTCCGACGACTTCTCCTCCGGCTGCGTGTCGGTGGCGGCCCAGAGGATGGCTTGGGAGATCGTCATGTCGAGGAAGTCTTCCCACGCCTCGCTCTCCAGCTCCTTCATCTTCTTCTTGTATTCTTTTTCGTCCGGCGTCTCTTTGGCGATCTTCTGGATCGCTTCCTCGGTGCGCATGTAGATCGGGCCCTTGCCCTCGAGGACGTCGAGCATGCCGAGGTAGTTGCGCAGGTTGGCCGGGACCGGCTTCACCTTGCCGTAGGGCTGCCAGTTGTCCAGCTCACCCTTGCGCGTCTCCATGTAGTTCTCGCCCATCGCGTTGGTGGCGCGAGACTTGAACAGCAGGAACCAGGCGCCGACCGGGCCGTAGGCGTCCTTGAAGCGCACCGGGATGAAGCGCACTTCCTGGCAGGTCATCTCAGCGCCGGCCTTGATCGTGAAGTAGGCCGAGGCGCCCGAGTTGAACGGCGGGTACCAGGCGCGACCGGCGCCCTCACCCACGCTGCGCGGCCGGAAGACGCCGACGGCGCCGCCCATCGCGACGATCGTCGCCCGGGCCTTGAAGACGTAGAACTTGTCCTCGCGGACGGAGAAGCCGACCGCGCCGATGCACTGGTCACCGTTCATCAACGGCTCGGTGATGAACACGCGCTCGAGGCAGTTCTCTTTGCCCAGCGCGTTCTTCGCCGCCTCGGCGACGATGATCTTGTACGACTCGCCGTTGATCATCAACTGCCAGCGACCCTCGTGCACGTAGCCGCCGTTCTTGTCCTTCCAGATCGGCAGGCCCCACTTCTCGAACAGGTGGACGGTGCTGTCGACGTGGCGGGCGATGCTGGCAACGAGATCCTCACGGGTGACGCCCATCAGGTCGTTGCGCACGTAGTCGACGTAGTCCTTCATCGTGTTCTGGCCGTCTTTCAGGCCGACGTACTGGTTGATGGCGGAGAGGCCCATCGCCACCGCGCCCGAGCGGTCCATCGCCGCCTTGTCGACCAGCGTCACCTTCAGGCCGTGCTTCTTGGCCCAGTAGGCCGCCTCGACCGCCGCGCCGCACGCGGCCATGCCACCACCACAAATCAGAAGGTCGGTCTCGACTTCAACGGTTCGGAAGTCGGTCATTGTCAGTCTCCTTTACGGTCGTGCGCTATTGCGCCCCGTGAGTTGTTACTTGGTCCACACCTGCTTGAGGCCAGCCGACTCGGGCTCGGTGAACAACACCGGCGAGTCGAGATCCGGGCTGTTGGCCCAGCCGCCAGCGGGATCGGCCTTGCCCTCTGGGGTCGTGCGGATCGGGAACTTGAACCGCTTGACCATGCCGCCGCGGAACTTGACCGTCCACATGATGTTGTCGGTCGAGCGCATCGGCACCGCGGAGGCGCCCATCGGGACGAAGTCGGCGTAGCCGCGCACGTCCATCGCCTGCTGGGGGCAGATCTTGACGCAGCACATGCACTCCCAGCACTGCTCGGGCTCCTGGTTGTAGGCCTTCATCTTGTCCTTGTCGAGCACCATCAGGTTGTTCGGACAGATGTACTGGCACGCGGTCTTGTCTTGTGCCTTGCAGCCGTCACACTTCTCCGGGTTCACAAAACTGGGCATTCGCAACCTCCTCGGCCTTCGGCGGCCATCTCGAGCGTGAGCTCCTCAAAAAAAAGAATCTTGCGACCCAATCACTCCCACGGTTTGTGCGCTCACCGACGCGACGTGGCACCGGTTTTCGCGATCGGGGAGGTACAGCCCGACCCTCCATCAAGTCAAAGCGATATTTTCGATGGTTGAGATAAAGGAAATTGATTGTGCGGTCGGCGACCCGATCAACCTTCGTCGTGGTCGTAGCAATCCCGCCATTCTCGGGCGTGGCGGCGTAGCTCCTCGATGAAGGCGCCCACCGCCCGACTCGGAACCGTGTTTTTCCAGGTGACCAGGACGATCTTCCGCCACAGCGGCGGCTCGACGGCGGCCCGCGACAACCCGCCCTTCGGCTCCCCCTCGCAGGCGACGTCGCCGGCGGTAACCATGTCGGGCAGAAAGGCGACGCCCAAGCCCACCTCGACCATCTTCTTCACCGTCTCGACGTTGTCGGTGGTCACCACCGGATCGACGCTGGTGCCGAGCCGCGCGAGGTAGCGACGCAGGAGCTCCCCGGTCGGCGTCTCGGTGGTCAGCGAGACGAACTGCGTGCCCTTGAGCTCCTGGGGCTTGACGGTCTTGCGCCCCCAGAACGGGTGGTAGCGACCGCAGACCAGCGAGACGCGCTCTTCGATCATCGTCTCGGTGCGCAGGCGCCGGTCGACCCCGGGGTTGGCGACGATCGCCAGGTCCAGCTCGTTGGCGAGCAGCTGCTCGAGGATCTCGTTCGAGTCGCGGTAGATGACCTTCGGACGGGCGGCCGGGTACTTGGCGCGCATCGCCCACAGCACGTGGGGCAAAAAGTAGATGCCGATCGAGTTGACCGTGCCGATGCGGATCTCCCCGGAGACCCCCTCGGCCAGCTCCTGCACCGCGCGCTCGGCGCGACGCACCGCGGCCATCACCTCCTGCACGTGCTGGAAGAGCACCCGCCCGGCCTCGGTCGGGCTCACCCCACCCGGCCGGCGATGGAACAGCTCCGCGCCGAGCTCCTCCTCGAGCTGCTTGACCTGGTAGGACAACGCCGGCTGGGTGATGTGCAGCCGCGTCGTCGCGCGCTTGAACCCCCCCTCCTCGACGACGGTCTGGAAACAACGTAGCTGATGGATCTCCACCCAAGCCTCCGGCCGAGCTCCCCACGGGGCCTATAGCCCGATAAGACGGCTAAATCAATCGGCGCCGCCCGAGGCGCCCCTCCTTTATAGGGACGAGCCGCGCAAATGCCCCGTTTGCCATCTCTCCGGGCCGGCGCTATCATGGGGAGAATAGCCTGACGGACGCCCAAGCGAGGTTCACCGATGAGCACGATCTCCTTCGCGCAGCTGTGCAACACCCCGGCGGTGCGCGACGCGCAGGGCCAGGCCGCCGACCCGCAGGCCTTCCGCGCCGAGCTGCGCCAGGCTTTCGACCGCGTTGCCGGCGCCGACGGGACGATCGCGCCGCAGGATCTCAAGCAGCTCGCCGAGCTGTGCGGTGACCGGCTGGTCATCGGCCGCGACGACCTCGCCGCGCTCGGCATCACCGGCGCGCGGGGGGACACCCTGCTCCGCGCCCTCGCCGGGCTCGTTCCGGGCGAGCAAGGCGGCGTCTCCATCTATAGAGGTGGGCTGGAGGCGCGTAGCTCGGTCGCGACCGGCCCGGACCAGGCGCAGTGGAAGAACCTGAGCCGCGAGCAGATCGTCGGCGCGTTCGCCGCCGACCTCACGGTCAGCCCGGACGGCCGCGAGCTGCGCGCGACGATGGACCTCGAGCGGCTGCGACTGGCGCCCAACACCTTCATGCGCCACTTCGCCGAGGGGGTCGCGCCGAAGCTCGCCGGCGCCGCCGACATGGCGCGGGTCAGCTTCCCGGTGACGCTCGATCTCGGCCAGGGGCCGGTGAGCGCCGCCGACCCACAGGCGCTCGCCGGGCTGCTCGGCGAGGCGCTGCGCGCCGAGCTCGGGCGAGACCCGGCCTTCAACGCCGCCCTCGAGGGCGGCCGCGCCGTCGCCGACGTCCACGCCGAGCTGCGCGTCACGCGCGACGGCGACACCTGGCGCGTCGGCGTCGAGGTGCCGACGCCGGCGCCCGAGCCCGAGCCCGAGCCCGAGCCGGTGGTGCCAGGCGACACGCCGCCGCCCGAGCTCGACACCGACGACATCCCGCCGCTGCTCACCGTCACCCGGCCGAACATCGCGCTCGCCTGCGACCGCAGCCCGAGCATGACCGAGATCGAGCGCGGCTGCGTCGCGGCGAACATCCTGCGCGACCTGCGCGGCCTCGGCGCCGAGCACGTGCAGATCGATCTGACCACCTTCACCAACGAGGGCCCGCAGTCGATCCGCCGGCGCGAGCTCGGCGGCACCCCCGACGAGGTGGTCAACCAGCTGTGCGTCGCGCTGAACATCGCCCGCCGCGACGGGCGTGACGGCCCGCTGCTCTACAAGGTCGACGGCCAGTGGCAGCGCCTGTCGCTCAACGAGGCGATGAACCGCTGGTCCGCCGCCTACGCCTCTCGCCCGCCCGATCGCTACGCGTTGGACAGAAGCGGCGGCGAGCCGGTTGCGCGGATCATCCGCGACCTCCAGGCGACCGTCCGCGACCGCTTCGCCGGCCAGGGGCAGGCCTTCTTCTTCTCCGACGTCGCCACCCGCGATCAGGCCGCCAACACCGAGCACCGGGTGCGCGACCAGGACTTCGCCCGCGCCGGCATCACCGTGGTCAACCCGGCGATCCGCTGAATCATCGGCGCCCTGGCGCGACCAACTGACGACGGAGGTTCCACCGATGCACAACGCACCGTGCGCGCGACCTGTGCGGCGCGTCTGCGGCGGCTCCCCCCTGATCGCGATCGGCCTGCTGCTCGGCGGATGCGCCGCCGGCGAGGTAGACGCCCCGGCGCAGCGGGGCGACGACCGAGCGCCGGGAGACGCCGCCTCCGGCGATCCGGGCCTTGTGCTGCTCCCGATCGGCGCGCCGTGCACCGATTCGAGCCAGTGCGCCTCGACGAGCTGCGCCTGTGCCGACGCCCAATGCAGCGCCCGCCTGTGCGACGAGGGGTGGTGCGAGCCGTGCTTCTTCGCTGCCCCCGGCGGCGTCGGGGACTGCGGTCAGAACTTCCTCGACGAAGGCGTGATCGATCCGCGCTGGGAGTGCGGCGGGATGGGCTGCGACGGCGCCGGCGGCTGCCGCGGACAGACCGGCCGCCCCTGCCTCGACCCGTGGGAGTGCCAGACCGGCGTGTGCAAGCACGGCTTCTGCTGCGAGGCCGACTGCCCCGGCACCTGCCTGCGCTGCGACGTCCCCGGCGTCGAGGGCCAGTGCACCTCGGACGACGGCGCCTGCGCCGGCGACTGCGCCGTCTGCGGCGGCGGCGGGATCTGCGCCGGCGACGCGCTGCGCTGCACCGGCGAATGCCACCTTGGCTGCGCCCCGGTCGGCGACGAACACAACTGCGTCGGTGCGGGCTTCGCCTGCGGCACCGGGTGCAACTACTGCGCCGTCGGTGGCGACTGCGCCTGCGCCGGGCCAGCCGACTGGGTGATCCTCTTCACCCACCGGGGGACGCCGACGCCGAACGCCGCGATCGCGCCGCTGTGCGGCGAGGTGCTGGCGGCCATCACCCCGTGGTACGACCGCGAGAGTACCGCGTGGAGCCAAACCGCCCGGCCGTACGCCGAGGTGCGCTGCGTCCTCGAGCAGGTCGAGCTTCCCGCCTCGGTGCTGACGCCAGACGGGCCGCTCGCCGACTGGAGCGCGGTCGAGAACCCGGTCGACCCCTGGCCGGTCATCGCCTGGCTCGAGGGCAACGTGCCGGTGGTCCAGACCGCCAGGTGGGTCACGGTCGTGCACTACCTGCCCTACCTCGCCTCGGTCGAACACTCCTTCTACACGATGAGCGAGCGCTACGACTTCACCTTCATCTCCGCGGCAGGAGACGGCAGCCTCATCCCGACGCCGAGCGTCGACACGTTCGCCACGTCGTGGCCGCACGAGTCGGTGCACAAGCTCGGCGCCTCGGACAAGTACGGGTTGACGGCCGAGCGCGCCTGCACCGTCGACCCCGCGACCGGGCTCGAGCACGACGGCTACGACATCATGTGCCACCGCGTCGCGCGACCGCAGGGTGGCTACGCCTTCCCGCCGCTCGACCAGCTGCGCGTCAGCCGACCCACGGCACTCGAGATCGGCTGGGAGCTCTATCCACCGGCGACCGACCCGATCCTACTCATTCACCCCGACGGTGGGGAGATCTGGCGCCGCGGCACGCAGGCGGACATCCGCTACAGCACGACCAACCTCCCCCCGGGCAGCCTGGTCTTCGAGATCCTCTCCGGCGGCGTTCCTCTGGCCGCAGAGACGCGGACGCAGTACACCCCGCCGCCGACCGTGACCGGGGCGCGGCTCCCCGTGTCGGTCGGCGCTGCCTGGCAGCCGGGCGCGGACTACCGCGTCCGCATCTGCGACGGCGCGGCTTTCTGCGCCACCAGCCGGGAGACGTTCACCGTCGAGTGAGCTTGCGCGGCGCGCGATCGCGATCGACACTCGTAGGATGCGCCGGCTGGTCGCCTTCGCCATCGCCTCGACCGCCTGCGTCACCGAGGCGCCGCTGCCGCCCCCGGCCCTCGAGGCGCTGGTGCCGTCGACCTGGGAGGAGGGCGCGGCGCCAGAGGTGGTGGAGATCCGCGGCCGGCGCCTCTACCTCGAGGTCCTGTCGAGCGCCGCGCGCGGCGCGGTCGCCCGCGGCCTGCCGGAGGTGCGGCTCGGCACCGTCGCCCTGACCGAGGTCACGCACCTCGACAACCAGACCCTGACGGCCCGCGGCCTCGACCTGCCGCCCGGGACGTACGACCTGACCGTGAGCACCGCCGGCGGCAGCGCGACGCTCGAGGGGGCGCTGCGCGTCAGCCCGGCCCGCACCCAGGTCGTACGCCAGAGCGCCGCCGGCGAGCAGACCCTCGGCGGCGACGACCGGTTGACCACGGTGCCGATCACACCGGTCGACCCGGCGCGCAGCCTGCTCTTCTTCACCTACACGCACTCCTCGGACGAGCCGGGCACCGGCCGGCTCACCGCGCGCCTGACCGACGACGGCGCCGCGGTCGAGCTGGAGCGCAACACCACCTGGCTGCACGGCACCACCGACCCGGCCGGAGAAGAGGTCCTCGTCGCCTGGACCGTGCTCGAGCTCGACGGCGTGCGCGTCCAGCGCGGCCGCGAGGTCTTCGGCGACCCGACGACCGTCCTCGTCGACCTCGCCCAGGCGGTACAGCCCGAGCGCGCGCTGGTGCTCACCGACCTCCACATCGACGGCACCTACTTCAGCACCAACGACTGGCTGCAGGCGCGCCTGGTCGCCGGCGGCGCCCAGCTCGAGCTGCGCATCACGCAGTACGCACCTGGCCTGGTCGTTGTCTGGCAGGTCGCCGAGTGGTCGCGCACCAGCGGCGCCGCCGTGCAGCACGGCGACGCGGCGCTGCGCGCCGCCGCCACCGAGCTGAGCCTGCCGCTCGCCCAGCCCGCGGCGCTCGACCGCTCGGCGCTGCTGTTCACCCAGGTCATCCTGGATCAGCGCGAGCCCCCGGACGCCGCGTCCCACCTGGTCTGCGGCCGGCTGAGCTCACCGACCGCGGTGGCGATCGAGCGCGACCTGGGCTGGTCCCAGGTCGACATCGACCTCGCCTGGTCGGTGCTGACCTGGGACGCCTTGCGCGTCCAGCACGGCACCACCGAGCTCGCCACCGACCAGCTCGAGGCGCTCGTGCCGTTGCCCGCGCCGGTCGATCCGACCCGCGCGGTCGCGTTGCTCGCCGGCGAGCAGAAGCAGTGCCGCTCCGCCTGGGGCGCTGACGATCACGTCGGCGTCGCCTGGTTCGCGCTGACCTTCGCCGACGGCGGCGCGACGCTCCGGCTGCGCCGCGGCTTCGCCGGCGAGTACGCCACCGCCCACTGGCAGGTGCTCGAGCTGCGCTGAGCGACGACGCGGCTCGACTCGCGACGGCGACTGAGGCAACCTGGCGCAATGCGAAACCGCCGCGTGCTCGCCGCGTTGGTCGTCCTGGTGCTCGCCGGCTGCAAGTCGAAGCAGGAGACCTACCTCGAGCAGCTCGAGCGCGACTGGCAGCAGGTCGAGGTGACCGCGCCAGCCGACGACGCGGCGCAGATCCCCCACTTCGAGGCCTTCCTCGCCCGCTACCCGGCCGTCCACGAGTTCGGTAACCCGCGCGCCGGCGAGGCCGAGCAGCGCGTCGCGGCGGCGAAGGAGCACCTCGCCGCGGCCGCCCGCGACGCGGAGCTCGTGCGCCTGGCCGCCGTGCGTCAGCGGCAGCTCGCCCCGGTGATGGTCCGTCTCCTCTGGAGGCTGGTCGAAGGCGTCACCGACCTCGGCCGCGACACGCAGGTCCTGCACCTGGTCGAGGGTGGCGTGCACCAGGTGTTGCGCGGCGAGTTCGCCCGCGCCAACTGGGCGGTGCTGCGCGAGCTGCCGCTCGATCAGCTGCGCCGGGTGCTGGGCGCCCCGATCTACGATCACAAGGCGCGGCGCTATGATGCGGCCGCGCTCGAGCAGCTGCTCGCGGCGCTCTACCTTCCACCCGAGACGGCGCTGTTCGGCACGACCGCCAAGCACCTCTACCCTGTCTTCCGCCGCCGACTGCGCGCCGAGTGGCTGCTCTACCGCGGGCTCGAGCGGCACTTTGCCGACCGGATCGGCGCGCTCGAGGAGACCTTCGCCGCCCTGGCGCCCGAGGCGGGCGAGGAGGCGAGCTTCCGCCAGGTCTGGCACGAGCAGGGCAACGATCGCCGCTGCTTCTACGCCTACCTCTATTACGATCTCGACGCGCCGGCGCATTGCGGCCTGCCGCCCGGCGAGCTCACCCACCTCGATCTCGGCTTCTGGGTCCGCCGGTTCGAAGACGGCACCGCCGCGACACTCGGCCGCTACCTGAGGCGCGTGCTCGCCGCCTACGACAACGATTGGCTCGTCGAGCAGGAGCAGAAGCCACCGGCCCGCTTCCAGGCGACCTCGGTCTGGGTCGAGGGCAAGCAGGCCGAGTTCGTCCGGCTGCAGCCGTTGCTCTACGGCGGCAACGTCTTCGTCGTTCGCACCGACGCCGGCGAGACCACGACCAACGGATGGGAGCGGGTCGCCTTCTCGCCCCCGGTGCCGCCGCCCACCTTGTCCGACCCGAGAACCGGCGACCGGCTGCTCGCCGAGCCGCTGCCGCCGGGGCCGGCCTTCTACTCGCCCGACGGCGCCGAGCTCGCCGTCTTCGCTCGCGAGGCCAAGTGGTTCGAGGCCGAGGGCTTCACGCCGCTGCGCTCGATGACCCTCGCCGGCGAGGCGCTGCGCCTCAACCGCGCGGCGCGCACCGCCGACGGCGCGCTGGTCGCCTTGGCCTTCTACAACCACCAGGACAGCCACGGGCACGCAACGCTGATCGTCGACGGCCGGACCGGTGAGCTGCGCGAGCGGCTCGACGGGTTCGTCGCCCACCAGGGGTTGGCGGTCAACCAGGACGCGACGATCATCGCCGGCTACTGGGGCGGTCAGGAGGTCGAGGTCCGCTTCCGTGGTGCCGCGGACACACCGGTCCGGCCGCCGCTTCGCCTGGCGACCCGCGGCGCGCTGGCCCTCCACCCCACCCTGCCCATCCTGATCTCCGGCGCGCACGGGACCGAGATCTGGGATCTCGACACCGGCACGCGCCTGGCGACGCTGCGCCAGAGTGACTACGCCAGCGGGCGCGCGTTCAACGCCGATGGCAGCCGGCTTTGGACCGCCAGCGCCGACGGCGGCGCCGTCGATCGCTTCGACGCGACGGCGAAGAGCCTGACCCTCGAGCGCCGCTTCCCCGGCCAGTACCCGGACGGGCGCTGGCTCCGCGGCGGTCTGCTGTGGATCCTCGACCAGGGCGTCGCCCGGGTGGTCGACCCGACGACCGGCAAGACCGTCGGCCGGCCGGTGCGCGCCGGCGCGCTGCGCGCCGCCTCGCCCGACGGTCGCGCGCTGCTGCTCGACGCCGGCAGCGACACGCTGCGCTGGTCGGCGCGCTGACCACCGCGCAGCGCTGGTCGACCACGCGACGGAGTGCTAGAACGCCGATCGGTTTGAAGGTGCCGCAAAACCGGTCCCTTGCGCAAGGGGATCGACTCGAAGGGCCACCGTATGATCTGGTGCGCGCGACACCGAGGAGGTCGCGATGGCACCGAG
>JBFYZW010000003.1:0-4817 GCA_041309305.1 Deltaproteobacteria bacterium | reverse complement strand
GGCGAGCTCGCCGGCGGCGGTGGGCTCGAGCGGTGCGGTGAACGGATCCGCGGCCACAGCGACCGTCGCGGTCGGGGTGGCCGCCGCCGGCGCGTCGGCGACGGCGAGCGTGAGCGCGAGCAGTGGCGTCGACCAGGCCATGGCGGTGTCGGTATCGCACCTGTGCTGGGGCCGCAAGCGGCCGCGCCGCCAGGCCGGTCTTCTTGCGCTCGCCCGCCGCCCGGGGGATGATCGGCCCGTGCAACTCTACGACCACATCCACGAAGCCCTGCAGGCGATCCGGGCGCGTTCGGGCCTCACGCCACGGGTCGGTGTCGTCCTCGGCTCGGGCCTCGGGGCGTTCGCCGATCGGCTCAAGGGGGCGACGGTGATCCCCTACGGCGACATCCCGCACTTCCCGCGCAGCGCGGTCGCCGGCCATGCCGGGCAGCTGATGCTCGGCGAGGTCGAGGGAGTGCCGTGCGCGGTGATGGCCGGGCGGGTCCACTACTACGAGGGCCACCCGATGACCACGGTGACCTTCGGCGTACGCGTCATCGCAGCGCTCGGCGCCCGACACCTGGTGATCACCAACGCCGCCGGCGCGGTCAACCCGACCTTCCACCCCGGCGACTTCATGGTCATCGTCGATCATATCAACCTCACCGGCGACAACCCGCTGCGCGGCGAGAACGACGAGCGACTCGGCCCGCGCTTCCCGGACATGAGCTCGACCTACGGCGCCGCCGGCCGCCAGGCGCTGCACGACGCCGCCCGGGAGGTCGGGGTGACGCTGCGCGAGGGGGTCTACGCCGGCCTCGCCGGCCCCTCCTACGAGACGCCGGCTGAGATCCGCATGCTCCAGAACATCGGCGCCGACGCGGTCGGCATGTCGACCGTCGCCGAGGTGATCGTCGCCGCGCACGCCGGGCTGTCGGTCGCCGGGCTGAGCGTGGTCACCAACCGGGCCGCGGGCCTCGGCAGCTCGCCGCTGTCGCACGACGAGGTCAAGGAGGTGGGCAACAAGGTGCGCGGCGCCCTCTGTGATCTGCTCGCCGCCACCGTCCAGCGCCTGCCATGAAGCTCTCGCCGCGCGACAAGGAGCTGGTCGCCGCCGCGGTGCGGGCCCGCAACCGCGCCTACGCGCCCTACTCACGCTTCCTCGTCGGCGCGGCGTTGCGCCTGCGCAATGGCCGCGTGATCGTCGGGGTCAACGTCGAGAACTCCTCTTACCCCTTGGCCGTTTGCGCCGAGCGGAACGCCGTCGCCGCGGCGGTGATCGCCGGCGCCAAGCCTGGTGACGTCGTCGCGGTGGCGATCGCCACCCGCGCCGCGGCGCCGACCCCACCGTGCGGCGCCTGCCGTCAGGTGCTGGCCGAGTTCGCCAGCGGCGAAACGCCGGTGATCTGCCACAACATCGCCGACGAACGAACCGTGCGCCATCGCCTCGCCGACCTGTTGCCCTACGCCTTCGGTCGAGAGAACATGCCCGAGCCATGAAGGGCTCGTCGAAGGCGCGCCGGCGGACGAGGAGCAGGCCCGCCGGCACGATCCTGATCCGCGGCGGCCTGGCGTTGACGCTCGACGACCAGCGTCGTGCCGGACGCCTGGATCTCCTGATCGAAGACCGGCGCATCGCCGCGCTCGGCGCCGACCTGTCGCCGCGCGGCGTCGGCCTGGTGATCGACGCCGATGGCCGTCTGGTGATGCCCGGGTTGATTCAAGGGCACACGCAGGTGGCTCAGACCCTCTTCCGCGGCCAGGGCGACGGTGACGACGCCGAGACCTGGCTGCGCGAGCGGATCATCCCGCGTGAGGCGGCGCTGCGCGCCGCCGGCGCGCGCGCCGCTGCGCGCTTGGGTTTCGCCGAGTTGCTGCTCGGCGGTACGACCGCGGTGCTCGACACCGCGCCGGTGCGCTACGCCGACGTGCTGTTCGAGGAGGCGGAGCGCTGGGGGCTGCGCTACCACGGCGGCAGGGTGATCCTCGACGCGGCGCGCGGCCTGCCGGCCTCGCTGCGCGAGTCGGCCGACGAGGCGCTGGCGGCGAGCCGCGCCAGCTGCGATCGGTGGCACCGCCAGGCCGGCGATCGCCTGCGCTACGCCTTCACCCTCCACTCGCCGCTGTGGTGCAGCGAGGCCGCGGTGCGCGGCGCGGCCAGCGCGGCCCGCGCCGCGGGTGCACGGCTGCAGCTGCAGCTCGCCCAGACCACCGACGAGGGGGAGCTGGTGCGCGAGCGCACCGGCAAGAGCGCGGTCGCTTGGCTCGCCGAGCTCGGCGCGCTCGGGCCGGAGCTGGTGGTCAGCCACGGCGTCTGGCTCACCGCCGCCGAGCGGGCGCAGCTCGGCCAGGCGGGAGCGCACCTGGTCCACACGCCGGCCAGCGACCTGAAGCTCGGCGTCGGCATCGCGCGGTTGCCCGAGTGGCTGGCCGAGGGGTTGTCGGTCAGCCTGGGCTGCGCCAGCCCGGCGGCCAACGACACGCTCGACGCCTTCGCCGAGCTGCGCCTCGCGGCGCTCGTGCACCGGGCCCGGCGCGGGCCCGGCGCCGTCAGCGGCGAGCAGATCCTGCACCTCGCCACCCGCGGCGGCGCGCAGGCGCTCGGCTACGATGACCTCGGCGCACTCGCGGTCGGCTGGCGCGCCGACGTGATCCTCGTCGAGCTCGGTGTGCTGCGCCGTGAGTCGGCGAGCGACGAGCTCGCCGCGCGCGTCGTCCACGGTGCGCAGGCGGCCGACGTTCAGACCGTGATCGTCGACGGCGAGGTCCTGGTCCGCGACCGTCGGCCGCTGCGCTTCGACCGCGACCGGGTGGTCGCCGCCGCACAGGTGCAGGCGGCGGCGCTCACCGACCGGGCTACCTGAGCCGGGCCTCGCGACCCGCGAGCACCCGGTTCACGGCCCCTTGCCGGCCGAGCCGCGGTTCCCGTCGCGCGCCACGGCCGCGTTCGCCTCCGGCTGCGGCGATTCGACCTCGAGGAGGTAGCGGCGCAGGGTCGCCTCGTCGTTGAGGTTGAGCCAGGCGGCCTGCTCCGTCGGACTCAGCGCGACCCGCGCGCAGGTACGCGCCGGCGGCCAGCGCTGCAAGCTGCGCTCGCCCCGATCGAGCGCGGCGCTGGCCGCGCTGCGCAGGCGGGCGTGGTAGAGCGCGCAGACCGGCTCGCGGCCGCGCGGGCCGAGGAAGAAGACCGCGTCGACCTCGGGCCGGCGGGCGGCGGCGAGCCGATCGAGGTGGCTCTGCGTGAGGTCCGGCAGATCACAGCCGACCAAGAAGAGCCAGTCGGTGCGGGCAGTGGTCAGCGCGGTCTCGAGCGCGGCGAGCGGGCCGAGATCAGGGCGCAGGTCGACGATCAGCCGGCAGTCGACCTCCGGGAAGGCCTGATCGGCGCGTCCGACCAGGAAGAGGTCGGCGACCGATCCGCGTAGCAGCGTGACCAGCCACGCGACCAGGTTGCGGCCCGGTTGTCGGCTCGGCAGCCGCGCCTTGTCGCGCAGCCCGAGCCGGCGGCCGCGGCCGCCGACGAGGAGCGCGGCGCTGACGTCGGCCCACACGGGTCAGGGTGCGGCGGCAGGCTGTTCGGGGGTGACCCCGGACTCGAACGGTGCCGCGTGACCGGTGAGCAGTTGGAACTCGCGCGCCGCGATGCGCCGGACGTTGGCGTCGGCGTGACGCATCCCCTCGACCAGCCAGGCCTCGCGCGGCTTGTTGAAGTGGCTCTGCCACCAGTCGGCCCACCGCGCGACCTCGCTGCCGAAGGCCTGGCCGCAGATCACGGTCAGCGCCGAGGCTGAGGCGCGGGCCAGCGCCGGGCGGGGCGAGATGACCAACGGGATGAGCGACGGGACGGCGCTCGGATCGCGCAGCTGACCGAGCACCTGGACCGTGGCCACCTGGGCCTCGAAGATCGGCACCTTGAGGTGATCGCGCAGCCCCTGGATGATGCGCCGATAGCCCGGTTCGTGTCGATAGGTGCGCAAGGCGTCGGCGGCGAGGAAGCGGTTGCGCGGCTCCGCGTCGTAGAGCCGCCGGGCGAGCAGCTCGAGCGCCGCGGCGTAGGGTACGGCGTAGAGGTAGTAGATGGCGAACAGGCGCTTGACCGGGTCGTTCGACTCGAGGAACGGCAGGACCACCGGCGCCGCGCCGGCGCCCCGGGCCGCGAGCAGCGCGGTGATGCCCGAGCAGTGCGAGAACGGCGGCAGGCGGGTGGCGGGGACAAACGGATCGAAGCTCAGCTGGCCAGGGAAGCGCCGCTCCAGCTCGGCGTCGATCGCCGTCCCGAGCGGCAACAGGCGCTCGATCGCACCGCGCCAGATCGACGGGTCGGTAGCGTCGAGGCTGTCGAGCAACATCGCCTGCTCGTCGACCACCTGGCCGGCGATTTCGACCGCGGCGCTCGGTGCGGAGGTCAGCGCCGGCGCGGCCTCGGCCTCGGCGATCACGTCCTCCCAGGTCACCGTCGGCGGCGCGCTGACCGGCGGGACCGGCTCCTCGTCGGTGAGCACGGCGCGGTCGCTGCCGACCGTCTCGACGAAGACGTCCTCCCAGCCCCCGATCGTCTGTTCCGGCGTCTCGGCGTCGACCTCGGCGAACGCGACGTAGGGCCGGGCGGGCGCGAGATCCTCCTCGGTCGGCGGCTCGAAGCCGAGCTCGACCGGCGCCGACTCGTCGACCGCCGAGGCCTGCGCGCTCTCGGCGAACGCCGCGGTGGCGGCGGCCGGTGATGCGTCATGGTCGAATTGGCCGGTCACCGCGGTGGTGTCGAGCGACTCGAGCTGGACCGATTGCCAGAGTCCGGTCTCGACCGGCTCCTCGGCGCTCTCCGGCGCGGCCGACATCGG
>JBFYZW010000002.1:0-16301 GCA_041309305.1 Deltaproteobacteria bacterium | reverse complement strand
CTCGGTGGTGATGGTCGCCCAGCTCGCGCGGCCCGCGGCGCTCGACGCCGCGGCGCTCGAGCGTTTCTTCAAGGGCGAGCCGACCCAGACCCTCGCCCGGCAGATCGGCGTCGTCTGGTACCCGCGCGGCGACCGGGGCTCGCCGAGCGAGCTGGCCTTGATCTGGTCGAAGCGAGACGAGCAGGAGGCGGTCGGCGCGTTGTTCTCTGGCCTGGTCCCGGCCGGCGAGCCGATCTGCAACCATCTGGTCTTCGCCACCAGCGACGAGCTGAACCAGCGGCTGCGCCAGACCTGCCTGGGGAAGGCGCCGTCGCTGCTGCAGGCCGCGCCGCCGGTGGCCGGCGGTTTCAAGGAGCCGCTCTCGCTCGCGCTCGGCCTCAACCTCGGCCAGCTGCTCAAGCAGCTCAGCCACGACGCCTATCTCGGTGAGCAGGCCCAGCAGAAGGGCCCGCCGGCCGAGGTGCTGGAGATGGAGAAGCAGCTCGCTGAGCTGCCGTACCTCGGCCTGCGTGGGCTCAAGCAAGGAGACGCCTTGGCGCCGGGAGGGTTCCGCTCATGATCAAGCGAACGATGCTCATCGCCGCGGGCTTGTGCGCCGCCGCCGTCGCGAGCGCCAAGCCGCTGTACATCACCGTGCCGCGCGCCTACGGCAGCGAAGAGTCGCCGCTGGTCGACGTCGCGTTCGCCGGCACCGAGCCGGTCGAGCTGCGCGTGCTGCGGCCGAAGGAGCTCGGCCGGTACATCACCGAGCAGGCCAACCTGCGCCGCGCCTACCGCGAGCCGACCACCATCCTCAACCCCGGTCGGTTCCTCGCCCGCGGGCTGAACGCGATCGACGACCCGGCCGAGATCCTGCTGACGGCGATGGATCCCGAGCTGCGCCGGCAGGTCGCGCCGGCGCTGCCGAAGCGCAGCGCGGTGGGCGAGAAGCTCTCGCGTCTGCAGGAGGGGCCGGAGCGGTTGGTGAGCGTGCCCGACGGCATGGAGGTCGTGCGCACCGAGTGGCTCAACCTCGACCTCGGCGGCGGCGAGCGCGGCTTCGACGTGCCGGGCTTCACCGACTGGGGTGGCGGCGGTTGGCGCAGCGGCTTCCAGGAGCGCCGCGTGGCCCTGCGGCCCTTGCCAGCCGGGGTCTACCTGCTACAGCTGGTGCAGAACCGGGTCGAAGGTCAGGTGACGCTGGTCGTCTCCGACCTCAACGTGCAGGTCAAGCAGACCGACGGTGAGCTGCTGGTGCGGGTCGCCGGCCGCGACCAGCGGGCCAAGGAGGGGGCCACGGTCGAGGTCTACGGCCGGGGCGGCAAGCCGCAGAGCGCGACCACCGATGAGCGCGGCGAGGCGCGGATCAAGGTGACCGAGCCGCGGTTGTTGCTCACCATACGGGCGGGCAACGACACCGCGCTGGTCGACACCGACTTCTACTCGACGTTGGCCGTCCAGCCGGACGTGTTCATCTACAGCGACCGGCCGATCTACAAGCCGGGCGACGCGCTGCGCTTCCGGGGCCTGGTGCGCAAGCCGGCCTCGTTTCTCGCCCAGCTGTTCACGCCCAAGAAGCGCGGCGTCAACGTCCGGCTGGTCAACCGCGAGGGTGCTGACGTCAGCGCCCGGGCGGTGATCGACGAGTACGGCGCCTTCGCCGGCCGGTTGACCGTGCCGGCGACGCTGGAGACCGGCGTCGTGCAGCTGGTCGCCGAGGTGGACGGTGATGAGCACCAATCCGAGGCGCGGGTGCAGCAGTACGTCAAGCCGACCTTCTACCTCGAGCTGCACAGCGATCAGGACAGCGTCAGCCCGGGCGGTACGATCGATGCCACCGTCAAGGCGCGGCGCTACGCCGGCGGCGTTCCGGCGGGGGCCCGTTACGAGGTCTACCTCTATCGCTCGGTCTTGAGCACGCCGTCCTGGGTCGATGACGCCGGCATGGGCGGCGAGGGGAGCGCCGTCACCTACGGCTCGGTCTCGACCAGCGAGGGGCAGCTCGCGGTGCCGGTGCGGCTCTACTCGTCGGCCGAGCTGCGCTCCGGCGCGGAGGGCTTCGACTACAGCGACCCGTGGGCCAGCGCGCCGCAGTTCGACGCCAAAGGCGAGGCGAGCATCACCGTGCAGGTGCCCGAGCTGACCGACGAGGACAAGAGCTCGCGCATCCCGTTCAAGTACACGCTGACGGTGCGGGCCCAGGACCCGGAGGCCTCGACCGCGTCGACCTCGCGCAACTTCTTCTTCGCCGAGTGCGACGTGCTCGGGCAGCTGATGACCAGCGCGCGCTTCGCGCTGGTCGGCGGGCCGGCGCAGCTCGCGGTGCGGGCGGTGACCCTCGCCGGCCGGCCGTTCGGCGCCACCGACGGCGTGGTGCAGCTGGTGCTGCGCGACCACGACGGCGACGAGCGCGAGCTGGCCAAGCAGAGCTTCAAGACCGGCGCCGACGGCGTCTGGCGCCTGCCGTTGCCAACCGACCGGCTCGGGACGCTCATCGCCCGGGTGACGCTGCGCGATCGGAGCAACCGCGAGTGGGCCGGCGAGACCCAGATGCTCGTCATCGGTGCGAAGGGGGAGCGCGTGGTCCGGGTGCCGATCCTCGCCGCCGAGGCGCTGCCCACGCCGCTCGCTCCGGGCGAGACCGCGCGGGTGGTGGCGCTCTTCCCCGAGGGCTGGGGTCCGGGGGGTAAGAACGGCGGCCCGCTGTGGGTGACGCTCTCTGGCGCCGGCATCCACGACACCGCGCTGCTCGAGGTCGAGGGCACGACCCTGGTCCACGAGGTGCCGATCGAGCAGCGCTTCGGCAGCGCCGTCTACGTCTCCCTCGCGCACCCGACGCGGAGCGGTCGCTGGGAGGAGCGCACGATCGCCTTCCGGATCATTCCGCGTGAGCGGACCCTCACCGTGCGGGTCGAGCCCGAACAGGCGGAGGCCAAGCCGTTGGGGCTGCAGACCGTGCGCCTGCGCGTCACCGACCACGCCGGCCGCGGGGTCGCCGCGCAGCTGTCGCTCAGCGTCGTCGACAAGGCGGTCTATGCCATCCAGGAGGAGTTCCGGCCCCGGGTGCTCGACTTCTTCTATCCGCTGTTGCGCAACAACGTCAGCAACTTCTACTCGGCGGAGTTCCAGGGCTACGGCTATGGCGAGTACCTGGCCCGCCTGCGCCAGCGGGTGCGCGCCCACGCCTTCGCCGCGGTCAAGCCGCCCGAGGTCGAGCGCAAGGACGAGGACACCGCCTTCTGGCGACCGGACATCGTCACCGACAGCACCGGGCTGGCGACGGTGAGCTTCAAGCTGCCGGCGAACCAAACCCTCTGGGTCGCCACCGCGGTCGCCGCCGACGCCGCCGGTCGGTTCGGCGAGGGCAGCGCGGAGTTCGCCAGCCGGGGCGGCCTGTTCGTCGCCGCCAGCCTGCCGCAGTTCCTGCGCGCCGGCGACCGGGCGACCGGCACGGTCCGGGTGGCCAACACCAAGGGGAAGAAAGCGCGCGCGCTGTCGCTCAGCCTCGAGACCGCCGGCGCCGCGGTGGTGAAGCTCGACGAGCCGAGTCTCACCCTGGCCGCCGGGGCGGAGAAGATCCTCCCGTTTGAGCTCGCCCCGACCAGCGCCGGGCCGTTGACCGCGGCGCTGCGCTTCACCAGCGACGGCAGTCCGCGCCTCGACCGGCGCGGCTTGACCGTCGTGCCGGCGGCGCTGCCCGAACGCGTCGCGCAGAGCCGGCTCGGTGGCGGCGCGCTCGCCCTCGAGGTGCCGGGTGGGGCCACGCTGCGCGACGTCGAGCTCCGCCTGATGCCGACCTCGGTGGCGGTCGCGCTCGGCAGCGTGCGCGAGCTGCTCAACTACCCGTACGGCTGTCTCGAGCAGCTGGTCGCGACGACCATCCCGAACCTGGCCGTCTACCGCACGCTCAAGGAGGTCGGCGCCCTCGGCCGGCTCGATCCGGAGAGCCAGACGCTGCTCGAGGAGGCCAGCTCGCGCTCGATGATGGGCCTGAGCCGCATCCTCAACCTCTCGGTCAAGGGGGGCGGCTTCACCTGGTTCGGCGGCTACGCTGAGACCCACCCGGCGCTGACCCTGATCGCCGTCGACGGGCTGACCTACGCGGTGGAGGCTGGCCTGCTGCCGCGCGACGAGCCACGGCTGGTCGCGGCGGCGCAGTACCTCGCCGCGCAGAAGGAGCTGCCCGCGCCGCTCGAGGCGACGCGCACCTACGTGCTGGCGCGCCTCGAGGGGAAGAAGCACGCCGCCGAGGCGCGCAACCTGCTCGACGCCGCCAGCGGCGCCGAGATGTACGGCGCGGCGCTGGCGGTGCTCGCCGCCGAGCACGCCGGGATCATGGGCGAGCCGGCGGTCAAGGCCAAGGTCGCGCAGCTCGCCGACGAGAGCGCCAAGAACCTCGCCCGGGTGACCAGCTACGGCTTCGGTGACGCGTTCTGGCGCTACCCGCTCGGCCGGGTGGGCCTGGCGGCGATCCTCACCCACGCGGCATCGTTCGGTCGGCTCGACAAGGCGGCGGCGCGCGAGCGTTTCATCACCGTGATGGCCGGCGGCGAGGAGCTGTCGACCTTCGAGCGCAGCACGGTGCTGTTGCACAGCCTGTGGCTCATCGGCGAGGACGCCAAGGGCCTGCGCGAGCTGGCGCCGCCCAAGCTCAGCGGCGCGGGGCAGGCCGCGCTGCGGCCGTTCGGCGCCGGACTGCGCGCGCGGCTCGACGACGCCGTGCGCACGGTCGAGGTCGGCAGCTTCGACGGGGTGGCGACCCTCTCGGCAACCCGGCTGACGCCCCTCGCCGAGGTGCAGGCAAAGCAGGAGGGGATGAGCCTGCGGCGCAGCTACTGGCTGCTCCGGCCCGACGGCCGTGAGCCGCTCGCCGCCGGCGCCGCGATCGCGCCGGGGAGCCACGTCTTCGTCGAGCTCGAGCTCGACGCGTTCGACGGCGAGAAGTACCGCACGCTCCGCTCGGCCTACTATGTTCTCGAGGACGCCGTGCCGGCCGGCTTCGAGCCGGTGATCGAGGACAAGCGCTGGCAGTCACCGCCGTTCGCGCTGCCGTTGCGGCACGAGGCGCTCAAGTACCGGTCGCTGAACCCGGATCGAGCGACCTTCTTCTTCGACGAGCCGGCCTGGTGGAGCCGCAGCCCGAGGCGCATTGGCTACGTGATGCGCGCCCAGTTCCCGGGCACCTTCGCCGCGCCGCCGGCTCGGCTGCAGGACATGTACGCGCCGGGGGTCTTCGCCCAGACCGCGGCGGCGAGCCTGACCATCGCCGGGCGGTGAGCCGTGGTCGGCGTGCTCTGCCTCGGCGCCGTGCTCTTCGGCGCCCCGCCGGCGTTCGTGGTCGAAGCGGGCCTCGAGCCGCCGGCCGAGTTCGTCGCCGTGGCGATCGAGAGCTGGCGCGGGCTCGAGCGCCTCTACCAGCGCGAGACGCTACTCGCGCCGACGGTTTCGGTCCCGAGCGTTCGGCTGCGCCGCGCCGACCGGCTGGCGAGCGGCGAGGGGGGCGAGAGCCTGTTTGGGGTGATCGCGCTGCGCCAGGCGCGGCCGGGGCAGCTCAGCGAGCGCGAGCGCGCGACATTGCGCCACGAGGTTGCGCACCAGTTCCTCTTCGCCGCCTGTCCCGCGGCCAGCGGCGACCGGTTGTTCCATGAGGCCTTTGCGTTGGCGACCAGCGGCGAGCTATCGACCTGGCGCGCCGATCCAGCGCGCGCCGACTACCTGTCGACGCCGCAGGCGGCGCGCGAGCTCGCCCGCGTCACCTCGCTCGACACCCCGCGCGCTCGACGGGCCCTGGCCCGCTTGCTCGAGGAGGGGGCGGCGGTCGGCGCGCCACTCCCGCCGGCGCTCAGCCGTCGCCTGCGCCGGTGTGCCGCTGGCGCCGGTTGGGCGACGCCGATGTCGGTCGACGAGCTCGCCGCGCCGGCCGCCGCGGTGGGCACCGCCCGGGTCGTGCTCAGTCGTCACTCCGGGGAGGTGCTCGAGAGCGACGGCGACGCGGGCCTGCCGATGCCGTTCGGCTCGACGTTGAAGCCCTTCCTGGTCGCCGGTGCGAGCCTGGCTCCGCCGCCGTTCCCGCCCGACCCGCGCCGCCCGGAGTGGCTGTGCGGCGACGACCTGCCGGCGGCGGTCGACGCGCCCCTGGCGCTGCTGCGCTCGTGCAATGGTTACTTCCTCGCCTGGGGCACGCAGGCGCCGGAGGCGGCGCGCTTCGGCCGCTTCGGTCCGCTGCTGGTCGAGCTCGGGCTCGGGCGCCTGCCGGCGGAGATGAGCGAGGCGATCGGGCTCAAGCCGACCTTGCTGCTCTCCCCCTGGGCGCTGGCGCAGGCCTACCGCGCGTTGGCGGCGGCGAGCCCGGCGACGCTCGCGCTGCTGCGCGACAACCACGTCCGCGGCACCCTGGCCGGCCTGCCGGCCTCGCCGGGGTTCTCCGGCTGGGCGACCAAGACCGGCACGGTGCGCGGTCCGGATTCGCGGCCGCGGCTCGGCCTCATCGTCGCGGTCGACGAGGAGTTGGTCATCGTCGAGACCGTGGCCGAGCAGGCGCCGCGCAGCTTCGCGGCGAAGGTCGCCGAGCGGCTGGCGCGTTTGCCTCGCGCCGGCCAAGCGGCGGCGACGGTGCAGACCTTCGCCCTGGTGCCGGCGCAGCAGCTCGAGGCTCGCTGCGGCGCGGTCCCCTTCGTCGCCGGCGCGCCACCAGCGAACCGACCCGGTGCCGACGGCTTCGTCGGGTTGCTCGGCTTGATCGCCAACGGTGAGGCGCTGTGCCTCGGCGCGCCCTGGCTGGTGCGCTTCCCCGGCCTACCGCGCGAGGGGCGCCCGTACGCGGGCAGCTTCTCCTTCGCGGCCTTGTCGCCGCCCGACCCGGCGGCGGCGGGCCGGCCGCGTCAGCTGCTGGCCCGGCGTGGATCGGAGGTGTGGTTCCGCACCTCGCTGGCGCGCTACACCGCCGGGGTGCTCGCCGCCGAGGACGACGCGATCACCGGCGCCGCCCGGCTGGCGCTCGGCCGCGTGGTCGCCCACAACGTGGCGATCGAGCGCCACCCCGGCCGGCCGCTGTGCGACACGACCCACTGTCAGGCCTTCCGCGGCACGCGGCCGCCGCGCGCCGGCGACCAGGCGATCTTCACCGCGCCGCCGCTGCGTGGCGACTGGCTGCTCTTCTCGCGCGGCGGGGACGAGCCGTGGGAGAGCCGCCACCCGCGCGCCGAGGTCGCGGCGCTGCTCGGCGACAACCCCACCGCGTTCCGGGTCGTCGACGGTCGGCTCCACTACCAGCGCACCGTGGCCAGCCACGCCGGCGCCCACGACGAGGCGTCGTCGTTGCCCTGCGACCTGGTCCGCGATCGGCTGCGGCTCCCGGCCTGTCCGACCAGCGTCCGGCACGCGGGGGAGGAGCTGGTCTTCGCCGGCCGGGGGTGGGGGCACGGCCAGGGGCTCGAGGTCGAGTGGGCGAAGACGAGCGGACTCGACGCCGATCAGATCTTGCGCCGCGCCTATGGCGCCGCGGTGCTCGACCGTTGACCGGGGCCGATCACGGCCGATGGAGGAGGAGAGCAGCAGGATGGTGGCCAAACGACTCGCGCCCTTCGGGGCGAGCATCTTTGGTGAGATGACCGCGCTCGCCGAGCAGCATCAGGCGATCAACTTGTCGCAGGGGTTCCCGGACTTCGACGGGCCGGCGGAGATCATCGCCGCGGCCGAGGCGGCGATGCGTGCCGGGCACAACCAGTACGCCCGCACCCGCGGTGCGCTGCCGTTGGTCGAGGCGATCGCGCGCAGCCGGGAGCGCCAGTTCGGCCTGCACTACGATCCGCTGACCGAGGTGGTGGTCTTCTCCGGGGCCACCGAGGGGATCGCCTCGTCGCTGCTCGGGCTGCTCGACCCGGGCGACGAGGTGATCCTCTTCGAGCCGTACTACGATAGTTACCCGGCCTGCGTGACGCTGGCCGGCGCGGTGCCGCGCTTCTGCACCCTGCGCTTCCCCGACTTCGCGCTCGACGCCGAGGCGCTGGGCCGGCTGGTGACGCCGCGCACGCGGCTCATCGTGCTCAACACGCCGCACAACCCGAGCGGCAAGGTTTTCTCGCGCGCCGAGCTGACGCTCATCGCCGACCTCTGCCGCAAGCACGATCTGTGGGTTTTGGCCGACGAGGTCTACGAGCACCTGACCTACGACGGCGCCGAGCACATCCCGATCGCCAGCCTGCCGGGGATGCGCGAGCGAACCCTCTCGCTCTCGAGCACCGGCAAGACCTTCTCGTTGACCGGGTGGAAGATCGGCTGGGCGACCGGGCCGCGCCCGCTGGTCGACGCGGCGCAGGCTGCCCACCAGTTCGTCACCTTTGCCACCGCGACGCCGCTGCAGATGGCGATGGCCACGGCGATCGACCGGCTGCTGGGCACCGAGGTCTATCTCGACGGGCTGCGCGCCGCCTACCGCGAGCGTCGGGACGCGCTGGCGACCGCGCTCACTGAGGTGGGCTTCCGCGTCGCCCGCCCGAGGGGGACCTATTTCATCCTCGCCGACTTCGGCGCCCTCGCCAGCGAGGGGGACCAGGCGTTCGCGCGCCGGCTGGTGCGCGAGGCCGGCGTGGCCACCGTGCCACCGAGCGTCTTCTACAGCGCGCACCCGGAGGAGGGGCAGCGCCTGCTCCGCTTCGCCTTCTGCAAGCGCGCCGAGACGCTGGCAGCCGCCAGCGCGCGGCTGCGCGCCTGGGCGGCGCGCCGCTGAGGACGGCGCCTACGGCGCGGGGTCGGCGACGCGGTAGAGGTCTCCGTAGCTGAGCACGCCGTACGGGGTGGAGACGATGCCGCCGAGTCGGCGCGAGACGAGCGACAGGTTGTTGCGGTTGAACAGGAAGGTGTACGGCTGCTCCTGGTGGAGGATGCGGTTGAAGCGGTGGTAGAGCTCGATCCGCCGAGCGTCGTCCAGCTCGCGGCGCGCCTCCTCGAGCAGGCGGTCGGCCTCGGCGTTGCGGAAGGCGACGAAGTTCGAGCCGCCGTCGATTTCTCGCGAATGCCAGACCTGGATCGGATCGTTGCGCGGCGTGAACTCCCAGAGCAGCGCGCAGGCGTCGAACTCGTGGCGGCGCAGGCGCTCGGTGTAGACCGCCCACTCGACCCGGGTGGTGTCGACCCGGATCCCGGCGCGCTGGAAGTCGGCGGCCATCAGGCTGGCCAGCTGCTCATAAAACGGTGGACCGGCCGGGTAGATGAAGGTGAAGCGGAAGGGCGCGCCGTCGCGATCCCGCAGCCCGTCGCCGTCGCGGTCTCGCCAGCCGGCCTCGTCGAGCAGGGCGCGGGCCCGCTCCGGCGCGTAAGGCCAGGGCGGGGTGGTGCGGTCGTACTCCGGCGTGCCGGGGTAGAACCAGGAGACCGCCGGGTCGTCGAGCCCGAGGCGGAGGTTGTCGACGATGTCCTGCCGGTCGAGCAGCATGGTCAGCGCCTGCCGCACGCGCCGATCGCGGAAGAACACCCGCTCCTGATTCCAGCCAATCCACTGCAGGCTGTTCGGCACGTGGCGTAGGCGCCAGAAGCGGGTCGCGATCTCCTGGTCGGTGGTCAGCTGGCGCCACTCCTCCGGGCTCAGCTTCTCGATCACGTCCAGCTCGCCGCGGCGCAGCAGCTCGCCGCGCACCGTGGCGTTGGGCACGTAGCGGAGCACGAGCTCGTCGAGGGCGGCGCGCGGGCCGACGTAGGCGTCGTTGCGCCGGAGCAGGATCTCGTCGCCGGTGCGCCAGTGGACGAAGCGGTAGCGTCCGGTGCCGATCGGCGCGCGGTTGGCCGGGTGGGTGTTGAAATCGCCTCGTGCGTAGATGTGCCGCGGGTAGATGAACAGCTCGGCGATCGCGTCGAAGGCGTAGCGGTACGGCTCGCGGAGCGTGAAGACGACGGTGTAGGCGTCGGACTTGGTGTACCCGCTCAGCGGCTGCAGGTAGGAGCGGATCGCGATGGTCTTCGAGCTCGGCGCGAGGATGGTGTCGAAGGTGAAGATCACGTCGTCAGCGTCGAACGGCTCGCCGTCGTGCCAGCGGACATCGCGGCGCAGCTTGAAGGTGAGCGTCCGCTGGTCGGCGCTGATCGTCCACGACTCGGCCAGGCGCGGCTCGTGGACCCAGGTCGTCGGGTGGGGGCGGGCCAGGCTCTCCATCACCAGCTCGTTGATCTTCTTGCCCCAGGCATCGAGCGGGTCGAGTTGGTAGTTGAGCGAGGGGGGCTCGGCGTTCATCGCGACGACCACCCGTCCGCCGTCGACCGGCGCGCCCTGCGCGGCCGGCGGCGGGAGCAGGTCGCCGGCGAAGGCGCGCGGCCCGACCGCGGTGCGTCGCTGTTCGTGGCCCCCGCCGCGCTGGCAGCCGGCGGCGAGCAGCAGCGCGGCGCAGGTGCAAGACAACCGGCGAGCGTGATGGGTCGCGAGCTTCACGGTGGCGCTCCCGGGCTCAGGTCGGGGGCAGGTAGCTGGCGTCGATGTGCTGGGGCAGGATCGCGCCGGTCTGCGGGTCGATGCAGACGTACATGCGCCGCATGGTCAGCGGTAGCAGCGGGTCGGCGTTGAAGTCGGTGATCCAGAAGCACATCAGCTGGTCGCTGCGCTGATCGTCGTACTCCAGCTCGGTCTGCACGTCGTCGATCCACGCCGGCTCGTCCTCGTCGCGTTGCTGGTCCTCGTCGCGGTCGCGCTGTCGTCGCTGACGCTGCTGCTCCTCATCCTGCGGGTCGCGCTGCCGACGCAGCTTCTCCAGCTCCTCGCGGTGCCGGCGTGCGTTGGCCAAGGTCTCCCAGAAGAGGTTCTCCAGGTACCAGGCCTGGATCAGCTCCTGGGCGTCGGCGCGGGAGAAGCGCGGGCCGCGCTCGTCGACGTCGGCGAGCAGGATCTCACTCGGCCGGCGTGAGGCGGCTCGCGACCAGTGGGTGAGGTCACGCTTGACCGGCAGCCGCCCGCCCTTGACCGCCCGGGCGAAGCCGCCGCTGCTCTGGCGCAAGAGCTGGTAGATGTAGGCCATCTCCTCGCGTGACAGGGTCTTGATGATCGCCAGGCTGCCGAGCATCGCCACGCCTGCCTGCCGCAGCGGGCCGAGCAGCTCCGGCCGGATACCGAGCTCGCCGTTGCGGCCGGCGCCGATCTTGAGCAGCTCGGCGCGCATCAGCAGGCCGAGCAATCGGCCGCGCGGCATGCCGAGCGCCTCGGCCAGCGCCGCGCGGGCGTCGGGCAAGGCGCCCGCCTTGACGAACTGGAGCGGATCCTTGATCCCGAGGCGCATCAACTCCTCGGCGAGGGAGCCGCCGAAGGTCATCTGCATCAGGAAGGCGCGCTGGCCCGGGCTCAGGTCCTGGATGCCGCGTTCGACCAGCTGCGGGGTGCGCAGCGAGGGGCCGCTCGGGCCCGCGCCGGTTTTGCCGAGCAGCTCGAGCAGCGACGTCCCTTCGCCCTTCGGCGCCGCGACGCCGGCGCGGTCCTGGACCCGCGCGCCGGGGACGTGGAAGACCCGCTGGACGAACTGGGTCCAGCGCAACGCCTGTTGGGGGACCGACTTGTCCGAGGCGAGCTCGCGCGCCGCGGCGCTGTCGCTGGCGCGGCCGAAGCGCTGCGCCGGGTCGCCGCTCGTGGCGTTGGCGAAGCGCTGCATCAGCTGGTCGAGCACGTCCATCGCCACGTTGCCGGCCATCAACGCCTGGGCCAGCTGGGCGGGGATCTGACCGCGCAGCTCCATCGCGAGCATCTGCATCACGCGCGACCGCGCCCCGTCGCTCATCTGGCGCAGGTCCATGCGGGCCAGCTCATCGACCTTGGCCCGGTCCTGCTTGATGTCCTTGAGCAGCTGGTCGAGCTGCTCCTCACCGGCGCGCTCGCGCTGCAGCTGGCTGCGGTCGAGCAGGTCGGTTCTGGCGTCTATCTTCGCCATCGGCGCTGCCCGATTATTCCTTCAACGACCGCGGTTGTCTACGTGTTTGCTCGCCCCGGCCGAACCGACCGTTTGTCGGGGGCAGGTTTTGTGGTACCGAGTGAGGCGTCATGGATCCATCAGGCATCATCCACGCGGTGTTGGCTCAGGCAGCCGCGCCGGCGCCGGCCACCGATTACGGCTTCTGGTATTCGGTGCTCCATGCCGGCCTGGTCGAGAAGCTGGTCATGCTCGTGCTGCTCGGCTTCTCAGTCATCAGCTGGGCGATCATCGCCTTCAAGTGGCGGACGCTCCGGCGGGCGTATCACGAGTCGGAGAGCTTCCTCGACGCCTTCTGGAGCTCGAAGCGGCTCGACGCCATCTACCAGCGCTCCGAGACCCTGTCGGCCAGCCCCGTCTCGCAGGTCTTCCGCGCCGGCTACATCGAGCTCGCCAAGCTGAAGAAGAAGGGCGAGGCCGACGCGGCCGCCGGGGATACGCAGCTCGGGGCGCTGGAGAGCATCGAGCGCTCGATGCGGCGCGCCGCCTCGGCCGAGCTGACCAGCCTCGAGTCGTTGGTGCCGTTTCTCGCCACCACCGGCTCGACGACGCCGTTCATCGGCCTGTTCGGTACGGTGATCGGCATCATGAACTCGTTCCAGGACATCGGTGCGATGGGCAACGCCAACCTGGCGACCGTCGCCCCGGGCATCGGCGGGGCGTTGGTGGCCACCGCCTTCGGGTTGATGGCCGCGATCCCAGCGGTGATCGCCTACAACTTCTTCCTGACGCGCATCCGCGTGCTCGACACCGAGATGGGCAACTTCTCCTCCGACTTCCTCAACATCATCAAGCGCCACTTCTTCTAGAGGCACCATGGCGATGCAGGTCGGCGGCTCCAACCGGGCGATGTCCGAGATCAACGTGACGCCGATGGTCGACGTCATGTTGGTGTTGCTGATTATCTTCATGGTCACCGCGCCGCTGATCCAGCAGGGCGTCAAGGTCGACCTGCCACAGACCAAGGCCCCGCCGATCGACGCCAAGGCCGACCGGGTGGTCCTGACGTTGACCCGCGACGAGAAGATCTTCGTCGGCAAGACCGAAATCCCGCGCGCCCAGCTGCGCGACAAGCTGGTCGGCAACGTCAAGCTGCAGACCGACAAGGAGCTCTACCTCCACGCCGATCGCGCCTTGTCGTACGGCTTCGTCGTCGACATCATGGCCGTGGTCAAGGAGGCCGGGGTCGAGAACCTGGGCATGGTCACCGATCCGCTGGTGCAGCGTCCCTTGTAGCGGCGCGCCGCTCCGATATAGTGGACCCGATGGGTCGACGAGGACTACCCCGCGGGCTGCGCCTGGCGATGATCGCCTCGGTGGTGTTGCACCTGGGCATCGTCGTCGGGTTGGCCACCGCGAGCTCGGCCTCGCCGCGCCGGGGGCCGGTCGAGACGGTGATCACGACCAAGCTGGTGCGCCTGGGGACCGAGCGGCCGAAGGATTTGCTGCCACGCAAGGCCACCCCGCCGCCGCCGGCCAAGGCGGTGCCGGTGCCGGTGGCGCGCGAGGCGGAGCCGGCGGCGAAGTCGGTCCCGGCGCCGACCGCGCAGGACCGCCTGAATGAGATGAGCCGATTATCGAGCGCGATGCAGCGCCTGAAGCAGGCCGACGGGGAGGAGGCGGAGGGGCACCCGGACGGCTCGCCGGAGGGTGAGGTGACCAACCTCGCCCAGGCGCTGGTCGGCAATCGCTACGCGACCGAGATCTACTCCTGCGTCAAGAAGCACTACTCGATCGAGGGGATCCCGCCCGAGCGGGTGCGCGAGCGCCAGGCCCGGGTCTTCGTGCGCGTCAACGCCGACGGCAGCTTCTTCGACTTCCGGCTCGAGCGATCCTCGGGGCTCGCGGCCTTCGACCGCGCGGTCGAGAAGGCGATCCGTCTGTGCGGCCGCGTCTCGGCACCGCCGGGCGAGATCGCCGCCCAGGTGCGCGCCGACGGTATCGAGTTCGATTTCGTGCCCTGAGCCCGCGCCAAGGTGCTTGACCAGCGGAGGCGCGCCTGTAACATACCGCCACCATGGTGCGGTCCATCCTCCTCGTCACTGGCCTGGTGCTCCTCGCCGCCCCGGCGGACGCGCAGCGGCTACGCATCGTCGTCGGCGGACCGAACTTCCGGCCCTATCCGGTGGCGGTGCCCGATCTGGTCCTGACCAGCGACAAGGGCGGGCCGGCGCGCAAGCTGCTCAAGGAGGTCACCGGCAGCCTGCGTTTCAACGTCGATCTGGCCCGTTCGCTCGAGCTGGTGCCGCCCAAGACCTACCTCGCGCCGGAGAAGGAGAACTGGGCCAAGCCGGAGTACGCCAACTGGCTCAACGTCGGCGCCTCCGGGCTCATCTGGGGCGGGCTGCAGCTCGAGGGAGAGAAGGTCAAGTTGATCTTCCGGCTGTACGACGTGGTGGCGCAGCGCGAGGTCCTGGCGCGCAACTACGAGGTGCCGGCCGACAAGGCCGAAGACGCGGCGGCGCGCTTCGTCGACGAGGTGGTCGAGCTGCTCACCGGGGAGAAGGGGATCTTCTCCTCGCGCCTCGCCTACGTCAAACGAACCGCGAAGGGCAAGGCGGTGTTCGTCAGCACGGTCGACGGCCGGCAGGTGCGGCGCGTGACCCCGGCCGACAACCTGAGCCTGCTGCCCGCCTGGAGCGGCAGCGGCGCGCACCTGTTGTTCACCTCGTACCTGAAGAACAACCCGGACCTGTTTCGCCTCCACCTCGCCAGCGGTGAGATGGAGTGGCTATCGAGTAAGCGCGGCCTGAACACCGGGGCCGCGGTCTCCCCGGACGGGAAACGGATCGCGCTGACCTTGAGCATCGACGGCAACACCGAGATCTACGTGATGGATTGGAGCGGCGACAACCTGCGCCGGTTGACCGACAGTTGGGGCCAGGACGTCTCACCGACCTGGAGCCCGGACGGCAAGCGCATCGCCTTCGTCAGCTCGCGCTCGGGCAACCCGCACATCTACGTGATGAACGCCGACGGCAGCGCGGCCCGGCGCTTGACCTTCCAGGGCAACTACAACCAGGAGCCAGACTGGTCGCCGCGGGCCGACGGGCAGATCGCCTTCACTGCCCGGGACGAGCGGCTCAAGTACGATATCTTCGTCGTCCACCCGGAGACCGGGGTGATCACCCGGTTGACGCAGGACGAGGGGAACAACGAGAGCCCGGCCCACTCGCCCGACGGCCACCACCTGGTCTTCACCTCGACCCGCGCCGGCTACCAGGACAAACACCTGTTCATCATGGACATCGACGGGACCAACCAGCGGCGCGTCTCGCGAGAGCCGGGCGACTACGAGACGCCGGCCTGGGGGCCTCGGCTCGGCTGGGAGTGAGCGCCGCTCAGGGCCCCACTGGAGCGTGCTGCTCGGGCGGCTCCGGCAGCGGCCCCCGGGAGGCCATCCAGTAGGCGCCGGCGACCGAGGCCAACCCCAACATCGCGGCGAGGAGCAGGGCGGCCATCTCGTTTCCGGTCAGCAGCCGACCAGCGGGCGGGGCGGGGGTGAGCGGCACCGGCGCGAGCGGGGCGGCTGGGGGACGTGTCGGGGCGGCCCGCTCCGGCGCGGCCCCGCCGCGCGGCTTGCGTGGCGGAGAGCCGCTCGGCGGGGCCTCGTCGATCTGGATGTCGAAGTCGGTCCCCTCGGAGCGCGGCTCGTCGATTTGCACCGCGGCACTGTCGAGCTCGATAGAGGATTGGTCGGCGAACGGGTCGTCGACCGGCGGGGCGAGCTTGGCCGCCTCGGCCATGATCGCCCCGACCTCGCCGTCGGACAGCTCGCGCGTCGACGGCTCGTCGGCCGGCCGTTGCGCCCCCGAGGCCACCATCGCCTTGAGCTCCGCCTCGGAGAACGCGGTGGTCGGCGCGACGTCGAACGCGTCGTCGTCCGGGTCCGGCGCGTCCGGGGGCAGGGTGTTCGGCACGTCGAACGGCAGCGGGGTGTCCGGTGCGGTCACCGAGGTCGCCTGCGCCGCGGGCTCGGGCGAAGCGCCAGGCGGAGGGACCAGGGCCGGCGCATCGGCGCCGGGGATCAACGGCTCCGGCTTGGTGTCGAGGGTGGGGCGGCGCAGCTTGTCGGTGTCCGGCCCGTCGTCCCACAGCCCCTCGGCGGTCGCGCCGGCCGTGGTCGGCTCGTCGCCGGCGGTGGCCGAGCGGTCGAATGTGTCGGCCGGCACGTCCAGCGTGTCGATCTCGGCCAGCGTGAAGAGCGCGCCGTCGACGTCCGCCGCGTCGATCTGCAGGCCCTCGGCGGACGTCGGCGCCGCGTCGGCCCTCGTCGCCAGCGCGTCGGCCGGCACCGGTTGGGCCTCCGGGCTGCTGGGCGGGCCCTCGTAGCCGGCGGCGAGGAAGCTCGACGGCGTGACCGTGGTCGGCTCGGGTCGCGCC
>JBFYZW010000001.1:0-4956 GCA_041309305.1 Deltaproteobacteria bacterium | reverse complement strand
CTCGGTTACCACTGGGAGCGCGGTGATTCGAATTGCGGCAGCGGCGACCCGATGGGCATCTGCGGCACCCTCCTGGATGACGGGCTCGCCTGCGCCGCCGACAACGAGTGCAAGAGCAATCGCTGCAGGAGCAGCCTGTGCGCCGCGAAGTTCAACAACGGCGATGCCTGCACGAGCGACGGCTGGTGCCGGAGCGGCAACTGCAACGGCAGCAGCGTTTGCGAGGGCGCCGGCAACCTGCGCCTGCTCGGCGACTTCCTCAACTTCTACCCGCCCAAGGGCATCGGCCTCATCGGCACGGTCTTCAACGTCGTGCACAACATGGGCGGCGACGCGCGCATGGGCTTCTCCGATTTCCAGGACGCGACCGCCGCCGGCTCGGTGCAGCTGCCGATCGCGCCGGTCTGCTCGATCGCCGACGACACCGAGTGCCTCGACGGTGATCCGGCGACCACCTGCTTCGATACGTCCGGGGTCGACGCCTACCTCCCGGGGATCAGCTTCAGCAACTACACCCCGCTAGCCAAGGCGCTCGACAACGCCGGCAAGTCGTTCACGCTCAGCGGTGCGCTGTGCGAGCCGGATCCCGAGTGCGGCGCGCCGGCCAACTTCGTGGTCGTGATCACCGACGGTATGCCGTACTCGGACGCTGCGAACACGGGAGAGGTGCCGTTCGTCAACGGCAAGATCACCGGCTTTTCGGACGCCTACTACACCACCTCGCCGGCGACCAGCTCCTACCTCGACGACGTCGCCTACGCGTTGACCCAGATCGACCACCGGGTCGACTACGACGGGTTGCAGGCCGTCAACACCTACGTGGTCAGCTTCGGCGTCCTCGACTCGACCGGCACCGAGTGCGACGGGTTGCTCAAGACCACCGCGATCGCCGGCGGCGGGCGGTGCCTGCCGGCGGTTAGCGCCACCGAGCTGCAGGACGCGCTCTTGCAGGTCGTCGCCGAGATCGTCCTGAAGGCCCGCGGCTACACCGCGCCGGCGGTGCCGACGACGCGCTACTCGGCGAGCACCTCCCTGTCGTCGGCGATCTTCCGTCCGTCGCTCATCTTCCCGCTCTGGGAGGGGCACGTCTTCGGCTTCTCGTTCTGCGACGAGAGCATCTCAGGCGCCACCTGCGACTGCCCGAGCGAGCTCGGCACCGTCTGCGTGCTCGACACGAACGACGATGCGGTGGTCTACGACGACAGCGGCTACCTGACCAGCACGCCCTACTGGGACGCGGCGCTGTGCCTCGCCGGCGACCCGACCGGCGGCACCGACGTGCCGGCGGTGCCGATGGACCAGAGCAACCTGACGGTGGGTGACACGAGCGAGTCGGGCTGCTACCTGACCGCGACCCAGCGGCGCATCTACACCGCGGTCGACACCGCCGACGGCGGCACCGACGTCGCCTGCTCGGCGCCCGACACCGCGACCGGGGGCTGCACCACCGGCGATGCGAAGATCGCCTTCACCGCCGCGAACGTAGCCAGCAACACCGCCTTCGCCACCGCGCTCGCTGGCGCGACCACCGCCGCGTCGCAGAAGGTGGTCAACTTCTTCCGCGGCTTCGACGTCGACGACCTGAACGGTAACGGCTCGACCACCGACGAGCGCAACCTCGAGAACTTCTACGTCGGTGGCCAGATGCGCAACGGCTGGTGGAAGCTCGGCGACATCTTCCACTCGATCCCCAACGTCGTCGAGCGGCCGACCGGTCGCGGCATGGGCGCGTGGGCGAGCACCACCTCCTACCAGGGCTTCAAGACCGACAACGAGAGCCGCATCCGTGCGATGCTGGTTGGCGCCAACGACGGGATGGTCCACGCCTTCAACACCGGCACCTGGGACGCCTCGGCCAACAGCGGCAACGGCGCCTACGACAACGGCACCGGCGAGGAGCTGTGGGCCTTCGTCAGCCCCGAGATGCTGCCAAAGCTCAAGACGTTGTGCGATCCCACCGGCAGCGGCTGCAACATCGTCAACCACAAGTACCTGGTCGACGGCTCGGTGATGGTGCGCGACATCTGGACCGGCGGCACCGCCGACAAGAACACGGCCGCCAACAAGAGCTACTGGCGGACGGTGGCGATCTACGGCCACCGCGACGGCGGCTCGACCTTCGTCGCGCTCGACGTGACCAACATCGAGAACCCGATCTACCTCTGGCAGTTCCCGCAGCCGGGCACCAGCGAGGCGAGCGCGCAGGGGCGGAGCTGGCTCGACACCTTCCCGGCGCCGGCCTCGATCGGTCCGTTGCGCGTGCAGACCTCGCTCGGGGCGCAGTACGACCGCTGGGTGGTGATGCTCTCCGGCGGCTTCGACCCGACCAACCGCAAGGGCAACGTGCTGTACATGCTCGACGCCTACACCGGCGTCAAGCTCTGGTCGGCGACCAAGACCGCGAGCAGCGCCGACACCGACCACATGCGTTACTCGTTCCCGGCCACGCCGGTCTACTACTCGACCGCCGGCGGCTCGCACCCGTACATCGCCGGCGTCGTCGCCGCCGATCACGGCGGGCAGATCTGGCACATCCCGATCAACACCGTCCCGGTGGTGACGGCCACGCCCTACACCTTCACGCCGGACCTGGTGTTCCGTACCACCGACCCGCTCATCCCCACCGACCTGGTCGGCGGCGACAACGACTCGCAGCTCGACGCCGCCGAGTACCAGACGCGGCCGTTCTACTTTGCGCCGACCTTGACCCGGCACCGCGGTCGGGTGCGGGTGATCATCGCCTCGGGTGATCGCGATCAGCTCATCCCGCGCGGTACCCTGCCGCCGACCGACGGCACGGCCGGCTCGGAGTGCGTCGCCGACGCCGACTGCGACACCGGCCTCTACTGCAACACCGGCCGCTGCTCGACCTGCCGCAACTCCGCCGACTGCGGCGGCTTCGGTTGCGTGACCACCGGGTGCCTGCACAGCTTCTGCGCCAACTCCGATTGCACGGTCGAGCTCGAGGCCGCCGGGCTGCCGCCGGCGATCAACACCGCGGTCTGTTCGAACCCCCAGCGGCTCTACGCGATCAACCTCGACTGCGTGCCGACCTCGGGCAACGCCGCCTGCCTCGAGTCGAACCTCAGGCAGATCACCTTCACTGACCCGAACAACTCGGCGACCTCGACCTTCGCGGTCGATGGCGATCAGGGGTGGTACTACGTGCTCGGCGCCGGCGAGAAGGCGGCGACGCCGTTCGAGATCCTCGGCGGCTACGCGATGTACACCACCTTCCTGCCGACCAACGCCTGCGGCGTGCAGACCAGCCAGTGCTCGACCGCGGCGAAGGGCGAGGCGCGACTGTACGCGCGGCACTACGTCACCGGCAAGCCGCTCGACTGGGACAACAACAACACCATCTCGAGCGCCGAGGTCGCCCAGGACCTGGGCGAAGGGGTGCCGACCGCGCCGGCGGTCAGCGTCGCGATCTCCGGTGGCCAGGCGACGCCGACCCTGATCGGCGGCGGCAGCGACGAGGGGTTGGTCGCCCGCTCGATGCAGGGCATGGCCGCCGAGCTGTTGCGCGAGATCATGCGCATGCGCATCCCGCGGGCGCTGCACGACGCGCTGCATTGACCGGCGCGTGAGCCGGGCTCGTCAGCGCCGGTGTGGGCGGTGCCACAGCTCGTGCAGGACGAGCGCGTCGCGCCAGGCCGCGGGGCTGAGGTCGAGCGCAATGGTCTGATCGGAGCGCGCCGCGCTGCCCACGGCGGCGCCGAGGTGCGCGCCCGCGTCACCCTCCAGCCAGCCCTCGATCTCGAGCGAGCCGGCGCGCCACGCCTCCGGCAGCTCACGCTCGGCGACGAGCTCGTCAACCGGCGGCGCGAGCGTGACCCGCTCTTCAACAGCGGGCTCCGCCGCCGACTCGGGGGCAGAGCCGACCAGCAGGCCGATGGCCCGATCGATGGCCTCGGGCGACAGGCCGAGCCGCTCGGCGAGGGCGCGGCGCTCGGCGGGAGTCAGCGTCGCCGGGTCGAGCGCCTCGTCGTCATCGTGCTCCTCCTCGGCGTAGTCTTCCGCCTGCGCCGCGGGTTGGGGTTGCTCGCCGCCGCGGTTCAGGCGCTTGAGCGCGCGCGCCAGCTGCGCGGCGATGGCCCAGAAGACCACCAGGATGGTGACCAGCGTCCGGAGATCGAAGTCACCGCATTCCATCGCTTCACCGGCCGGCGCGCTTGCGCCGCAGGGCAGCCGGGAGCGCGCGCCGCCGCCGCTCGAGCGCCTTGGGCGGGTCGAGGGCCAGGCTCAGCACCAGACGTTGGATAAACCGCTGCCGGTCCTCGAGCATCGCGCTGAGCTCGAGCGGCGGGACCTGCAGCAGCTCCTCGGTGTCGTCCACGCCTCAACCCTCGCCGTGGGTCGCGCCCTTGTCGTGCGGGGCCATCGTCTTGCCGATGCCGACGCGCATGTCGGTGTCGGCGACGATGTTCTTCATCTGGAAGTAGTCCATCACGCCGAGGTTGCCCGAGCGCAGCGCCTCGGCCATCGCCAGCGGCACCTGCGCCTCGGCCTCGACGACGCGGGCGCGCATCTCGAAGACCCGCGCCTTCATCTCCTGCTCATTGGCGACCGCGAGTGCGCGGCGCGACTCGGCCTTGGCCTGCGCGATCTGCTTGTCGGCCTCGGCCTGCTCGGTCTGCAGCTTGGCGCCGATGTTGGCGCCGACGTCGACGTCGGCGATGTCGACCGAGAGGATCTCGAACGCAGTGCCGGCGTCGAGCCCCTTGGCCAGGACCGCCTTGGAGATCATGTTGGGGTTCTCGAGCACGTCCGCGTAGGTCTGGGCCGAGCCGATGGTGGACACCACGCCCTCGCCGACGCGGGCCAGTACGGTGGCCTCGCCGGCGCCGCCGACCAGCCGGTTGAGGTTGGCTCGCACCGTGACCCGGGCCATCGCGTAGAGCTGGATACCGTCCTTGGCCACCGCCGACACCTTTGGGGTCTCGATGACCTTCG